>JAIEPM010000570.1 GCA_019748395.1 Candidatus Obscuribacterales bacterium
GGCACGATTGCGCAGCCAGATTCAGAATCGTCAGAATCGAAATCTGGGCAGTGATACCGAAAATCCCGTTCAGCAGAATCGCGGTCACTGCATTGCCGGTGGTGGCGGGGTCGATCATCAGGATATAAGCCAGCGTGCCGATTACACCAAGCACTGCGCTCCAGTAGAGCAGGGTTTTGGTGCTGTAGCGCTCTGCCAGATATCGGTTGAAGACCAGTGCGCCGATCACCGCTGCCACCGAAGAGATAGCGTTGAGCGTACCGATGAAGCCTTGAGAGAACTTCAGGTTGTCGGTCATGTGCACGTAGAACGGCGTACCGAAAGACGGACTGAACTGCCAGAAGGCGATGAAGCCGGCGACAATCCAGAGGGTCTTGAGCTTGAGAATGCCTTTGAATCCGGTCCAGCCTTTGCCGAGGAGGTCGAAGCTGACCCTGGCGAACTGCCGGGGTGAGCGGGCGCGGATTGCAGCAGCAAAGGCCAGGCTGCTTTCTTTGATGAAGCCGAGCTCGATCTTGCTTTTCTCTTCCTTGACGAGGAACCAGGTTGCGACTACCACTGCCAGGGGGAAAGCGGCGGTCACAGCTGCTGCGACTTTGAAAGCCGATTCGGCGGGCAGGAACTGGGTGAAAAGACCTCCGGCCAGACTCGAGAGAATCATGGCGCCGTTGAACCAGACCCATTGCATGGACTGGAACTGCGCAGTTTTTCCTGTTTTCTTGCCGAACTCGACCATCAGTCCATCGATCGCCACGTCCGAGAACGCGGTGCAGAAGGACGTCAAAAGGAGCGCCATGCGAATCGTGGCAGTGTCGCCGAAGCCGCAGATGCTCATGAAGCCGAGCGCTGCCGCCAGGTTCAGGAGCAAGAGATAGCTTTTGCGCCGGTAGCCGCCCAGGGGCAGGCTGTCCGAGATCAGCCCGTAAAGAGGCTTGATCACCCAGGGCATGGTCATGATCGCGAAGAATGCCGCGATCTGGTCGGCACCGTAGTGCAGGACCTCCTTGAAGTAATAGGTCAGGGGCTGATTGATCAGTCCTGCCTGTCCAAAGTGCTGGCAGAAGTATGCCAGACCGAAGAAAAGAAGCAGCCTGGAAAGGGGTTTTCCTGAGCTTTCAGCATTGGGCGTATTCATGAGAGTGTTCCAGTCGACAGTCGGCAGCGGTCTGCCTTCTGCGGACAAAAGGTTTCGTGGTGGGCATTGCCCGCAGCAGATAGCTGCTGCGGGCCGCCCGTGATAAACAAAGTTCTGAACGACGCTCCTGCTGCAAGAGCAGAGCGCTGTGGGCGCTTCAGTGCCTACCGGTCGGCTCAGAGGCTGCCGGTTGTACTGAGGGCCTTATCTGGCTGCTTCCCGTCTAAGACCGGGCTTCAGCGGCAGAAGTGTTCGTAAATGACTGTGGCCATACCGAAGAGGTAGAGGATGCCGACAGCCCAGCAGAAGATCCGGAACCAGATCGAGCCTGTTCCATCGTCGTCCTCGTCGGCGCCGCGTTTTGCACGCGCCTTGGTCAGGTCGCCGCCGTTGTAGACGTTGGTGTCGACGTCGGTGCTGACACCAGGAACAGTGCCGTTCTCCGAGTTCTGCCAGAAGCTCCAGGAAGTCCAGGGTTTGGGCAGCGTCGGTTCGGCGACGTTGTAGTTGGCAATCCAGAGCCTGTAGTTCGCCAGTTCCGGAGCATTTTCCAGAACTGTGTCGAAGAAGTTCGGGCTGCCGTAGATGATCGGTGTGACGCCAAGCGCGCGCTGGACTTTGCTGCACCAGGCGACAATCATCCGAACCCGCTCTTTGACGCTGTAGTTCAGCCAGAGCTTGGGGTCCTCGCAGTCGAGCACAGGGCAGAGCGCATCAGTTTCGAGCGCTCCGACGGAGCGCAGGAAGTTGGCGACCTGCAAGTCGACAGAGGTGCTTGGGCGGAAGAAGTGATAGTAACCTACCGCCAAACCAGCCTCGCGTGCACCCTTGCGGTTACGCGCGAAAGACTCGTCGACGAAGTCACCACCTTCGGTCGCTTTCACGAACACGAAGTCGAAGCCGGCTTCTTTGACCTTCTTCCAGTCAATGATGCCTTGATGATGCGACACGTCGATGCCTTTCAGGCGATTGAGCGTGCCGCTTTCTGAGTTGTTCATAACGGTTCTCCTTCCAGGGACATTCTAAACGTCCCGGTATTCGTTGCTTTGAAGAAAAGTAGGTCCCTCCGGTTTTTGAGCGAGCAGAAGCAGCGGCAAAAAGCAGATCCCTCCACTCGTCGGAAGACTGAATTTGGAATCGGCTTATGGCTGAATGGCTGTTTCGGGTAGCTCGCAGATGGATGGGTATGAGAATTGCTACTCCAGATTGCCTCTTGGCTACACCCAAAGGCAATAGGTGCGGGCGCCCTCTGGGGGCATGCACCATGGAAGCTTGCTGTTGACGACTGGCGCGGTTGCGCGACGGACACCCGGGCTAGGTGCAACAGGCGTTTATCCAGACCGGAGGCGCCTCAGCCGCAGCGTTGCTG
>JAIEPM010000061.1 GCA_019748395.1 Candidatus Obscuribacterales bacterium
AAAAAGCAATTGAATTGAATCCCAAAGATGCCGATGCCCACTACTATCTGGGCTATGCCTATTTGCATCAAGACAAACTGAACGAAGCTGAAAAAGAGCTGGAAAAAGCCGTTGAAATAGACCCTCGATATGCGATGGCCTATCACTTGCAGGCTGTTGTTATGGCCGCCAAGAATGATTTTGCAGCAGCTATCAAATCCGAGCAGCAAGCCATTGCGCTGGAGCCTGATAATGTTCAGTTCAAGTCTTCACTTAAAAAGTTTCAATCAAACTCCGGCTCAAAAACCGGCAAATAACAATCTGGTTACAATGGCATTTTTCTAATTTCCAGCCGGAAATCCGAAGATGTCCGTGGGCAGCCAAGATACTGACTATATATCTAAAGGCTGTACAGGATTCTGCTTCACTAGCGGATTCTTAACAACCAGAGAGCCTTCATCCCTTGCAAATGGCAGCTGGAGGCCATACGATTAAGCAGATAAGAACTCAAGCCATCTTATGAGTTCGCGCTATTATGGCTGTTCTCAGCCTCTGAGCACCCTATTCTTTGTATTACATCATGAGGTTTAAAAACCGTGGCGGAGCGAACCGATAAGAACGACAAGTCCAGAGAAATGTCCAAGGCCAACATCAAGGTCGTCGGCGTTGGCGGCGCTGGATCCAACGCTGTCAATCGCATGATCGCAGCAGGACTCAACGGTATTGAGTTCTGGACCTGCAACACAGATGCGCAGGCACTTGAACTTTCTTCTGCCAAAAACAGAATTCAAATTGGCGTCAAGCTCACCCGCGGACTGGGTGCCGGCGGCAACCCGACCATCGGTGAAAAAGCAGCTGAAGAAAGCCGCGAAGAAATCGCCAATGCACTGGCCGGAGCAGACATGGTCTTCATCGCAGCCGGTATGGGCGGCGGCACCGGCACCGGTGCAGCACCTATCGTTGCCGAAGTTGCCAAAGAAATGGGCGCTCTGACTGTAGGCGTGGTCACCAAACCTTTCCTTTTCGAAGGTAAGCGTCGCAGCAACCAGGCTGAAATGGGTATCGAGCAAGTCAAAGAACGTGTCGATACACTTATCACTATTCCTAACCAGCGTTTGCTCGAAGTTGTTGATCATCGCGCTTCCATGCAAGATGCATTTGTTGAAGCCGATAAAGTTTTGATGCAAGGTGTACAAGCAATCTCCGACATCATCACCGTTCCCGGTTTGATCAACGTCGACTTTGCCGACGTCAAAGCCATTATGCAAACAGCCGGCTCAGCTCTCATGGGCGTGGGCAAGGCCACAGGCGAAGGCAGAGCAATGGAAGCTGCACGCAATGCAATCAACAGCCCATTGCTCGAAACAACTATCGACGGCGCTTCCGGCGTCATCTTCACCGTCACCGGCGGACCGGACCTGACATTGCATGAAGTACAGGAAGCAGCCAACGTTGTTTACGCCAGTGTTTCCGAAGAAGCCAACATCATCTTCGGCGCCATTATCGACGAACGCGTCCACGGCGAAGTACTCATTACAGTTATCGCCACAGGCTTCGACATGGTCTCGCAAGACACCCCAAAGCCGATGCGCACGGCCGCTAGCCACAAGCAAGCTGCCGCTGCGAAAGAAGCTCCCAGCGAAACTACAGCAAGCAGCAAAAGCGCCAGCACCAGCGAATTCAAGAAACTGGCTTCCGATATCCTCGATATTCCGGAATTCCTGCGCGCTCGCCAGAGCAAGTAATTAGCCGAAAGCTAAATTCAAGAATCAAAAAGAATCGAAGGGGGACAAAAGTCCCCCTTCCTTTTAGTTCTATATTAGCCATGGGCTTCGAAAAGCTATTTATCTAGCCTAATGCCGCTGATTATCCAGCTGCCGTCTGAGTCTTTCTGAAAACCGAGCTTTGTCATTATCTCTTCAGGGATGAAAGACTCTTGCCCGGCTGGAAAAGCAAATTTCACCAGCTTGTATTCCATGTTGGCTGCAAAAAAGAGCATAGTTTTGACAAGCGCCTTTGCCACGCCGCGCTGTCTTGCGCCGGGAGTCACAGCAAGACGCAAGAGCTCGAGAACATTGTCGTCCTTTTCGCTCTTGCGTGCTGCAAGTACTCCAATCAGTTGTCCATCACGCTCGGCAACCAGGCATAAACCATCGAACCAGAAATAGTTGTATTCAACATTTCTGAGGTCTCGGTCCCGCCCTTCAAGATCAGCCTTCAAGCCATGCTCTTCCAGTGCTTGAAAGATTATGGTTCGAAGAATCGGCTCATCTTGACGGTTAGCGGCGCGAATCTGCATCGCCTGTTACCTTATTTGACGAGGTAAGCAACCAGAAGCAGAGCAACGATGTTGAGGATTTTGATCATCGGGTTGATTGCCGGACCGGCTGTATCTTTGTAGGGGTCGCCTACAGTATCGCCGGTGACAGCAGCCTTGTGGGCATCTGAGCCTTTTCCGCCATGATGTCCTTCTTCGATATATTTCTTGGCGTTATCCCAGGCGCCGCCGCCTGAAGTCATTGATATCGCCACA
>JAIEPM010000333.1 GCA_019748395.1 Candidatus Obscuribacterales bacterium
GCCGTCTTGCATAATAGCCAGTGCCAGGCAGGAATTTATGCGCATGCCGTCGACGATAACAGTGCAGGCTCCACACTGACCGTGGTCGCAGCCTTTTTTGCTGCCCGTCAAATCAAGATGATTTCTCAGCAAGTCAAGTAATGTTGTACGCGGGTCGACGTCCTCAAGCTTATGTTTCTTGCCGTTGACTTCAAGGTCTAAATTCATACCCTGTCCTCTTGGAATCGCGGCTGCAGTTGTAGCGAATGCAGGCTTCTGAGCTTGAGCTTTCTGATCGAGTCTGAGAACTGCATACAAACTGGCGTTTGCGATGGCGATTTGTGTGAAGCGGCGCCTGGAAATTCGGTATTTCACCTTTTGAACCTCTTTCGGCAAACCTGGCGATCATATACTCTTGGGATGTTTTGCCGGTATATCAGGGCTCGGATTTAATTTGTTTTGGATATAATCGCTTTGTGGTGGCATAAAATTCATAGCCGCCGCCTTTACTAAGCTCATTGAAGATCGGAATAAATATGTCAAACACCGATGAAATCCACATTCCTGAAGGAATTAACTACGACTGTCAGGGCTGCGGCGTTTGCTGCAGCGGCTGGTCCGTCAACATGGATGAGGAAGACTACAAAAGAGTCTCTTCGGTGGACTGGGGAGAGTTGCGCTCCGAGTATAAGGGACGCAAAATGTTTCGGGAGCTGAAGCCCCATGAGAAAGCCGGAACGGCATACACTCATCGAATTGTTTCAAGCGATGATACCTGTCCCTTTCTTGTGGACAAGCTTTGTTTCATTCACGGTCAAAAAGGCGGGACTTTCAAGCCGACAATCTGTCAGCAATTTCCATATGCTTTCACCGAGACACCCAGCGGTGTTTATGCCACTGTCAGTTTTGTGAGCATGGCGGTTCTTTATAATCAAGGCACACCGCTACTTGAACAGCGTGACACGATCAACAAAAAATTCAGCGAGTTCAAAAGACTTCATCCCGAGTACAAAGCCGACTGGTCCAAGATTCAACTCTCTGTTGAACAGCCTCTGAGCTGGGAGCAATACATGCAGCATGAGTCGGTCTTGCTGGGACTATTGGCTGAGAAAAGCAAGAGCTTGAAAGAACGATTGTCGGCTTGCTGTGATTATCTTGCTGCAGAGATGGCAAAAACTCCTCGCGGTGCCAGTACTGCCAACGCCGGCAAGTCGCCGGAGGCGTCAGCTTCGGCCGAGCATAATCGTGCCGGGCTTTCTCTCAATAAGCTCGATAAGCATTTGCTTGCCGCTTTTCATCGTATGTATTTTCCGAAGCGATTTTACAGAGCTCATTTCAATGTGCCTAAATTCTGGCTTGGCGTATGGTTTAACGGCAGCACGGTTTTTGAATTTCCCGGCGAAGTTTACGCAATCGATCAGCTGGCTGAGTATCCTTTCCCTGATGATGACCTGGAAGTAGACGATATGCTTTTTCGGTATTTGTATTCGCTTATCTTCGGCAAGAAATATTTCGGCTCCGGTTTTGGTCATCTCAGTCTGATCACCGGATTTCATCATATGATTCTGGCTTATGCTCTGATTCGGCTTCATGCCAGAGGCATGGCCAAGGCTCGTAAAGCACCGAAAGTGAGCTTGATTGATGTGGTGTCGACTCTCAAGCATATAGAAACGCAGATGGGTGAAATCATGCTAGGACCTTATGCTGCCAGCACTCTTGAGTTGCTTTTGCAGTACCCGAGCCGGGCTCGGCGGATTCTGGCCATTCAGTAGTCATTCATATAGATCTGATCAGCTGCCCGGTCGTTTTTTCAAAGTGGCTGGAAGCCTTTCTCCAGGCTTATACGCGAATACGTGTATACCGCATGACTTAAGTCATGATTTCTTGAAATTTGAGATTTTAGAGATTCGGATCTAGGCGATCTTCCTTCGGTGCGAGGCCTGGAAATGCAGTCCAGACTTGAGTGTGAGCGATTGAGTTTGATGATAAAAAGCGGCAAGATTCTGATCTTGACTACTGCGGGCATTTACTGTAATGTACCGACCATGAAATAGTGCGTTGGGCGTCAAGCGACAGACAGACGTTCTTCCTGTTTCTTACTAATAAAGCGGCTTCCTCATCACACCACACAAGCAGATTCAGCATCGCTTTCGCCTTTCGCAGGAGTATCACTAATATGATCAAGAATATCGCCAAACTTACTATGGCATCTGCAGTAGTTCTCACCCTCGCCGGACCGGCTCTTGCACAAGATGCATTCGATTCCACCGCAGCTACAGGCATGCAGAATCAGAACACTGGAAATTACACAGGCTCGCAAACACAGCAAGGCGGAAGCGCTGCCGCTCCGATGTTGCAGGGTGCCACCAACGGTACAATCGGACCGCAAGGCTCTGACGCCACAGTCATTCAGGGTGTCAACACCGCAGGTACGGTGCGTGTAAACAACCTCGCAAACTTAGAAGCATTGCTCAACATCATCGCAAACGGCATGGAAATCCTCGGTATTGCCTGGGGCGGTCCTACCATGATCA
>JAIEPM010000024.1 GCA_019748395.1 Candidatus Obscuribacterales bacterium
CTCAATAAGCCAGTTTGTTGGTGATCGCCATGTGAAGATTGGCGCTGGTCAAGAATCTATCCTCAGCCGCGATAAGGAAGCAATTCTTGCCACATATAAACGCGATGCCGTCGGCCGCCGCCGTGTCCAGCACTTCAATCTCACAACAAGCACCCTTGCAACTTCGGAAATCTCAATTATCACACTCATGGCCAGCTCGCCTGTTCTGAGCGCAGTTGCAGGCAGCAAGGATGCCGAAAACAAAGAACTAACCGCCAAACTGCTCAAGATGGCTGCTTGCTTGCAAGTAGCAGTCGGTGCACACGGCAACTACAGCGGCTTCTCGCAAGATCAACGATGAGCCTAAGAGTTGGTTTCCTTTCTAAGTGATCTCTTACCGGATTCAATTTCTGTTTGTAAGTTTCGGTAAGCCGAAGATGTTTTCGCACTTGTGATTTATTGGATGCACGGCTGATTTTGTTTTCAGTTCAGAGAGCGCTCGGACTTTGTGGACGATTATATTGGCTGCATCGGGGTGAGCAAAGTTAAGCGCGTTTTGTTTCATGTATTGCAGTCTTGCACGGTCCTGGAGCAGGCTATCAATTTTGAATCCTAGAGCACCGACGGTGTTGCAGCGAATGGCGGCTCCGGCTTCCAGCAGATGATCTGAGTTTCGCTCTTCCTGTCCGGGGACTGGATTCACAATCACAAAAGGAAGCCCTTTCACCATTGCTTCGGAGAGCGTCAGTCCCCCCGGTTTTCCGACTATCAAATCCGCCGCTGTCATAAGCTCGTCCATTTCTTTGCTAAAGCCCAGAATTTTGACCACGGTATTTGATTCTGCAAAATGCTTTTTGGCAAGTGATTCAAGCCTTGCTTTCAATTCCTGGTTTTGACCGCAGACAGCTACAATCTGAACCTCACTTTTAAGTTGCATTAGGCTGGATAAGATAGGTTCGACAGGACCCATTCCCAGCCCGCCTGCTGAAAGCAGTAATGTATCTCTGTCCGGCGCAAGTCCATGCTTCTTGAGCATTGTCTGCTTATCTTTTTTTTGTGCGAAAAGTGGGTCTACCGGTATGCCTGAAACGGTGATTCGCTCACGGTCATATCCAATATGACATAGATGTTCCAGGGTTTCATCCAGGGCCACGAAGTAATGCGAATAATGCTGGCATAGCCACATCGGATTGCTGTCAAAGTCAGTCAGAACAATGGCATGTTGAGCTGCGATTCGGTTTTTGCAAAGCAGCCATGAAATCATATCAGCAGGCATAGGATGAGTGCAGACCACAACATCAGGCTGATAACTGGTTGCCAGTTTAATTAATGAGCCTGAGTTCCAGCGTTCGATCGCAAGTCCATGATCGTCTTTTGGCCAGACTCTCTCGGCGTGATCATAAAGCAATCCCAGGAGCTCAGGTGCATTGTTTACGAGGTCACTATAACTTTTCTTCCAGAGCTTGCGAAAAGGAGGATTGGCAAATTCAAGTGCATCTTCATGTCTTACCCGTACCTCCGGCTCGATGGCGGTTAAGGCCTCTTTGATTGCGTCTCCCGCTCGTACGTGACCGGTTCCAATCGAAGCCGATAAGATAAGCACACGCTTGGCTTCTGTTTTGTCGTTCATTTTGAGATTTGCCTTGAGTATCGAATGCGGAATCAAAGTATGCCTGAATGGACAAATGCTGTTATAAGCATTTATCCAAAAAATGTCCAGCAACCCAGACTGTGCGATTAGATCTCAGGTCTAATTATTTGAGTTGTTAATGATCTTGAAAACTTACTTTCGAATCGGATTTACATAGACCATTGCAGCCGCGGTTTTTAGCACGCGGTCCATGTCTGTTTTTTCAAGAGCTCGGTCAAGATTGTAGCGGCGCATGGCGCTCGTATAGTGGCACTTGCCCAGCTGTAATTTCGTAGTCAGGTGCAGCTTTTCATTGGCAATAATTTTGGAGGAGATGTAAGTGGAAAATGGTTCTTCATGCTCCTCAAAAAGCTCAATAATTTCTCCGACAGCCAGGGACAATTTACGCTGACCTTCGGACCCGGGAAGAGTTGCTACAACTGCGCCGCAACAACGATCTGTGAGATTTATTACAAATGGCTTGCCGTCTACATTTGAAATGAGAGCAAGTGCTCCGGCAGCTACTCTAACTGAAAACGGATGACCGCTGATTTTTGAATGAACCAGCGCAGCCTCCTTTTCCGCTCTTACAAGTACGGCACCCGACTCAAGACTGATCTGATTATGACTAAGTTTGAAAACCGCATCTTCAGTAGGCATGAAGAGAGTTGACTTGGCCTTCTTTGCAAAATCCCAGTGTTCTACCTTTGCAATGTGCCTGCCGTTCGAGTCGGTTTCGTCTTTGTGCCGAGATGCTGGTGATTCGAGCAAAGGAATCCAGTTTCTGGAAAATTCAAATCGTGGATCTCTGGCAATTAAAGTATTGCTGGTTTTCGATTTTTGCTTTGCAGGAACTCTGAGTTGCTCAAGCGATTCTTTCGCTCGCCCGAGGCTGCCGCCGATGCC
>JAIEPM010000135.1 GCA_019748395.1 Candidatus Obscuribacterales bacterium
CGAGAGCAGGGCGGGCGTGAAATGTTCAACGAAAGAGAAGACAGTTGCGACCCGGCAGAAATGAGAGAAGCAATAAAGGAGTTAGGCGGCAGCCGGGTGATTGTGCACAAGCTGACCTTGGCACCGGAAATAAACCCGGCGGACAAAAAAGCATTTACCAGAGATGTGATGATCAACTTGAGCCAGGAAATGGGACGTGACCTGGAATGGTTTGCAGTGAAGCACGACAACACCGAGCACCATCACATCCATGTTGTGGTCTTGGGTAGAGACCGGCACGGGACAGAAGTGAAGATTGATTTGAAGGACATAGACAAGGTTAAAGAGTTTGGAGACAGGTTTCTAGAGAGGCACCATCCAAGAGAATTGGAGAGGTCCAGGGGCGACCGAGAGCGCAGAGAAAAAGAGCGCCTGGAGGCACGAAAGCAAGAGCGCGAATTAGAGAAAGCGGAGCGCATCAGGGAAGGTCTGGAATTGCCCTGGATGAATCGGAAGATGGTCAGAGAGCAGCTTGAGCCGTACAAAGAATGGAAGGAAAAGCAGGAGCTGGATCGAGAAGAAAGGCGGAAAGAAAAAGAGCGCGGCGAAAAGGAAAGAGAAGAAAAGCCATATCACCAGGACACGATAGAGGCAGCCGGGCGCCAGTGGTCAAAGGCTGACAGTCTGGCTGAACTCAGAGAGCTTAATCGGCATCTCTGGGACAGCTACGAGGACCGAATAGGCAAAGACGAGTACAAGAAGTTAGTCGGCTGGATTAAGGACAAAGAGAAGTATGGCGACCGAGAGCCTGAGAAGAAGCAGGAAAGAGAAGAAAAAGAAAGAGACTATTTCGAGCACAAAGGAGAGAAGTACAGCAAAGACGACAGCTACGAGAAGCTAACCGGGCTGTCAGCGAAGCTGAGGGAAAGCAAAGAGAAATTGCCCATCGAGGACTACCAAAACCTGCGCGGGTGGATAGAAAACAAAGACAGGCAGCGATGGTCAGGAGCGATAGAAAAGCAAGTAGAAATTGAGAAGGCAAAATTTGCACGCGACGAGAAAAGTTATGCAGCCGGGCAGCGTGCAATAGACCCGTTACAGCAAGACCTGATGAGGAATCCGGTGATAGGCCTCTTTATGGTAGAAGCATCGATCGCGTCGGAGCTCGTGCGATCGATACCACTGGATGACAGAAACCGCGATTACTTGAAAGAGCAGCGGCAAGACCTCGAGAAGGCAAAGGGAGGCATTGAAGAGAAATCGCGGGACTGGGACGAGTTTGACAAAATGACCGGGCTTGGACCAGAGAAAAAACGCGACAGGAACAAGGAATTGGAGCAGAAAGAGAAGATTGACAAAGCAATAGAAGAGACCAAGAAGGCGAAAGAAAAAGAGCAGGAAGAGAAAAAGCGCAAAGAGCAAGAGCGAGACAGAGACGACCCGTTCAAGCGTGATCCATGGGGGCGGTGGTAGAAGCCATGAAAACAGGCACTGTAACAGTAAGGCTGCCTAAAGAGAAGATTGAGCAATTGCAGGAGATGGCAAAAGCCAAAGGCGCTACCCTGTCAGAGTTTGTCAGAGAGCAAATTCTGAGCAGCCTGGACGGGCAAGGAAGCAACAACAGCGGAGCCGACTTAAAGAAGCAGCTTTCAGACATGGAGGCAAATTTGAGCAGCGCGCAACAAGCGATGGCAGAGACATTATTGCTGATTCTGACTAACGCAGTCGGAACCAGATATCATGCCAGTCTTGCCACAACATATGCCGACGACATTATCACAGTGATGCAAACCGGAAATATTCTCAGTGAGAAGGAAGTGGAAAGAAGGCGGGTTGTGAGAGAGAAAGAGGCGCAGCGGATAGAAGATGCTGTGATCGAAGGGGTGCTTGGTTCAAAGGCAAAGGACAAGCGTAAAGTAAACTAGAGAAAAGTAAACAGACGAGGCCCCTGGACGTGGCAGAAGTTCAAAAAACAGCCGACCAGGCAGAGCAAAAGAGCATCACAAAGACAGCTGAAGTCGTCAAAGAGGGCGGCGTTATTGCTGGGCAGCCGAATCAGGAAGTACACGGCAAAGCGTTTGAGCAGGCACACCAGAACGACAGAACGCTATCTGAGCCGGACATGATCGCGCTGAAGGAAGGCGAGACAGTGGCAGAGTATAACGAGCGGGTGGCGCAGATTCAGGCTAACAGATTTGGTTTTTACGATTCGGAAGAAGAAAAAAAGAACGATGCCGGCAGCGCCGGCGCCGGCAATACGAAAATACATGAGCATCCGGCAAAGCAGGCTGTGGAGCCGCTTCCTGGTTTGTCGCCGTCGATGCAAAAACCGCCATTTGATTCTCAGGTGAAGGCAAATGTGCAAATAACAAATGTGCCGGAAGTGTCGGAAGCTGTGCAGCAAGAAGTTTTGGGCAAGTATGCCGAGGCTGTTTTAGAAAACGCTGCAGCTGCAGTCAGACAAATAGAAAACCATCTGGCACAGCCGAATGCGATAAACAGCGACTTTCAGAAAATTGGGCTATGGGTGTCGGAAGGACCAGGGCATT
>JAIEPM010000630.1 GCA_019748395.1 Candidatus Obscuribacterales bacterium
CGGATGGCGGAATTGGTAGACGCGTACGTTTGAGGGGCGTATGGGCAACCGTGAGGGTTCAAGTCCCTCTCCGGACATTTCTTTTTCAATCAACGTTCAAAACGCAAGGCGTCAGCTCAGCCGGCTTTTAGAACAAGTGGAGGCAGAAAAGCGTTATGACGCTAATCAGATCGCAATGGCCTCATACTGTCGATGACATTGTGAAAGCGCTGGACGGGGTCTGGGGAGTTGTCGGCGCGATTTCCGAAAGCGGCAATTTATTGCGCCTGGAGCGCAGTCTCAAAGCACCAACCAGTTATAAGTTTGTCGAATACAAAGGCACAGACGAAAGCATTACACTCAAAGAACTGACTTTTACAGCTGAAGAGAAAGAAGCTGCAGTCAAAGAAATGGCAGGCCGGCTCGGATTCAAATCCGAAAACTGAGAGGCTCGTCACAATTGAAGAAGAAGCCGCAATTTCTCGGTCTGATTACGCAGGGCTCTCTATCGGCCGGGCTGGAAATGCGCCTTGATCGCAAAAGCTCAGTGGAAGATCTGAGAGTCGGCCGTTTTGTTGTAGTTGAAGGCAAGAACACAAGATTTTTCAGCATGCTTACCGATGTGAGCCTGGCAACCAACAGCCCGCAAATTTTGAGTTTCCCGCTGGATAACGACCGCTTCATGCTTGATGTTTTGTCCGGTGTTTCTATGTACGGCGCAGTTAAAATTCAACCCATGCTCATGCTGGAAAGACAGGGCGAAGCCCAGGAGTTGCGCCCTGTTAAAACGATCCCGGCTCATTTTTCATCGGTGTTTGAAGCCAGCGAAGCAGATTTCGCTCTGGTTTTCGGAAAAGAAAACAAAGCAGACAAAAGCTGCCCTTTTTTCAATATCGGCACGCCGATAAATATGGAAATGCCGATTTGCCTTGATCTGAGCCGCTTCATTGAACGATCCAACGGCATATTCGGCAAGTCCGGCACCGGCAAGTCATTTTTGACTCGCATTTTCTTATGCGGCACCATCAAAAAGGATCTGGCTTCTCTTCTGGTTTTCGACATGCACAACGAATACGGCTGGCAAGCCATGTCCGAGAACAAAAGCCAACCCCGTGTCAAAGGGCTGAAACAGCTATTTGCCAAGGATGTCGTTGTTTACAGCCTGGATAGCGAATCTTCAAAAGCGCGAGGCATCACGGACGCGCGCGAGTTATACATTGGTCTTGATCAAATCGAAATTGAAGATCTGGAATTATTGAAAGCCGAACTGGCGCTTTCGGAAGCAACTCTTGAAAATGCATATATCGTCAAAGAAAGACTGGGCAGCAACTGGATTCAACTGCTCTTTGAAATGTCGTCTGCGGAAATAGAAGAATTCACTGAAAACTACAAGGGCCATCCCACAGCAATCAAAACTTTGCAGCGGCGCTTGAACACAGTTATTCAAAAGACTTCTTATCTAAAAACAAAAATTCAGCAAAATTATATCGATGAGATATTGCAGCAGATCCAAGCAGGCAAACACATCGTGCTTGAGTTCGGCAGACAGAACAATTTGCTTTCCTACATGCTGGCCACAAACATCATCACGCGCCGCTTGCACGCGCAGTATGTGCGGCTTTCGGAAAAGCATCTGGCTAATCCTGAAAAAACACAAGCCCCGCGCAAGTTGATGATCGTGATCGAAGAAGCTCACAAATTTCTATCGCCGCAACTTGCAAAACAAACGATTTTCGGCATAATTGCCCGCGAAATGCGCAAATACTTCGTCACGCTTTTAATAGTCGATCAAAGACCAAGCGGCATCGATCCTGAAATCTTGAGCCAGCTAGGTACAAGAGTCACGGCTCTGCTCAACGACGACAAAGACATAGATGCCGTCTTTACAGGCGTTTCAGGCAGTCAAACATTGAGAACAGTGCTTTCGCAAATGGATCCCAAACAACAAGCCCTGGTCCTTGGTTATGCAGTGCCGATGCCCGTGCTGATTAAAACCCGCAGTTTCGACCAGAGCTTTTACCAGGAACTCCTTGACAGAGAAGAGCCCGAGTCCCCGGAAAGCAAGCAAAAACGCGCCAGGCAAGCCAAGATGGAAATTTTTGGCTCTTGTCAGTGATCAAGATTTTGGGCTATTGTGGTAAGGAATAGACAGAGGACGACCGGCCGGAGCGTCCGTCAGGGAAAGAATGGCCAACGAGCCACAAGAGATAAAGAAAGAAAGCCCGGCGGGCGAGCAAGATGCGGCGCCACGATTGAAGGGCGAGCCGGAAAAAGAGCCGCTTTCGACAAGCAGGAAAGATGAGCCGGACGACGAATTTAAAAATCTCGACCTGCAAGACAATTATGTCGAAACCAAAGAGCCTTCAGAGCTAATTTTCTGTGTCATTCTCTCTTCTATATATGCCGGTTTGGCCAGATATTGCTGGACGCCGCTGGAAAGCTCGGGGCGCTGGGACATCTTCATCAATATAGAAGGCTTCTTCATCACCATTGCTTTGCTGGCGCTTCTACTCGGCTTAAGGCCTTATTTAAGCCCGTCCAGCTGACAATTAAGCAAGCTTGG
>JAIEPM010000015.1 GCA_019748395.1 Candidatus Obscuribacterales bacterium
ACGATACCACCACCGCAAACGTTAACGATAACGTCGAAGCGACCTTGTGCATCAGCGGTTTCGAACGGCAATGCGATTTCGCGAGCCAGACCGGGACGGTTGCCCACATAATCTTCAATGGTTCTGTTGTTGATGGTGACCTTGCCGGTACCAGGGATCAAGCGAACGCGCGCAGTTGCTGTTTTCCTTCTGCCGGTTCCGTAATATTGAATTACGCTTGTCATCGCGATTTCTTTCCTTTATCTCTTTAGCTGATGCATTCGGCGACAATCGCCTTATTAGTTGATTTCCAATTTCTTGGGGTTCTGAGCAGCGTGTGGATGCTCGGCACCTGTATAAACTTTCAATTTGGTGAACTGACGAGCACCAAGTCTTGAGTGGGGCAGCATGCCCTTGACTGCTTTCTCCAGAATTGCTTCCGGACGACGGGCTCTCAAGTGACGTGCAGTTTCGATTTTGAAACCACCCGGATAACCGGAGTGATGGCGATAAAGTTTGGCTTCTTCCTTGTTGCCTGAAAGTTGAACTTTTTCGGCATTAAGAACAACGACAAAATCGCCGCAATCCATGTGGGGAGTAAAAATGGGCTTATGCTTGCCGCGCAATACGTTGGCAATCTTTACCGCCAGCCTGCCCAGTGTCTGGCCTTCGGCGTCAACGACGTACCAGTCGCGCTGGACATCTTCTACTTTAGGCACAAAGGTTTTCACGACTCATTCTCCTGACTTTTTGAGATTTCGATTTTCGAATCTCTTTGAAACAAACTAAATTCGGCTGGATAATCTACTGAGTAGAGACAGAGCCCCCAGGGCGGTGCTGTGGGTCCAGCCAGATGCCTGTCCTTGCCCGCGAGAGCCTCAGAGAAGGCGGTCGGGGCACGCTTGCCGAGTCCCACTTCCAATAGCGTCCCGACAATAATGCGAACCATATTGTAAACGAAGTGATTCGCTGAAATCCAGAATTCAAGCTCAGCTTCACCTTTATTCAATAATTCGGCACGATCTACGAGGCAAATTGTACTGACTTTATCCGCATTAGAAGACTTAAATGCTTCGAAGTCATGACGCCCAAGAAGGCACTCCAGAGAGCGTTTCATTGCATCGTGATCTAGTTTGGCCGAGACAAAACACTGGTTTGCTTGCCGCACGGCCGATCTTTGCGGTCTATTAAGAATGCGGTAAACGTAGCTGCGGCGAGTGGCACTGAAGCGTGCATGGAAGTCCTGCGGAACCAGCTGTGCATCAGCGATTGCGAGGTCTTTACCGACAATGCCGTTTATTGCCCAGCACATCTTTTCCAGGAATAAATCGGATAAAACCTCATTAAGGTCACCGATTTCAGCAGCTTCAGTTTTGCTGACCATTCCTGAGTTGCCCTCAGTAATTCTGATTCTGCGCAAAACAGATTCGGGCAAATCAAAATGAACTATTTGTCCGAGCGCATGCACGCCGGTGTCGGTGCGTCCGCTGAAAGTGGCTTTGATCAAACGCGAGTCACAGCGAAAAAATGTGTTGAGCGCGCTTTCAAGCTCGGACTGCACGGTGCGTATTCCGGCGCGCTGCATTTGAGAGCCGCAGAACTTCTCGCCGAGATACTCGACTTTTAAGGCTACACGTTGCACAAGTTCGCTCATGAATGCATCCTGAATGCGTCTGCTTTTTGCAGGCATTTTTACATAGAAGATCTTACAACAAGCTGCCGAAGCAGGCGGGACGCCTGCGCTCCCGGGTTCTCGCCCCGGAGCGCGGGCATCTTGCCCGCTTCTTTCTGTCCTTTTCGAAGCGGACGGGACCTCCGCGCTCCCAGGAGAACAAAAAAGCAGCCCGGAGGGGCTGCTTTTTTGATTCTTTGTTGGACGGCTCTACTTGTCGGCTTCGACCAGTTGAATTAGAGCCATCGGTGCAGCGTCTCCACGACGGAAATGTGTTTTGACGATACGGGTATAACCGCCGTTGCGCTTTTCATAACGGGGAGCGAGCTCCTCGAATGTGCGCGAAACAACATCTTTGTCGTAAATAAACGCTTGCATCTGACGTCTGTGGTGAACGTGCTTGGCGATTAGCTTGGCTGCTTCGCTGGCAACGTTGGCATCTTCACTCTTGGCTTTTGCATAAACGTCCTTGTCCTGGATACGTCCTGTTTTGGCCAGAGTGATCATTTTTTCGGCATGGCTGCGAACCGCTTTTGCTTTTGCCAGAGTCGTTACGATTTCATCGTGGCGAAGCAACTCGGTAGCAAGGGCCCTGAGAAGAGCTTTTTGCTGGTCATAAGGGCGGCTGAGTTTGTTTCCTGGTACGCGGTGACGCATAGTTCTTGTCCTTGCAAATGCGATTGCCGGTTATTCAGAAGCCGGCTGTGGGGTCGAATTAGCCTTATTTACTGCCGTCATTGAGACCGAGACCGAATTGTCTCAAGCGCTCAATAACTTCATCAGCCGACTTCTTGCCGAAGTTTTTGATATTCATCAAGTCGTCGTAGCTGAGTTTGAGAAGCTCACCCAGTGAATGGATATTAGCTCTCTTCAAACAGTTGTAGGCTCTGAC
>JAIEPM010000198.1 GCA_019748395.1 Candidatus Obscuribacterales bacterium
CGCCCGTGCTGTTTATCATGATGCGGTTTCGGCTGCAGCTAAGGAAATTGCGGCAAGTCTGGCTCTTGAAGCTGTTCCGATTGCCAGAGAAATTGTGGCAGCCTTGCTGAAAAACGGCAGCCAGCACCCTTATGTCGAAGAGTCCGTACTGGAAGCGGTGCGACCTGTAGCTCGTGATGGAGCCCTCGCCGCGATCCGTCGCTGGAGCGAGGAAGCTGCTTTGCCGAAAGCAGAGGCAGCAGCTCGCAAGGTTTTAGAAGAGCAAATGCAAAATGGTCCTGGAAAGGCTTTAGAAAGCACTGTTCTTGCCGGTGTTCGTGTGATTATCGAGAATAAGCTGGCGGGAAATTCAGAGCTTTCAGCTGCAGAGCGTGAGAAAGTTCTCGATGATTACTTGAATGATGAAGCAAAGAGATCTGCATCCGAAGCTCTGGCTAAACATCTTTCGCCGGAGCTGAGAAGAAATGTGCAAGCGGCAGCAGAGCAAGCAATTGCAGAAGTGGCATCTACGGCAACTGAAGATGTCGCGCGCGATGAGGCGTTGAATGCGGCAAGACTTGTCGCTTCTGATACTGCAAAAACTGAAATTTCGCGTCTGATTCTGGCCGAAGCTCAGCGGCGGGCCGCTAAGATGACACGCGAACGACTTCAAGAAGAGTCCTCGAAAGTACCGGAGGAGGCGCGCGCCGAGTATTGCCAGGAAGAGGCAAAAAAAATCGCGGAGCAAGCTATTCAGTCTGTAGCAGATGAAATTGCAGATCTCTCTTCCGCAGACCTTGACCTGGCACGAGCGCGTGAGCTGGCGCTTTCGGCTGCTACTGCCGTTGCGCGCGAATTCTCCGGCGCTTATCAAATTCATGATCAAGAAAACAATCAAATCAGCAAGAAAACAATTGCTTTTCTTGTTGCTCAAATTATATTCGGCTGTGCAATTATCTGGTTTTTTCTCCTGGGTGGCTATGAAAGCTGTGAGCCGACTTTGCGAAAGGTTTTGCCGGAAAGGGTCTACCGTTCGCTCTATTACAGACCCGCAATCAGACCGGCCGGTGATGATACCGACGCCAGCAACGCAGATATTGAAGACCTTTTAGAAGAATCGCGTCAGGAGCAGTCCGGAGAGCTGAACAAAGCTAAACCCGACAATTCCGAAGTAATTAAACATGATGCAGCCGAGACCGGGTCCGCTAAAACAGAAGCCGCAAGTCAGGCTGTGAAGGACGAAGCAGTAAATCCTGCTCCCGAGAAAGGTGATGTTCCGGCGGTAAAACCGCATTAGAAGCTGCAATTGTGCTCTGTTGAGGCGCTAATTCGCATATGTTCGATATTGCTTCAATTTTTTGGTTTCTTGTTCTTTTGGGTTTTTTGTCTTACATGTATTTTTACGTTCTGGCTGCGGGCGGCTCGAATTTGAAAAGTGCAAGACGTCTGGAAAAGCTTTTTGGTATTTTTTCCAGGCCGCCTGAAATATCAGGAATAATAGCAAGATCCGAATTTGATATTCCGACGGCAAGCATAGCGGCACAGATAATTCGCTCCTGGTTTCCCTACGAGGAAAGTGAGAATCTGGAAGGAGCTCCGGAGCCGCTTTGTGGGAGACTTTCCTCCGCCATAAATAACTACACGGGCAGCGCCGAGCTGACTCTAAAACTCTTTTATGATCCGATTTTGCCGTTTAAAGCAGGTCCTTTGCCTGCTCTCGGTCATGCAAGCTCCGCCTTCTTCGTATGGCATTTGCGTGAAAGTTCAAAAGGTTGCGTGGAAGTGAAGTATGAGTGGATTGGACCTGACATTGCTTTAAGCGACCTTTTCTCCAGCGATTACAGAATCCTGCATTATTTAATCGAGCGCAGTGAACAAGAATTTCTCTGTCGAAATTATAAGAAGCTGGAAGCGCAAGCAGCCAAGCCGCAAGCCGCAGCAAAAACGCAGGCAAAACCGCTTCGCAATTGGTGGCGCAGCTACAGCGCTGATGGTAACGGCAGCCGTGTTTATGACACATGGCCGAGTCCTCAGGATTATATGGAAGCTGTGCAGAATCCTCCGCTTAGTTTTAAGGATGCTGATCTGCAGAATTCAAGTCCGGTGCTTTTAAGCAACGGCTTGCCGCGCGTTTGCACGGGCATGTTCGCTAGTGTTTATGAGTTTCGCAACGACGAAAGAAGCTGGGCAGTGCGCTGCTTCGACAGCAAGTTGATTGATCAACATGAGCGCTACAAGGCAATAAGCGATTTCATTCTTGCTGACGATTTGCCCTACACTGTCGATTTTCACTATATTGAAAACGGCATAAAATGTGCTTCTTCCTGGTATCCGATTTTGAAAATGGACTGGGTTGAGGGTAAAACACTTGATCATTATATCGGCGAAAATCTTCATAGACCTGATGTTCTGGAGAGTTTGCGCAGCAAGTTTCAAGTGATGATGCAAAAGCTGAGGGCTAATGGTGTCGCCCATGGTGACTTGCAGCACGGCAATATTCTTGTGGCCGAGGAAGAAATTTATCTGGTCGACTATGACGGCTTTTATGTTCCCCTTCTGGAAGGGCGTT
>JAIEPM010000574.1 GCA_019748395.1 Candidatus Obscuribacterales bacterium
GTCCTGTCCGCACTGCGGTTCGTCCATCGAATCGGCAGCAGATGCGGCTGTCGGCGCTGAGATTGAAGCCGCCATGGCTCAGGCAGCTCTTGATGGCAGGCTCATGCCCAGCAAGGAATCTGCTTCAAGCAAGCAGGAAGTTCCGACTGAGGGTCTGACAAAGTGGGAGCAAGACACTTTCAGAGACATTATCAATAATGTCAATAACACTTTGCGATTTCAGATTCAGCTGGCTGTGCCGTTGCTGGCAGGCTGTGTTACAGCTTTGAATATAATGCCGCCCCAAGAACACCAGGAGTTTCTCAATTTCTTTGACCGTTTTGTTTTTATACCGGTTTTGCTTTCAATGGCGGTTTCTTACTATGCGCTGGAATTGCACTGGGGTGTTAGCAAGGATAAGCCGACAGATAATGTCGAGTCGCTTTCCAGGCTCGTCAAGAAGAAATATCTGATGGTTCATCTTGCCATTCTTTTGCAAGGAGCCGGACTCGTTTTGCTTATTTGTTTTGTTTTACTAGAATATAAGTAGGCTTATTTCTTGGAATTTTGTGTATTCACAAGTTCTCTGGCTCTTTCTGCCGCTTTGACCACGGCTTTGATTAAAGTCACTCGCAACTTGCCCTCTTCCAGCTCCATCAAACCGTCTATGGTGCAGCCGGCGGGCGTCGTAACACTGTCTTTCAAAAGTGCCGGGTGAGCTTTTGATTCAAGAACCATACTGGCTGCGCCATACATGGTTTGTGCCGCCAGAAGAGTTGAAACGTCTCTGGGAATTCCGAGTTTCACGCCTGCTTCAGCCAGCGATTCAATAATTACGTACAGATAGGCCGGTCCGCTGGCTGAAAGGGCTGTGACGCCGTCCATTAAGGACTCATCTACGAACACTGTTCGACCGACGCATTTGAATATTTCTTCGGCCATTTTTTTGTCTTTTTCACCGGCATGAGCGCCGCTACAAAGTCCGGTCATTCCGGCGTTCATTAAGCTGGGAGTGTTGGGCATAGCCCTTACTACGGCAATCGGCTTATCGAGCCGTTCTTGCACAAAGGCTGTGGTTACTGAGGCAGCAACTGAAACAAGAAGCTGATCTTCGGTCAAAACATCGTTCAGCTCTCTGACCACAAGGTCCATATTTTGAGGTTTTACTGCCAGCAGTACTATATCCTTGCCTTTTACGACTTGCCGGTTGTCGAGACTGCTTTCGATGCCTAGACGTTCTTTAACTCTGGCAATGGAGCTTTCGTGACCGACACTGCCGGTGATATCACCGATTTTGAGCTCACCTTTTTTCAATAAGCCTGAGATCAGCGCTTCGCCCAGCTTACCTACGCCAACCACAGCCAGCTTCTTTCCGGTCAACATGCTTTTGTTCCTCTTAAAGCAACAGTTAGTCTGCAATCATCAGGATGAAGGACGACAGTTAAATATACACCCACAGAGTCTGGAAAATGAGCTTTGGACTTACCAAGAGATAGACTTCCTGATCTTGAGGGCAGATAATGCCTGTGGGCTCAAGAAAGGCGAGAAATGGCTAGTAAAGATATTCCTTTTATCGACATGATTAAGGACAGCTGGCCGCTTTTTCAGAGGCAGCCGTTGCTTTGCACCGGTGTTTCTGCAATTTTGTTGTATGTCCCCTTTCTGGTGGTGGCTATTCCGGTTTGTATAGTAGCTTTCCTGTCAGTTGTTGCCGTCGCTCTTATCAACAAAGACCTGGCTAAGCTGACCGTCGTGCCGGTGGGTATTATCGGTTTGCTCGTTTTTGCTTATGCTTACAACTATGTTAGAGCCGGTTGGATTTATATCGTGCTCAGGCTGCTGCGCAATAAAAGTGCTTCTTTCAACGAACTAAAAGACGGTTATCGCTGGTCTACTAATCTCTTTATCACCGGTTTGATCATGGGGGTGGGCACTACGCTTCTGGCTTTATGTTTTTTGTTACCCGGAGCATTCTTTGCAGTCAGAACCGCGCTTGCACCATACCTGGTAGTTGATGAAGATCTTGGACCTATTGAGGCGCTGAAAAAAAGCAACGAACTGGTTTCCGGTTATTCCTGGCAAATTTTTGCATTTCTGGTGATTCTTGGATTTTGCAATTTTGTGCTGGGCAGCATTCCCTTCCTACACTTAATTGCTTTGCCTGTTTCAATGGGCTTTTTCGACCTGGCGCTGGGACGTATTTACCAGTACAGGCAGGGCGAGGAATTGGAAAGTTTTGACTGAAGATTGCGTTGACGCAGGGACCTTTAGCCGAATGCTTAAGAAAAACGGCATGACAGGCTGCTTTGCGCTAATTCTTAGTGCGAGTTAATTCGATTTTGATTTGCTCTGATTCTTAGAACTCTTTTATCACTTGTCGAAAGGCGCATGGAAAGCAGCTTGCGCTTGATGAAGGCGGGGAAGCTTAGCGCCGGTTAATGAAGATTTCTGAGAAAAATCTGATTTTGAAAGGGCTGTAAAAGCTTGTGGGCACTGCCTTGGCAGTGGGAGAAACACCATTGAATGATAAGAGATCTAAATATATTCTCTCTATTACGACACACGCAGC
>JAIEPM010000072.1 GCA_019748395.1 Candidatus Obscuribacterales bacterium
ATTTTTTTTTGCTTTCAAATGTTCTTTCGCTACAGGCGGTCCTGGCCTGGGAGTATGCCGGCCCCGTCAATCAGCTCCTGGATGAAGCCAGTAAGCTTTATGATCAAGGCAAGTACGCTTCTGCGAAGATGCAATTTAATGAGGCTCTGAGACTGGAGCCGAACTGTCCTGATGCATACAACGGGCTTGGTCTTTGCTCTCTGAAAGAAGGTAAAATACAGGAATCTAATGCTTGCTATACAAGCGCCATAAAGCTCAAGCCGGATTTTTACAATAGTCTCTACAATCTGGCTAATAACCTATATCTTGAAGGAAATTACCCGGCTTCCATCAGCTATTTCCGGCGTGCTTTAAGTGTTCGAGAGAGTTCAGGGCGCGGTGCCGATCCCGATATTTTGACAAGTTTGGCTAATGTTTATAGAGAGCAGGCTGCCACTTTGTCGGGGCTGAAGCGTCAGGAAGATTTTAAGCTGGCTCTTAAATTTTATAATCTGGCAATCAAGATGAACCCTTCTCACCCGCAAGCGCACGCGGAGTTGGGTGCTCTTTATGCTAACGAGCATGAATATTCTGCCGCCGAAAACGAGTTGCGCAAAGCCATCGCTTTGAGACCCGGCTATGCTTATGCCTATTTCAAGTTGGCCTGTATTTTTGAGCAGAAAAAGGAATTTCCGGCTGCACTGGTAGCGTTTCACAGCTCATTAAAGTGTGAAACCCTGGAAAGCTACAGGGCTGAAACAGCAAGAAAAATAGCTCTGCTGGGTATTCCGGAAGAACTTGTAGATCACTTTGCCGAAGGCTACGAACAATTGAATGGTGGTAATTTTGCTCAAGCTCAAAGTGAGTTTCAGGCAGCTGCTTCCATTGATTCACCACTGAAAGCTATTGCTATCAATAATCTCGCTTTCTGTCGAGCCAGATCAGGCGATCTGGCTATGGCGATGAATGATTATGCGCAAGCCTTGAAAATTTGTCCACATGGCTTTCCTGAGCCTTATTACAATTTGGGTCAGGTTCTATTGCAGTCAAAGCGCCTCACTGAAGCTGAGCAAAACTTCAGAACCTGCCTGCTTGAGTCTCGCGGCAATCATTACCTAGCTCACAATGCACTTGGAGTGCTGCTTAAACAAAAAGGCGATCTCAAGGGTGCTCTCGATCAATACAATCTTGCTTTGTTGCAATCCAGTGGTGCGCTCAGTGTTGTTCAATTTAACCGAGGTCTGCTCCTAGAAAAGCTTGGTCGAAAGCAAGAAGCGCTAGAGAGTTACCGGAAATACTTGCAAGCCTCGCCGTCCGGATTGAATGCCGGCGCAGCCAAAGAACGCCTTCTGCAATTGTCAAGGCAGGGGTCGAGCTAAGGTAATCTTTGCGCCCTTACTTCCTTTCCTCAAAAGCTCAATCGATATCGTTTGAGCTTTTTGAATTGGGCAAAAGCTCCGGCGGGTGTGTCTTTTGGCTCGTGGCCGGAGCTTTGCAAGTTAGCCATTGTTTTGCCGTCCTTTCAGAGAAACATTGCGGAATATGCTAATTCTAGAACCTGCTAATGACAACATTCGTTACCCTATAGTAAATTTAGTGCAGTTGGCGATGTTCGCCGGCTGTCAGTCGAGATTTTCAGGTGGGGCTTGTGAGCAATTCCGGTGAAACAATTGATAGACGGGAGCAGTTCGAGCAAGTACTTGAGTGTTCGCTTGCCAGTTCAAAGAACTCTGTTTTGGCACCCAAAACCAGGCAGCGAGTTGCTGTTTGTATGAGTGGCGGTGTCGATAGCAGTGCGACTGCGTTGCTGCTCATGCAGGCCGGTTACGAAATTGTCGGTGTGACTGGCTGGTTGATTAAATCAGGCAGTCGCTGCTGCGACACGGGGATGGTTGATGCGGCGCGGGTTTGCGAGCAGCTGGGTGTCGAGCACCATGCAGTTGATCTGCGCGAGCTTTTTAAGAACAAAATCATGGACAGTTTCCATGAATCATATGCTCAGGCTCGCACTCCGTTGCCTTGCAGTGTTTGTAATACGGAAATCAAATGGGGGGCTTTGCTCAAATATAGCTTCAAGCATCTTGATGCTGATTTCATTGCCACCGGGCACTACGCAAGAATTGTTCAGACTCCGGAAGGTCACCGGCTGGCTCGCTCGGCGGATCGCAAGAAAGATCAGTCTTACGTACTCTGGGGGCTGACGAATGAACAACTGAAGCGGACTCTTTTGCCGCTCGGTGATTACACAAAAGAACAAATTCGTGAAATTGCCGCAGGTGGCAATCTGGTTACGGCAAAAAGAAAGGACAGTCAAGATCTTTGTTTTATTCCTGAAGGCTCAAGCACTCAGGAGTATCTTTCTCTTTATCTTGATCTTAGGCCCGGGCCGATTATGCATATCGGTTCCGGTGAAATTCTCGGCACGCATCAAGGTACCCATAATTACACGATCGGTCAACGCCGCGGGCTCGGTGTCGCATATTCCGAGCCCCTCTATGTTTGTGCTATCGACCCTGATATGAATATCGTTTATGTAGGAGCCAAAGAGTCATTGCTTCGTCGTGAGCTCTTCGCT
>JAIEPM010000245.1 GCA_019748395.1 Candidatus Obscuribacterales bacterium
GCTTGCCACGAAAGAAGAAATCAAAGAGCTGCTTGGTAAATCGCCGGACTGTTTCGACGCTGCAATTCTCACGTTTGCTCACCCAGTACGCAGCAGGCGCGTCGGTACTGATACCGCTGTCGGTCTGTCTGTTCAGCAGCCGCGCAGTATTTTGACCACAGTGAATGATTTTAATCAGTTCGACCCGGCAAGTCAGCTCTGGACGCCGGACAGCGTTAATCCCAATTTCCCGTATTTTTCTTTTGGAGGTCAGTGATGTTTGAGAAATTGATTATGTATCTGCTTCGCAAGGACTACTGGGTGACTTATTATCGTAGTCGTAGTGATGACTGGAAAAAACAGGCAAAGCGTGAGACGGAGAGAGCCGATAAGAATTATCGAGACTTGCGCTCAATGGCGGGAGAGGCTCGGAAGTTTGAGCGCAAGCTGATTAAGACTCGGGAGTATTGCCAGAAAGTTCAAGACTGCAATAAGAAGCTGAAAGAGCAACTTGTAATTGACCGGCAATTCATCGAGCGGCAGAAGCAGCAGATTGAAGATCTGAAAGCCGAGATCAGTCATCTCTGGCAAGGTAAGGAAACGACCGAAATAATCAGGTGTGACTGATGAAAATCGGGCTCAGGTTTATAACTTCAAACTCTGTCGTGAGCCAGGCGATAAGAGCGGTCACGTGGTCAGAATATTCTCACGTCGACCTGATAGTTAAGAGTAACGCCGGGCTTGCTCTGCTCGGCGCTCAGGCTGATGGCGTCAAGCTCAGGACGTGGAATTATTGCCAGCCTACGAAGATCTTGAATCTCTATGCCGACGTGCCGGACAAAGCAGGGGAGCAAGTCTTTGAATTTACACATGCCCAGATTGGCAAGCCATACGATTACACGGCTCTGGTCGGCAACCTTCTGCATCGAGACTGGCAGGAAGATGATAGCTGGTTCTGCTCAGAGCTTATTGCGGCAGCCTTCGATAAAGCGGGCTATCCACTGCTTAACGGCTCTGCAAATAGAATTACGCCGGGCATGTTGCTCCGGTCGCCCAGGTTGTTCCCTAAAATTTAACGATGGGCTATAGTACGTACCGGGTACTACAGACTCTAGGAGATTCTGGATGAGCGATTTTATTCTTGCTGAGTTTAAGGGCACCTACCGGGCACCGCACCCGGACGGTGTACGGGACGCGAATATAACTAAGCCCTTTCATGTCAAGGTGAAAATGCTTAGGTCAAATTTGAAAGCGCCTGGGCTCAAGGGACTTTTTGCAACGTACTACAAAGATTTTCTCCGGAACGCTTACACAGACATGATCGACACTTACGAGTTTGATCTTGTTCAAGCGACCGAGCTTGACGGCAGTGTGATTCATGATCCAAAAGCTTTGAGCTATGACGGGCTCTTGGAGCACATTTCGAGGCATCATTATCCGATCAATCCCATGCTTTACCCAAGGCATGAACTACGAAACGAAGTTGTTTTGTATGAAACAGACAAAGCAGGTCAGCAGCATTTGCAAGAACGCCTGCAGAAGTTGAAGGGTAATGCTCTCGAAACAGCCGCGCAGCTTCAGAGAGTTGAAGACGTTCTTGTTGTCGTAAAGCCGGACGCTGAGCCGGTGGCGGCAGGAAAGGCAAAGGGCAAGAAAGATCCATCGGAGGCTTTTAGCTAAGTATGAGCAAGCGACCACCCTCAAGTTCAGCTTTTGAGCAGCAGCTCATGATGCAAAACCAGTTGAGACAGCAGCAGCTCCAACAGGAGCAAGCTAATTATTCTGCTCAACTGGCGCAGCAGAGGCAGGATGCAGCAGCAGCGGCAGCCGCCCGGCAGCAACAAAGTCAGCAGGCGATTCAGAACAAAACAGCTCAGCCAGTCAAGCTTGGCACTTTGCTAACTTCACCTGTCGGGCTCCTGGGCAATCCTCTGCTTTCCGGCACAAAGCTTTCTTGAGGTGTGGTTATGCCTGAGCAGTTCGCGCAAAAGATAAAGACAATCATGCAGCGGCATGAGAGTTTGAAGCAGGCTAAACAAAATTGGCTGCCGATTTATCAACAGCTTGCGCGATATGTCTTGCAGAGGAAACAGAATTTCACCACAGAGTCAGATTCACCTTTCGTCTTGAATGGTGTTTTCGATTCGACGGCAATACACTCGGCGCTAATGATGGCATCAAGCGTTCTTGGTCAAGTCTGGCCCAACCCGTTTGAATCGTTTGAGTTTGTCCCACAGATCGCGCAAGAAGATGCTGTCTTCAGCGATGCTTATGACATGATGACGACCGTTAATGAGGTTATGCCCGCTAATCTCGCTCTTGCTGAAGCTGGCGTTATGACCGCATTACATGAGGCTTTCAACGAAGCAATTGTCTTCGGCACTGGCGCTATTGCTGTAATCGAGACTGGCGACATCGCTTGTCCGGTTAAAGTCAAAGCTCTTGATATTAAGTCAATGACCATCGCTGAGAATGATCAGGGACAGGTCGACACGATTTACATGGAGAAGTGCTTTACTGTTGGCAAGCTCGTTCAGCGTTATGGTTATGCAAACGTGAGCGAGAAAGTTCAAAAGCGTT
>JAIEPM010000562.1 GCA_019748395.1 Candidatus Obscuribacterales bacterium
CGAATTCGTAAGCCTTTTAGGCATGGCTGCAGCAATCGTGGCGCTGCTGCCCCTGGTATTCGATCTGCCTGCGCTTGCCTGCTTCGCAGTTTCGATTCTGACTATTCTCAGCGCTTTCATTACATTGCGTATGCGTGCCGAAAGCCGAAGAAATAAATTTATGCTGCAATTGCCCAACGCTATAGATTTGATGGTATCGATCTTGCGCAGCGGTCATAGTGTGCCCCAATCAATACGCTCGGTGGCAGAAGAAAGCCCCAGTCCATGCGGCACTGAATTCACCCAGGTTTTTCACCGCATGAATCTAGGTCAGAATTTACCTGACGCTTTAAAGTCTTCAGTCGATCGCTATGATTCATTTGAGCTTGACCTGATTCGCAGAGCAACGGCGATTCAACAGGAGGTCGGCGGCAGCCTTGCCGAATTGCTTGAAAAAACGAATGAAACTTTGCGGCAAAGAATCAAACTAAAAAAACAAATTTCAGTAATGACTGCACAGGGCAGACTTTCTGCAATCATTTGCGGATTGCTCCCGATTGTAATAGCAATTGGTTTCAATCAGATGAATCCTCAATATTTGAAGCCCCTGTTTGAAAATTCCATAGGTCAGGGATTACTTGCAGCAGCCCTGATTCTTGAACTGGTCGGTTTCTTGATCATGCGCAAGCTCTCCACATTCAGGATATAGACAGATGAGTCAATTGCTTAGTCAAAACCTGGAGTTCTTCGTTGCCGGTCTTCTGGCCCTTGCACTTTTTCTCGTGCCTGCCGATAAAGCCAAAAGTTCGGAGCTCAGAACAAATATTCTGGATGATCTGGCTTATACATTCTTTCAAATGTTCCCGGCTTCTTACCGCAACTGGCTTGAGCTAAAGTTGACTTATGCCGGTTTTCAATCCAGGCAGGCATCAGCCCGCCTGGCATCGTTTAAGATATATCCGGCGCTTGCCGCGCTTTTCCTGCTACTGCTGCTCAATCCGCTAATCGTCACAGCAATTGCAGCGGTCTCATTTTTCATAGCCGATCTTTATGTTTTTGTAGCAGCAAAAAAGAGGCAGGAAGAAATTGCGACATCACTTCCACAAGCAATAGATCTGATGCTTCTTTGCGTGGATGCCGGACTGGGTTTAGATGCAACCATGCAAAAAATAGCGGCTGACAGCGCGACCCTCACAAGCGCACTGAATGACGAGCTGGCAAAATTGGGACGAGACATGCTTCTGGGCATGGACCGCGAAAAAGCCTATCAAGAACTGTACCTGAGAACCGGCGTCGAAGAGCTGAAATCATTTGGAGCAGCTTTGAATCAAAGCAGCAAAATGGGATTAAGCGTCAGCAAAATTTTGCGTGCTCAAAGTCAGTTCATTCGCATGAGACAGAGCCAAAAAGCCGAAGAAAAAGCAGCTCGTTTGCCTATTTGGATGGCTTTTCCACTCTGGTTTTGCATTATGCCTTCGCTTTTGCTGATCCTGCTTGGACCTTCACTTATCAAATTCTTTGAAAATATCGCCCCCCTTCAAGGACTTTAAATTCAAAAGCAGTTATTCAGCTTGAGAGACTAAAGGATGCAGCCGATCTGAGCGGACTGAAAGGGTCTACAAGCAACTTATATAAGACAATCCTTGCGGCTCAAAGCTTTTGCCATATGTTACGAGAGTAAAGATTTGGAGTTTTTGGGTAGATTAACTTTGCCGGATAGTTAAATTCCATTCAGATAAGGAATAATTCTAAGGGGGCTAGGCGGAGATGATTGGCGGTAGCTGTGGCTAATAACTCAAAAATGGCTGCACCCGGGGGCGCGGTTGCGGAAGAAGAGAAACTTATGTCCTATCAAAATCAAGAGCAGATAGGAAACATCGAAAAAGATCTGGAGAAGGCGGAAAGCGATTTTCGTCAGGCTGCCCAAGCAAAAGATCTGGCCGGCATGGAGCGCGCACATGAGCATATATGCCGACTGGTTGCAGCGCTGAGCGCCTGTTACTCAGGCGGAAATCCTACAGTTTTCGCCCGCTTTCATATCATTCCGCAAACAGCCGAAACAACGAAAGAGGAGAGCAGCTCCGCAAAGAGTGAGGATGAGATTCCAGATATCGCGGCGCTGGAAAAGCAACTGGCAGAACTGGCTTCGAGGATGCAAAAGTGCCTGGAAGCAGGAGATATGGACGGCATGTTGCAAGCCAACGAGCGCATGGGAGCTTTGAGTGAACTCATGGCTAAAGCCGAAGCTCGCAGCAAAGAGAAAGCGAAAGTTCAGGCTCCAAGTGAAAACAAAGCGGCCGAAACACAGGCTCAGAGTCAGCCAGCTAGTTCAGCCTGGTCTGCCGGAGACACTCTGGCTCTTGCAAAGCAAAGAGCGGAAGAGCGCAAAAAGCAGCTCAAGCTGAACGACTCATTTGAAAGCGTGGTCACTGAAGTAATAGCACCGGATTCGGCTGCAGCTCCGGCTCAGGACAGCGCGGCTTCTGCGCTTTTCAATGAGCGCATGAAAAACAAGCTCAAAGAATCCGGCGAGAAAGCCGCACCCAAGAAGTCGGCAATGACGCAAGAGCAACTCAGAGAACGGCTTGAGCAGTACAGCTTTT
>JAIEPM010000589.1 GCA_019748395.1 Candidatus Obscuribacterales bacterium
CGAGAGCGAGCTGTCGGCAAAGCGCTGATGAATGATGTTGCCTTTCAGCACCGCCACATTGTGATTTGGGTAGTGCTGAGACTCCGACATGTGCAGGAGTTCTCGCGAGAGATCCATCCCGACAATCTGCGATTCTGGGAATAGCTCCGAAAGATGGATAAGCAGAGTGCCTGTACCGCAGCCCTTGTCCACGATTTTGCCGGGTCGGACAAAGGGACAGATGTCCTGCACCTTCATAGCCATGCTGGCGTCCATGCCGGCGCTGTAAGCTTCGAAGTCGCGACCGTGTGAAAGCTCCCCGTCCTCATTCAGAAGCACGTCTTCAAAAAGACGGCGGACGCGTTCGACGATGCCGTGAGCTTCAAAAACAGGCACAGTCGAGTCGGCGGCAATGGCGCGCCAATCTTTGCCTGTGGCAATCGCAGAAAGCAAATCCGCAGGCATGGCGCCCTTGTGTTCAGGCTTCAAGCTGCCGCTGTAGCCGCTCTTTTCGAAACGAGCCAGAACATCCGGGTTGGATGAAACAAGAACTGTGTTGGCAGCATCGATGAGAATACTGCCCCTGCTTTTTGCAAAAAGCTGAGCAGAAATGTATTCGGGCCAGCCCTTCGAGTCGTTGACATCGACCACGTCAAAGATCTCGTGAGCGTAGCCAAGCCCGGCTGCCAGAGCCGAGAGAATCTCACGGCGTTCGCCGACTTGAAGCGGGTGCCGCTTGCTGCCGCCCTTGTCGGCTGCCGTGATTACAAAAACGAGCTTGCTCACCGCAAGCCCGCTCCTGGAAATCACTTCTTTCAGGGAGCTTTCCTGATCCCTGGTCAGACCATGCCAGCGGCCGATCAGGAGCAGGATTTTGCCGTCTGAGGCATCTGTTTTTTCAGAATTAGGATTCATAATCACGCTCCTTTCGGAAGCAGTTTTTGAGGCTGCTTCTCAGTGAGCAGCGGATTTGATTCTCTTGAGGCGCCTGAGAAGCGCTTCAACGAACTCGCTCGTATTGAGCGCCTTCGTGTTTTTCATCAGGCGAGCCAGGTCGCCGGTGACTGCTTTGGCTTTGAGTGTTCTCTCGATCGCATTGACAAGCAACTGGGCCGCCTCGTTCCAGCCGAGGTATTCCAGCATCATCACGCCCGAGAGCACGATCGAGCAGGGATTAGCAAGTCCCTTGCCGGCGATATCAGGGGCGGTGCCGTGCGTGGCTTCGAAGATGGCACAGTTCTTACCGATGTTTGCACCGGGAGCGATTCCCAGCCCACCAACCTGAGCAGCGCTGGCATCGGACAGAAAATCACCGGTCAGGTTCATGGTAGCGATCACCGAAAAGCGAGTCGGCTTCAGGAGAAGCTCGCAGAACATGTTGTCGGTAATGCGGCAGTTGATCAGGATCTTGCCTCGGGGCATCTTGCCGTCATACTTGTCCCAGAGTTCGGCTTCCGTGACTGTTTTGTCGCCGAATTCTTTCTTGGCGACCTCATAGCCCCACTTGCGGAAAGCACCTTCCGTGAACTTCTGGATGTTGCCCTTGTGGACGAGTGTGACCACAGGCAAATTGTGATTGACCGCATACTGAATCGCAGCTCGAACGAGCCGCTTCGAACCGAAGCGCGACATGGGCTTGATGCCGATGCCCGAGTCCGGTCGAATCTCGTGCCCGAGTTCTTTCAGAAGCGCAATCAGACGCAGAGCGCCCTCACTGCCCATCTCGAACTCGATGCCTGCGTAGACGTCTTCTACGTTCTCCCGGAAGATGACGATGTTGAGATCTTGCGGGCGCTTCACCACAGAAGGGACACCCTGGAAATAGCGCACCGGACGAACACACTGGTAGAGGTCGAAGTGCTGCCGAAGGGCGACGTTCAAGCTGCGCCTGCCAGTGCCCGTAGGAGTGCCGAGCGGTCCTTTGATCGCCACTTTGAACTGCTTGATTGCTGAGAGGGTGTCTGCAGGCAGATCCTCACCGAAACGCTCGCGAGCGTTGTCACCGGCAAATACCTCCATCCAGGCAACGCGACGGCTGGAGCCATAAGCGGCCTGAACCGAGCTGTCGATGAGTTTGCGCATCGCAGTCGAGATCTCTTTGCCGATACCATCGCCTTCGATGAAAGGAATGACCGGAAAGTCAGGAGTGATCGGCTTGCCGTTTTTGAAGCGAATGCATTCGCCCAGGGGAACAGCTACCCCGTTGAAACTTCTTTTGAGAGTCATGGCATTTGTCCTTTGCGGAGTTTGCCCTGCTGCTCCAGCGCCGCTTCGGGCTTCTGAAGAGCAGGGCAGAAAAACAGACCCAGAGGCGTCCAATCCTTCCTGTTCAAAAGAACAGTCAGAAACTTCTTGGACGCAGTTGTATTGGGACTTGCTTGGCTTTAGTTAGAGAAAAGAGAAGATTAGAGATACTCATAAAGCTTAGAGATACTGATCTGAATCAGATCAAGAAAGCTAAAGCTGTGCAGCTTAGAGCTTTCCAAGGCAATGTCAAGAATTACCGGATTCGGACGCTTTCACTGAGCAAAAGATCTATGAATAAATTAGCGCAGCTAGCGCCCCGGGAGCGCAGGCGTCCCGCCTGCTTTGAAAGGCCTTTTCTAGAAGCGGGCAAGATGCCCGCGCTCCCGAGGGGGGGTTGG
>JAIEPM010000519.1 GCA_019748395.1 Candidatus Obscuribacterales bacterium
CCCGTGTGTTTGCCTCAGTTTGCTCAGAACTGGTAAACATCGGGCTGGCTATTTCATTGGCGGCAAGCGTTGCAACTTGGTCTGTGATATAGCCCAGGCGTTGCTTGTAGTAGGTCGCCATTCCGCAATTCACCAAAAATAGAACCGCAAGGGCCACGGCAGTAATCACTAACCAGGTGCCAACCACGCCTTCAACAATCAGGCTGCCTTGCTGGCTACGAGGACTACTTTTCAAAAACAACTTTGTCTGATTCAACCGAATAGACGACTGCTTCTGTGCACTTGGATTTATTAGTGATGCCATCCTTCTCAACTCCTTAAACCGACCGTCCCCTGAGAGCTAAAAGATACGATCAGTTTCTTACAATGTTGTTACGATTGAAGCTCTCCCATTTTCGGGTCCGGGCTAAACGAGAGAATATAAGGAATCACAGAAAGCAAAATCGCGACCAATCTCGGCTATATAAGGTCGGCGAACTAGCTCGTAGCCAGAATCAATATGACGACTCAGTAAAATAGGCTTTTCCGTCCGTGTGGAGAGCAGCAGACGAAACGACTCTAAAAATTTTTCTTAGCATCTCTGTAACATTCATGCACTATGTTGCTCGTGTTCAGCCTATGGAGAACAACACATGAGCAAGAACTCCGGCACAAAAACACTAAATATAAAACGAGCAAGAAAACGAGGCGGGCAGGCGATTGTAGAATCCACGGTGGGACTGATCGTTATTGTTGCCATTGGCGTGGCGTTGGTAGTTCTGCTCTTGAATGTCGGCACCTTTTTCTACTGAAGCTGGAAACTAAACGCCGTAGCCACTGATGCGGCTAAATATCTCTGCGCCGCAAAATATCAGTGGGGTCTGCCCAACCCAGATTATGATCCTGCCGTAGCAGTAACCGAAGCAAGACAATTAGCTGACCAAGAATTGGAAACCCTTGGTTTGCCGAAAACCGTATCTTTTAACGTCTCCGAGAAAGACATTGAATTGGGCAAGAAATCCGATACCTTAACTCGAGTAGATCTTGACGCAGGCTTGTCTCTTGCTTTTGGCGGATTTATTGAAAGCCCTCTGCAAGTAACGGGAGTAGGCATTTCAGGAGATCATGAATACAACATGCGCGGGGCAACTACGGCAATGTTCAAGCGCGGGTTAGGCTACATTAGAGTACCTGTTGTGGATAGAGGCGGTATAGGCGGTAATCCAAGCACAAAATTTGCTTACGCTCATGAGGGATTCAAGGATGTTCATCTCTTCACGTCCGCCGATGGTGGCGTAGTTATAAATGCCGGAGGATCAAATTGATTGGCAACTGCCAATTTCCCTTTGTGTCTATGATTAATGAGACACACCCAGAAGTCTACCGCCTGACAGACCGTAAGCACGAAGCCAAAGAGGCGCTTGATCAAGCACTCGGACTGGTGGCAATGTTACAGGCAGAAAAATGTCCTTTATGCGAAGAGTCCAATCAATCGATCCCGATGATTTATGCTCCTCACTCTGAAGAACTCGCAGAATGGGTAAAGGGAAAGTCCGCTGAGCTTGGAGACTTCAAAGAGTTAACAAGCGCGAAACGCAAGTGCCGCGCGATTTGGTATTGCACAAAGTGCGAAACAGGTTATTAGACGACCGCGAATGACGCTCCCCGAATGATCGCATTCAGGGGACTAGTTCAAGTCGACAACTCCGCAATCGGAATGCGACCGCCGACCAGCTCGGATCTATTAGAAGATTCGCCCTGATTTCCGACAATTTCAGAATAATAATAAGCAATCGACTCGGCCGGGTCGCCATCTTTAACTACAGATCCGTTATGGATCACGATTACCCTATTGCACAGACTCTGGATCTGGTTTGAATCGTGCGATACGAAAAGAACCACGTGCGACTGATCAAACAGTTGCTCCATTCTGCGCACAGCCTTATCGACGAACTGAGCGTCGCCACTGGAAAAGATTTCGTCAATTACCAGGATTTCCGGATCAATCATGGTGCCAATCGAAAAAGCCAAACGACCGATCATGCCGCTTGAATAATACTTGATTGGCATATCGATGAATGGTTCAAGACCGGAAAAAACTATGATCTCTCTTTCAAGAGCCAGCATTTCTTCCTTTGAACGAGCCAGCAACGCACCATTCAAATGAATATTTGCGCGGCCGCTCATCTCCATATCAAAACCCGTGCCAACTTCAATAAGCGGAACGATTCGTCCGCAACTCTTGATAGATCCCGTCGTAGGAGGGTAAATACCGACAATAGTTTTCAAAAGGGTAGATTTGCCCGATCCATTAAGACCAAGCACCCCGACTCGCTCTCCGTGCGAGATGGAAATATTGATATCCTTAAGCGCAAAAAACTCGTCATAACTTGGCTGCGTTCTGCCCAGCAAAATTTCCAATGCATGCTCCTTCAACGAAGGAGATGGGTTCCGGTAGGAGCGGAACTTCAGCGAAACGTTTTTTAGTTCAACGTGCGTCTTCACTGGACTAAAGCCTGTAGATGATTGAACGATCCTTCCAAGACAAAACAAATAAACCCGCAGTAACGGAGAAGAAGGCTAAGGCTATCGGCACGGTCCACTCGATGCTGCTGGGCAAACAACCTTCATGAATTACACGGCGGAACAGG
>JAIEPM010000305.1 GCA_019748395.1 Candidatus Obscuribacterales bacterium
CCGGCTTCCGGAGCACAGTTCGCCTTGCTTCCACCTGATAATGCCAGTGGTAACTTTACTAAGGTTGTACAGAGAGTTCCGGTCAAAATTCGTTTCGTCAATAATTCACTGAAAGCTTATGAAGGCTTGCTCGCTCCTGGTATGTCCGTAGTGCCGGAAGTGCATGTCGAGAAATAATTGCGAATTCGAGCAAGGTATCCATGAAAGTTTTTTGGAACGTAAATAGGTTATGGCCGTGTCTCGGTTTTCTCTTTCTCTTTTGTGCATCCGCTTCAACGCCGGTATCTGCTCTTCTAGATCCGCTTGCGGAAAACAAGAAAGCTCTTTCTGATTCTGAGAAACAATTGCGGACTTCAGTTCCTGACGCAGATGCAAAAAAAGCGCCTCGATACATCATTGAGCTGAAGGCGACGCAAACAGTCAAAGCTTTCGGCAAAGAAGCCGTGCAAAATGTCGAGTTGCCTCTTGAACGTATCGATGCCGACGGCATTAATTTGCAAAACGGGGAGGATGATACAGGTGTGCTCATTGAGCGCCCGAGCCTTGTCTTGCTGATCAAAATTCAAAACAATTTAAGTCCATTTTCTTTTGATGCCAGATACATCACGAAAGTGACGCTGCGCGAAACACTTGAAACAGCGCTTAATCAAAACCTGGAAATCGATAATGCTTATTCACGAATGCGTTCGCAGAAATATCAATTTCTTTCAACAGCAAGTGGATTTTTGCCGAGCTTGAATTCCGGCTACAGTTTGTTCGGAATAACAGGATCTATTCCCGGTGCGCTTTTTGGAGCTGGAGGCTCCGCAGGCGGTGCAAGTCTTCCCGGCACAGTTCAGCTATTGAATGCGGGCTTCAGCCAGAATCTTTATCAAGGTGGCAAGGTCCTGTTTGGAACGAAGCAGGAAAGTCATAAGCTTAAAGCTCAACGAGCCGATCTGAAAAGCAATGTGAACGATACGCTCTTAAGCGCGGCACGGCGCCATTACGAGCTTCTGTTGAATGAGGCTCTGCTTGCTATCAGAACCAGAGCTGTTTCGATTTCGCAAGAGCAGGTCCGTCTGAATACATTGCATGAAAAAGCAGGTATTGCTACCGGTCTTGATGTGTTGCAATCTCAAGCTCAACTGGCCAGCGATGAGCAAAATCTGGTTGAGCAGCAAAATGCGCGTCGTCAATCTGCAATTCAATTAGCTCATGTGCTAAACAGCAGTTTTGCACAGGATATTGAATCTACAGAGAAATATCTGCGCAAGAGGAGGCTTGTTTCAACAGCCATGCCGATTGATGAGCTTTTGAAAATGGCTGTGGATAAGCGCCCTGAACTTAAGCAGTATGAAGAATTGCGATTGGCTGCAAAGCAAGCCATTATTGTTGCAGCTTCGCCGCTTCAGCCAAAAATTACTCTGGCCGGATCTGTCTACGGCATCGGCGCCGGCAGCAGCAACTTGGATCCGCTTTACACATTGAATTTCGGCGTAAAATGGGCCCTTGGAGGCCTTGGAACAAGTGATCTGGCAAACATTCAAAAAGCTAAGTGGGATGCCCGGCAGGCTGCCATTCAAGCAAAACAGATTTTTCTTAACGTTTTTGAAGAAGTCAGAAGCTCTTACGATACAAGTCTTGCTGCCGAAAAACGAATTGACCGGGCAAGTGTGCAAATTCGAGCTGCAGAGGAAGAATTGCGCATAGCCAAGAAACGTATGGACGCCGGTGTGGGTCTGAATATCGATGTTCTCAATGCTCAGAGAGATCTTACTCAGGCCAGTATAAATAAGGCCAGAGCTATTCTTGATTTCAACGTCGCTCAAGCTCAACTGCTCCGAGACATCGGCGCCATATCCGTTGAAGGACTTGTGCGTGGAATCAATAGTACAAAATAGATTTTGTGAGTATAAAGCCTCAGTGAGATAGAGATTTTGAAAGGACTCGTTTGTCGATTTTGATTTTCTGGAGAGTTCTTATTGTCGATTCATTAAGCTCGATAGGGATTCTCAGAATCAACTCGTTTAGCGGCCAGTGAGTCTCCAGGCTAATTGCATTTAAGTCTAAAAGCAAGTTCCTTATGTCTTCTAAAGAACAGCTATGCCAGCTCTCAATTTTGCCGGTCTGACCTTCATCGGACCTGGCGATTCCTAGATAAGGCGGATCAAGATTTACGATAAGAACTGCAGTGCTCATACTGACTTTCCTGCTTGTAAGTGGGTGGGTCGCTATAGGACCCATTGTTATTCTGTCACCGGATCTTCATAAGCTCTTCAGCCCAAAGAATGAGTCTTTTGTTTTGGAAGAAGAAGAGAGATTTGCTGTTACTTTGATAAATGCAGTAATCCTGGCAGGTTTCAGTTATTTAATGGTGCGGACCCCAGAGGCTCAGGATTATTTCGATAACGATAAGTACGATGATTATCATTTCGAGGAATTCACTGCGAGTGTGTTGGGCCTGGTCTGTGGCGAATTGATAGACTTCTCCGATGCTGTTTAGTTTGCTTTCGATTTGTTGTTGCCAGTCGCTCAATCCAAGCCGAGAGGCAATGCCTCGATAAGTTCTTGCGTAATATGCATCACCGATTATTTTAAGAGCATTATTTCCCCGGTCAAAAAGTTCTCTAATATCGACCAGAAGGCTTCTGAGTCT
>JAIEPM010000171.1 GCA_019748395.1 Candidatus Obscuribacterales bacterium
TCTTGCAGTATTTGGCCAAGGGGCAAATCAATATCGGTCTGGTCTTTAATTGCATCCAGCAAATCTTGATAGCTGATGATTCCGGCTGCGACGCAAACATGACCTAGAAATGGTTTAAGCTGACCAGGACTGTAAGGTTCTGGATGCTCATTACAATCCACTGAGTGCTGAGCACGGAAAGAATCGTCTTGAAGCACCGTGTGAGCCTGCCTGATATGCACAAAGGCATTAGCCGCCTGTTCTGTTGCCCTGGCGTTTTCAAAGCGGGCTGGCGAAAAACTATTGGACAGGCGCTCAAATGCAGCATTAATAGCAGGCAAATCGGCCGTGGGCGCAAGACCAAGAAGGGTGAGCGGCCGCAATTACACGAAAAGTTCTGCTAAGCCGCTTTGACTTTCGGGGAGTGTTAGGAAAAAGGCGTTAGCCCCTTAGAGCACGACGATTTTGTCATTGAGGCACCACTCCAGTTCCATTTCACCGAGCCCAGCAACATTCCGGACAGTGCCTTTGATTCGAGGTTCGTCGCCAGCAGACTTATCACGAAGCGGCTTCAAACTCGGGCCTGACAAGTTGATGGACACCATGTGTCTTTTGCCGTGCTCTTTTCGTTCGGCAGGATATTCCAGATTGATAATCAGAGAATCGCCAAATATGCCGACTGCATTGAAATTGATCCAGGTACACACATCGAGAACCTGGTCAAATGATGGCTGATATTGGTCTCTGGTAAGCAGCGCTGATCGTGGCATACGGTAGATGCCATCCTTGTAGTGTTTATGTAAATCCTCGACGAAGAGCACCTCTGCCCAAGTAGGGCAGTCAGCCTCGAATGAGCTGCGGAAGAACTCTTCAGTCCGACAGAGTTCTTTGTCCAGGCGGTTTGCGTGGTCTGGGGAGCTCATTTTATATTTCCTTTCGTCCTCTATAGCCTCAGATAGCGAGCGGTAGTGATTCGATGCACCTCCAGCAACAATGTCATAGCCTGCTCGCATCTGTCGAGCACATCGATCAGCTTGTTCTGGTTGGCCTGGAATTCGCAGCCTTAGCAGAGTTAGCCTCAATTGTTGTATTTGTCGTCAGATTCGAGATGTTTTATCTCCGCATCTTCGGAAGCTATTATTGCCGCGGATGGCCAACTGAGAACAGGGACGCCGTTAAAATCTTGCCCCCACTGTATATCCGATGCGGCCCTTTCTTCTTTTTCTGCCGTGTCAAGATCCGACATAATTTTGGAAATGTGAGTTTGATTGTCTATATCCCCCACCAGGTTCGCAATTTCCTGGCTTCGATCACCAGCAGTCATCGTTCTTACACCTTCGCTAGCAACGGCTTCTCTGGCACTCCCCTGGACTTCTAATGTACTCATGCTGATGAAGTCACTCACTTTTAAGCTTTTGTTTTGCACGTCCATCTCATACGACTTGCTCATTTGCTGTTCAATTTGGCCGCCGACTATGCTTGCGGTTAGACCGGTAGCATCTTCAACGTTGTCTTTGGCGAATTCAACAATTTCGGAAAGATTAAGCGACGATCGGCTAGTTTCTAGGTTACTAATATCGTTAATGATTTCATGTCGAACATCGGAAGATTGTAGGTCTATTGAAGTTGCTGTAGTGAATCCGGCGGTGTTTGCGGCGGACAGGGCGGATGCATAGGCATTCTCGTCATTTTTGATACCACTATCTACAGTGTGCACCAAGGCATCAAGCAGGTTCATGGCTGACGTTACTCCAGTCTCTCCTTCTACCTGCATCTCAACCTGGTATTCGAGCTTTGTCATTGCTTCTGCGCTATGACCAGGGGGAATATTTGACAATAAACCGCCGGCGATGCACTGGTTAAAAGTTTCCCGAACGTCCTGGTTTATTTCGCTGGCACTGATATTTGATTCAATACCGTTGAATGCAGCAGATTCTGTGGCATCATGGAGAATCTGCGCTTCCACGGCTCCCTCTGCGTGTCCCACAGCTGAATCTTGGAACGCGCCCATCTGGCCGGTATGAGTGGTCAATTGCTCTGCTGCTGAAGTACGGCCTACGCCGCCGGTCGGCTGCAACATCTCCTCTTCGCTCAGAGATTGCAGCTCGCCTAGGTCCTCAAAAATACTCTCTTGGGCTTCCACTTTTTTTCTCATCGGTATCCTACCTACGTCGCAACCCTAACTGACTCATACCCGGTCGGCACATTCATTCAAAGAAACACTCTTTAAATTTTAAGCCTCCAAAGTGAGGGATTCGTGAGTGTTCCGTTGTACTTACAGTGTCGCCCTAAATCCCTGGCTGAGGAAAGATAACCCAACCATCGGTTGACTAGATCAGTGATTTCCCGCTAGCGAAGGGCTGCAAGCACCGATAGTTCCAGCCAGCCACGCTTGCAGATGAGTGCGTCCAGGCTATCCATTGAGGTCCGCTGGTCTATCAAAGCAATTTTCACCATGTCCAGATTGATAAGCTCAAGGGCGAGAAGTCTCTTTGTCATGGGCTCAAGTGGACGCATCGGGGCGCCATAAAGCTTCTGACCCATGAGCATGCCTTCCAGTTCGGTTTGGGTGATCAAACATTTTTCTTGCAGTATTTGGCCAAGGGGCAAATCAATATCGGTCTGGTCTTTAATTGCATCCAGCAAATCTTGATAGCTGAT
>JAIEPM010000440.1 GCA_019748395.1 Candidatus Obscuribacterales bacterium
GAGAGCAGGATCATGGCCAGCAGCCAGGTTCGGCGGCTGAGCGGTGCAGCGCTTCCAAGCAGCAGCAATGCCAGCGAGCACACCGGAATCCGACTTTGCATAATCCCCCACTCGTTTTAACAACTAGCGTTGAATATAACACTGCCTTGAGCCGGGCTGCAAACCCGCAAAGCCCGCGCTCCCGGATAAGCCGCTCTCGAATCCGATCGAACGGAACTGGAGCTTAGTGGCTGAAGCATCGCTCATGCGAATAAGGGGTCAAGAAGAGATACTTTTAGCCTGGCCGGCTTTACCGCGACTTCAACTGGAGGGATTTCATGCGCCTGCATTTCATCAACGGAGAATTCACCAGAGGAAAATCTTCCGAGTCTATTGAAGTCTTTAATCCGGCAACTGAAGAAATCATCGACAGCGTTCCCAGAGGGACGGCAGCAGATGCAGAACACGCGATACACGTTGCAAATGAAGCCTTCAAATCCTGGCGGCGTGTATCAGCAAACCTGCGTGCCACCATGCTTCATGACGCGGCCGCAAAAATGCGCAGCCACAAAGAGGAAATCATCAAGCTCCTGACGCTGGAACAGGGAAAACCGGTTCCGGAAAACGAGGAGGAATTCGAATGGCTCTGCACCACTTTCGATTATTATGCCGAGCTTGGCCGGCATGAGCGTGGCAGAGTGCTGCCATCGGGTGAATACACGCAACTAAATCTTGTTATCAAAGAACCTTACGGTGTTGCAGCTTGCATTATTCCATGGAACTATCCGCTTTTGTTGATGGCATGGAAAGTGGCTCCGGCTCTGGCAGCAGGCAACACAGTCATTATCAAACCCAGCGAACTAACACCGCTTTCCACTCTTTATATAGTTGAAAATTGCTGGGATCATTTTCCGGCCGGTGTGATTAACGTGGTGAATGGCTTCGGCAAAGAAGTAGCCGAGCCTATGGTTATGCACAAAGATGTACCGATCATAGCCTTCACGGGCAGCCTGGCAACTGGTCAGCGAATTGCCTCTATTGCTGCACCGATGATGAAAAAACTTCACCTTGAATTAGGCGGTAAAGACGCATTTGTTATTGCAGATGATGCCGATCCCGAAACGGCCGCAAGTGCGCTGGCGTACGCAGGTCTGACCAACTGCGGACAGGTTTGCACCTCAACAGAGCGAGTTTATTTGCCGAAACGGCGCGCAAAAGAATTCACAGAAGCTCTCGTCGAACATATTAAAACTCTTCGCATCGGCAACGGCATTGAAGAGGGTACAGACATAGGTCCGATGATTGGTGATAGCTATCGAGGCAAAATCGAAAAGCAAGTTGAGGACGCAGTCAAATCCGGGGCGAAACTCTTAATCGGCGGCAAGCGCCCGGCACAATTGAAAAAAGGCTTTTTCTACGAGCCGACCGTTCTTTCAAACGTCAATCACAAAATGACGGTAATGCGCGAAGAAACTTTCGGACCGGTACTCCCGCTCATGGAATACGACAGCTTTGAAGAAGCCGTCGCTTATACAAATGATTGTGATTATGGGCTTGGCGCTTGCTTGCTAACGAGCGATCCGTTGAAAGCAAAGATCTTCTTTGAAGAGGTAAAAGCAGGCACGGTCTGGATTAACGATCCGCTCACAGACAACTACGCAGGACCCTTTGGCGGCATGAAACTTTCAGGTGGAGCACGCGAACTTGGGCAAGAAGGACTGGATCAGTTCCGCGAAACAAAACATGTTCACTGGGAATTTGCATCCGGCAAGAAATCCTGGTGGTACCCATATTAAAATCCGGCAGCGACGGAAATGTAGATATTGAGTCTGCACATGAAAATCTACAGACCTGGGAAAAATAGATTTGTCACATAAACCATGCAGACAACTATCAGCAGGTTGAATTGCCGGAACAAACCCCGCTTCATCTAATCGAGAATATAGAAATCATCGAATTGCTCGGGCAAGGCGGTATGTCGCATGTTTATAAAGCGCGACAAACTCAACTCGACAGAATCGTTGCCGTCAAAATCTTCTCGAATCCTTTATTTTGCCGAAAAGAAGCAGTCAAAAGATTTCAAAAGGAAGCGAAACTAACCAGTACACTGAAGCATCCTAATATCGTCAAAATCATTTCCTTTGGACTATGCCTGGACGGTCGCCCCTATCTGGTCATGGAATATCTGGATGGCTTGTCGCTTGCCGATGAGCTAAAACAAAATGGTCGAATTAAGCTGCAAACATTCAGAGATGTTTTTTTACCCGCACTTCAGGCTCTCAGTCAAGCTCACGAAGCAGGCGTAATCCATAGAGATCTGAAACCTGGAAACATAATGCTTTGCAAAGCCGAAAACGAAAGCACTCCCTTCTGCGTGAAAATAGTGGATTTCGGAATTGCAAAAGTATTCGGAGAGGGTGAAGAAGAAAATCAAGACCTCAGCAAATCCGGAGCGCTGCATGGCTCACCTCTATACATGAGCCCCGAGCAATGCCAGGGGGCGCCTCTCGACGGCAGGTCGGACCTTTATTCAATGGCATGTATGATGTACGAAAGTCTGAGCGGCGAACCCCCGTTTTCCGGCAGTTCAAATCTTGAAGTAATGCATCAACACGCTCTCAAACCACCGCCGACAGTATCGGAACTAAGCAAAAAGATAGATATCAGAAAAGAACTGGCTAAAGTCAC
>JAIEPM010000543.1 GCA_019748395.1 Candidatus Obscuribacterales bacterium
ATAATGAAGCGAGCCGCGTCGAGTCTTGTGCCCCACTGATACATGGCGCCCGCCTGCTTCGACTCGTTTGTTTGAGGCAAAGTCGAACGATAGTCTTCAGCACCCATGGAGGGCGAGACATCGAATACGAGTTGTACTTGCAGCGCACCGGCTCTTGCCTGAGTCGGCGTGTCCGTGGCGTTGGGACCTGCAAGTGCGGCGATAAGAAGCAGGAAGAAGCAAGTCCACTGAATCCAGAGAGAGCGAAGCTCTCTTAATCCAGATGGACTGAACTGATCCAGAAGAATCAGTTCTCCGAAAAACTTGCGTGCTCCTTCTACTGCTTTCGTGCTGTACACAGCAAAGCCGAAGCAGACAAGCAGCACTGCGGCGGACCCTATCCAGAACAGATAGGGATCCATGAATTGAATCGCAAACATGAAAGCTCCTATCTCAGAGTGCGTCGCGAGGTGTCTTGCCGGCCTGATTGCCTTTGGACGGGTCCTCGGATGGCTTGTCACCCTGCTCTGCGGGCTTTTTGCCCTTGCCTTTGCCTTCTTGTTTGGCCAGCTCCTCCTGTTGCTTGAAGAGAATTTCAAGATCGGTTTGCATGAAGATTCGCTGCTCGCCAATGCGCTTGAGCTCGCTTTCGCTGAGCTTCTGATGTGAGAGGTTTTCAGCGCTGGTCAAACGCAGGGCTTCTTTGATGGCGATAACGGCGAGTTTGCCGTTTTTCATTTTCAAAAGAGCTTTGAACTTGTGGAACTGAGCAAGTGCTGCCATTTCCACAGAAGCGGCAGGCTCGAAGAAGCCGCGGTCGCTTCTTGGGTCGGCCTGATATTTGAGAATCGAACGGTCGAAATAGTTGACCGCCAGGTCATAGTTGCCCGTGTTGTAGGCAAGCAATCCTTTGTTAAATTCCTGGCTCTGCGGGCTTGTGGAGTCCCAGAAGACCCAGCCGAGCATGCTCAGGCAGAAGCCTGAGAGGAAGCAGAGAATCACCCAGAGTCTGGGATTCTTCAGATACTTAGTCATGACAAGTCTCCTCATGGAACTCTGCGGGAAAGAGCCGCAAGTGCAAGGAAGATAGCTCCGAAAGCGAGCGCGGCAGAAAGGAAGTATCCGTAGATTTCCCTGTATTCTTGCCTGCTTTCGATGACTTCTTGAGCCCTCTCGAGTTCGTTGATCTTTGCCATTGCTTTCTGCATTTCGCCGGGATTGGCAGCTTTGAAAACATGGCCGTTGTTGGAATCTGAAGCGTGTATCTCGTCTGCGAATTTTTGCAGATCAAGATTCTCGCTGTTCTTCCAGCTGTCGCCCACACCAATCACATAGAAGTGGATGCGAGCTTGCTTGAACGATTCGAGCAGCTGCTTGCGCCGCTCGTCAGGGATGCTGTCTTCACCGTCTGTGACCAGAATCAGGACAGCGACACTGCCTGGACCGGTGTTGACTGCAAAGTAATCGATGGCTTTCTGCAGCGGACCGGTGCCGGTTGTATATCCGTAAGGACCTGCGAAGTTGGTACCACCGCCGGTGTTCTCGCTGATGTGCTTGCTGCGCAGCAGAAGCACACGCTTGTCGTTTGTGAGCGGCGCCATCATATAAGTATCGTCATCGAAGGTCATCAGGCAGAACTGGTCTGTTTCGTCCGGGTTGTCACTCATGCGATGACGAATGATGTAGCGAGCCGCAAGTTCGGCGCCCTCGATGCGCTTCATTTTCTTGGGCTCGTCGCTTTTCTCGGCGCTAGGCTCCGAGATAGTCAGCTTGTCGGCACCGTTATTGAAAGCATCCTTGCCTGCTTTGCTTTCGTCTTCGCTCAGATCCTTTGCTCCATCTTGCAGCTCGGTATCCATGGATCCCGAGCGGTCTATAGAGATGCAAACTTTGCGAATCAGAGCTTTGTGCTCGACGACTGCGTTGGGAACTTTCGGTCCCATCAAAGCCAGGTCTAAAGCAACGGTCATCCCGCCAAGGCAGACGGCAGCAAGAAGAATGATCAAGCTGCGGCTGCGCAATCCCTTCTGAGGTTCAAGGGAAGGATGACGAATCGTGATTTGCCTCTTAGCCCAGCCATAAACTATGGGGGCGACGAGCAAGAGCAAAAGCACGAGATAAGGCCTCAGGAAGTAGTCAAACATTGATGAGCTCCTTGAAGGTTGAGCCGGCATCGCTTTTTTGCAATGTCCGGTCGAGCCGCGATTTCTTGTGCTCCGGCAGCAAGTTCGCGTTGAGTGCAAGGCAAGACCGCCGGTCCTGCAGGAAGAATCGCGGACCCTGAGGCACGCGTCTTGGCTTGAGAAAGCGAGTGAAATGAGCTGCTTTGATTAATTGCTGTGAGGCTTGCGCGGCAGTTCCGAAAAAATAAAGGAAAACGAAATATGAGTCCAAGCTATCAGTGTTTTGGAAGCTTTCAAAATTTGGAAATCGGACCCTTGCGGTAGTGGGCTTAGCCATTGCGCTTTTACCGTGTCCGTAAAAGCAGTGAAATCGGGCTCTGTTTTTTCTGCAAAGACTAACTTTGATGCCACCCCTTTACAATCTGTATTGTTTGTTACTTTGGCAAGGAAACTTTGATGCTTGTGCAGCTTGGCGAAAGCTGGAAAAGTCCACAGCTAGCAGCGTTACGGTAGATGCTCTTGCGCTTGCAGGCTGCATATTTCAGCAGTACAGGACCGCGAAGATT
>JAIEPM010000648.1 GCA_019748395.1 Candidatus Obscuribacterales bacterium
AATTTGGTAGTCAGGGTGTGATGCACTTTCTGGCGGAAGTACCGGCCTTAAATGATGCGGCTTTGACTCTTTTTGCCAACTGCGGCTTTTGCCGCTCTTCCCGCATAAGCTTTTATAAGTTCAATCCTGCCGGAATCTCTGAATTCAAAGCTGAGCCGCCGCCCGGCTTCAAGCTGGCGCTGCCTCATGTAAAGCCGGCTTTGTATCAGTTGCATTCGGAAGTTTTGCCTCCGGCTTTGCGTCAGGTACTTTTGCTGGCTCCTGACGACTTCCAGGCCAGGGACTTCACGGCTTTCACTTCAGTGGAAAAGGCGAAGCAAAAATTGATGCGCACCAGAGTCTGGTACTGGATTTCCGAAGACAGCGAGAGAATGGTTCTGACCGCCTCAGTGCGGGTCACTGCCGAGCCGCAGTCCGGCTACAAGCTTGAGTTTGCCGTGCATCCCGGCTGGAAGCATCAGGAAGTAGACTTACTTCGTTATGCATTGAGCAAGCTATTGAACGAAGCACCGCGCGCTCCAATCTGGGCGAAAGTTTATGATTTTCAGGGTGAGCATATGCACGAACTTATGCAGCGCTGCGGCTTTGAACGCACCGGCGAAGCTTTTCTGCTGCTCAGAGAACACTGGCAGCGCTCTCGTAAAACCAAGCGCAGCTCTATTCCGCAGCTTGCAAATCCGGTCATAAACTTCCCTCTGGCGGCAGACCGCACTAGAGGCTTTCCTAACGCCGACTGAGCTGCTTCCTTTGTTTGTCCGAAAAAAAACTCGACTAGCTTGTCGAGCAGGTGTTTGCTTGGGCAAAATTACTTGAATTTGATGATTTCCCTTTCAGATGCGGCGCTTGCATTAAGTCTTATTTAGCGAGCAACCCTAAAGATATGTGGAAAATCGCGTTACAAAAGGCAGAAAAGTTGACAGAGCTTCTCTTTTATCGGTATTATTCGAACTCGCTTTTGTTTTGGTCCCCCTCAGTCAGGAGACTGGTTTGTGCCTACCATAAATCAGTTGATTCGCCGCGAAAGACGCCTCGCGACCGTGAAAACGAAGTCGCCGGCTTTGAAAGCATGCCCGCAAAGACGCGGAGTTTGCACGCAGGTGAAAACAACTACCCCGAAGAAGCCGAATTCGGCACTTAGAAAAATTGCCCGTGTCAGATTGACTAACGGCATTGAAATCACAGCTTACATCCCCGGTGTTGGACACAACCTGCAGGAGCACTCCGTAGTGCTCATTCGCGGCGGCCGGGTCAAGGACCTTCCTGGTGTGCGCTATCACATCGTGCGTGGCGCTCTAGACACAGCAGGCGTGAAAGACCGCATGCAAGGTCGCTCCAAGTACGGTGCCAAACGTCCGAAACCAGGCGCGCCTGCTAAGGGTGCACCTGCCAAGAAAAAATAATCGATAAGGTCGGATTTCATGTCAAGAAGAGTAGCAGCAGAAAAACGTATTCCCCCGCCCGATGCAGTGCATAACAGCCAGCTCATCTCGCGCTTCGTTCACAAAATGATGGAACGCGGTAAGAAGAGTGTGGCGCAGCGCACCTTTTATGATGCGCTGACACTCGTCAAAGAACGCAGCAAACAGGATCCCCTGGAGCTTTTCAATAAAGCCGTGAAAAACGTCACGCCGCTGGTTGAAGTTAAGGCTCGCCGCGTCGGCGGTTCGACCTACCAGGTGCCGGTTGAAGTCAAGCAACACAGAGGAACCGCTCTGGCAACCCAGTGGATCATCAATAACAGCCGCAAAAGAGCCGGCCGTTCGTTTGCAGAAAGATTGTCTGCCGAACTTATTGATGCCGCCAACGGTGCCGGTGCATCAGTCAAGAAGCGCGACGAAACGCACAAAATGGCTGAAGCCAACAAAGCTTTCGCTCACTACAGATACTAAATTCGAGCGAATAAATTGTCGAAAAGGGGCGACGCCGACGCGTCGCCTCGTTTCTGCGTTTAAAGAAAGCAGTCCCATCCGCGTCGCTATCCGTTTTCATTCTTTAAGTCGCTGCAATCAGTCTTCAAGGCCGGTAATGTGGCTCTTTGTTGCGCATCAAAATTAAGAGATAGCAAACTTTACAGACGTGGCCAAGGGCTTCGGTTCTAATAGAGAATGAGCAGTAATATGAGCAGATCCTGTCTGCTTGTGGGCTGGCCGCTTCAATTCTTTGCACCAAACGTGCCGGGAAGCTGAAGCTCGCAAGACGACGGACAAACTTCAAGATAAGGAATTTGAAACGGTGACTACGACTAAGTATGCTCTGGCAGACTTGAGAAACATGGGTATCGCTGCCCACATTGATGCCGGCAAAACCACTACCACGGAAAGAATTCTGTTCTATTCCGGTCTCATCCACCGTATCGGTGAAGTGCATGACGGCACAACAGTCACCGACTGGATGGAGCAAGAAAAGGAACGCGGTATCACTATTACCGCTGCTGCTATCACCAGCTTCTGGAAAGATAAGCGCATCAACCTCATCGACACACCCGGACACGTTGACTTCACCGTAGAAGTAGAACGTTCGATGCGAGTGCTGGACGGTGTTGTAATCGTTCTTTGCGCAGTTGCCGGTGTGCAACCGCAAACCAACACCGTATGGAAGCAAGCCAATCGTTACGAAGTGCCTCGCATGGTATTCGTCAACAAAATGGACCGCTCCGGTGCTGATTACTTCCGCG
>JAIEPM010000398.1 GCA_019748395.1 Candidatus Obscuribacterales bacterium
GCGCAGGATGGGCAGGATTATGTGCTGAACCTGATAGACACACCGGGGCATGTCGACTTCGGTTATGAAGTTTCGCGCAGTCTGGCTGCCTGTGAAGGGGCGTTGCTTGTGGTTGATGCCACTCAGGGAGTGGAAGCTCAGACCCTGGCCAATGTGCAATTAGCTCTCGACAATGGTCTGGAAATTGTGCCGGTAGTCAATAAAATCGACCTGCCCAGTGCAGACCCGGAGCGCATTTGCAAAGAGATTGAAGATGTTTTGATGATTCCTGCCGATTCGGCGGTGCAGGTCAGTGCCAAAGCCGGAATCGGCATTACGGATGTTCTGGAAGCGATCGTCAAGCATGTGCCGGCGCCGCCGGACAATGCCAACAAGCCTTTCAGAGCTCTTATTTTCGACTCCTATTTCGACAGTTATCGCGGCATCATCGTTTATTTCCGTGTTGTGGACGGCTCCATTAAAGAAGGTGCGAAGATCCGCTTCATGGCTAACGAAAAGAACTTTGACGTGGTTGAGCTTGGTGTTCTCAAGCCGAAGCAGACTCGAGTAAATGAACTGGGACCCGGCGAAGTCGGTTATCTTGCTGCTGCGATTAAAGACGTGGCTGTGCTTGTCGGCGATACGATTACACATGCCGATGAGCCTGCCGAAGAAGCTTTGCCTGGTTATCGTCCTGCAAAACCGATGGTTTTTGCCGGTATTTACCCGGTTGATAATGACCAGTATCCGGATATGCGCGAAGCTCTCGAAAAATTGAAACTTAACGATGCTTCTCTCTTCTTTGAACCTGAAACCTCAGATGCGCTGGGCTTTGGCTTCCGTTGCGGTTTTCTGGGACTGCTTCACATGGAAATCGTGCAAGAACGATTGGAGCGCGAGTACGGCTTGACTCTAATTACGACTGCACCATCGGTGGTGTATCGCGTCACGAAAACCGACGGGACTGTTTTGATGGTGGAAAACCCCGCCAAGCTTCCTCCGGCTAATTACCGGGAGAAAATTGAAGAACCGTTTGTGACTGCCAGCATTCTTGTGCCGAATGAATATGTCGGTCAAGTTATGGAGCTTGCTCAGGGGCGCCGCGGCATCTTCGTCGATATGAAATATCTGGATCCTCGGCGCGCCATGCTGCATTACGATATTCCTCTGGCTGAAATTATCACGGATTTCTTTGATCAGTTGAAGTCTCGCTCGCGCGGATATGCCAGCCTTGATTATCATGTGAAAGACTATGTGGAATCTCGTCTGGTAAAGCTCGACATTCTCTTGAACGGCGAGCCGGTGGACGCACTTTCGGCTATTGTTCACTATGAACGAGCCCAGCACTATGGACGTCTTCTGGCAGAAAAACTCAAAAAGTTGATTCCGCGTCAAATGTTCGAAGTTCCGATTCAAGCCGCGATCGGGGGCAAGGTTGTCGCTCGAGAAACTCTTTCTGCGCAGAGGAAAAACGTTCTGGCGAAGTGCTACGGCGGCGACATTTCTCGTAAGCGCAAACTTCTTGAAAAACAAAAGGAAGGAAAAAAACGCATGAAGGCTGTCGGAAAGATTGAAATTCCACAGGAAGCATTCATGGCTCTGCTCAAGTTGGACGAATAAGCAATTAATTGAAATCAAGTAATAATCATGACTGAGGACGCCAATAATCTATTACGTCGTGCCTGGCATGATCGAGACCGCCTCTATCATGAACTCTTTGGTCCTCATAAATACACTTTGCCGAAACTTTATGAGGCTCCACTTGATGCTGAAACTAGAGAACTCACCAGTGTTGCTGAAATCGCTGCGATTTCAGGGAAAAGTCTGAGCGAGAAAGACATTCATATTGTCGCTTATGAGCCCAATGAAATTCATCCATACTGGATATTTGCCAGCAGCGGCTTGAGTAACCCCTGGTTTGGTCAAAGTGAGGATGTTTCAGGCTTTGGCTGCGAACTGGTGCTCAAAACCAAAACGCCGGGGCGTTGGGTTCTGAAGCTGATGCGTCGCTTGCTTTACTATATTTTGAGTTACAGCGGTACGCTCAGCCCTGGCGTTATGCTGGGTATAGATGCGCCTTTATTTTCCGAGGGCAAAGGCGAAATAGGAGCGATTCTGGTCTGGTATCTGGACGAAGCTCCGGACACTATTTATGAACTTGCTAGTGGTCGCTTCGGTATTTTTTCGGTCATTGGTATCACCGGTGATGAAGCGCAATTTGTCGAGCAAGTCGACCAGTATGGCTGCTGGTGTATGCAACAGATATTACAGGACGCCGGCTATCTTCAATGCACCGAGCCGCAGAGAGAATCGCTGATGAAGCAGGAGGAGATTGCCGCTCGCATCAAATCTATGAAGAACTACCTGGCAAATTTTGGCTTCAGTCCCGGATAAGCAGTTTTGGTGACTGATAATAGAAGTTCGCGAAGCTTGCGTGATAATCTCAAGGCGCCCGTAGTTATTGGCTGCTGGGGTTTGCTTCTTGTCCTGGCGTGGTATCGAATATGATGAAATGTTGATACCGCCCGCGAAATCATGTAATCTGCTGACTTTGCTCGACGAGTTCTGCGCCTTTCTGGAAAGTGATTGAAAATGGCCGGACCGGACTCAGGTGATCTGCTCAAAATCAAGCGTCTGGGGTTTTCAGAGCCTCCTGATCTTGATGTCGATTCGGCTACGAATTTAAGCGATTTGCGCAA
>JAIEPM010000674.1 GCA_019748395.1 Candidatus Obscuribacterales bacterium
TCAGTGAACCCGCCCCAGAAGCAGTCGTTTAAGACCATTGATTCAGGACAACCCTGGCTTGATATTCATGGCGTTTCTGAAATCAATGAGCAAATTACGGGCCGACCATCCAAGAATTTCGGCGTGCAGCGCTGGGTCTACTCCGGAGTGAGTGACGGCATAACTAAGGTGGTGACAAGCCACGGTTTTAAAGAAGAGCTGCAGCGGCTGAAAAATGAAAACGCTTTTCCAGTTGTAGTTGAACTTGATGCTGCCAAAAAACCGATTGGGGACGGCAAAGGCTACGGACCGCACGTGGTTACGATCACGGACTTTGATGCTGCCAGCGGCATGCTGAGCGTTGATAACCAGTGGGGAAAGGGCAACGACATGACCGGTTTGCCCGGTCAAAGGTCTAAAGTCTCAGCCAATGAGCTATTCAGTTCAATGAGCATGATGCCGTCCACCGATTATCTCTGGGGACGTCTAAAAGATGAGCTCAAAGACATAAAGATGAGTGATTCTTTTGCGCCGACTCTGAGAGCTGCTTCAATGAAGGGCCTGGGCTGGGGTATGAGTGCTTCGGCTCCGCTTGCCTTGCGCGGCGGTCTTGGCTATTTAAGCGACTGGGGAGTTCCCGGTGCTTCGCGCTTGCTTGCAGCCAGCGAAACGCGCCTCGGTGCCGCCGGTTTGCGTGTGGGCAGCAGTCTGGCAGCGTTTGGAGCCTTCGCTTATGTGAATGATTTGCCGTCCGCTTTCAAGGAAGGTAACGCGCATGGAGTCGGAAAGTTAACTCGCGTTACCGGCGACTGGGCAAGTTTTGAAATCGGCAGGGGTTTGACCAATCGAGCTGTTTCTTTTGTGCCCTGGGCACCGGCTCGCTTCGGTGTATCGGTGGCTGCCGGGATGGCGACTGCGGCAATCTTCGACCGGACACTGGGTGAGGGTTCTGAAATTGCCGGAAGTCACGTTTATACAAGAACACGTGAATATCTGACTTCAAACTCACAGCTTAAAGCTCCTGAACAGGCGATTAAGAAAGTGGAAATGCCGCCTGTACAACCTAAAACGATTGTGGCAGTGGAAGACTTGAGTAAGCCGACACTCAGCAATTACTTCCAGAACAAAAGCCGTCGCTTAAACGATTTTTCTTCGTATGAGTCAACGCCCTTCAAAAAATAAAGCATAAAACGAGGACCCCGCCTGGCGGGGTCCTTTAGGTTCGGGGCTTAGCCCGGTTGCCTACTGCCCTTAGTGATGCTCTTTTGCTGTTCACCTTGGGTTTCTCAACAGTTTTATTATAGCTCCGGCAGCATAATTTTGTAATTCCTTCCATAGATGGAATTCGCGAAATCTTGAGGATGATAGTCCGCAGGTTACTAACGCCATGGTTGGTGATGTGCTGCAGGGCAGGCTTGGCAGGGCTTTTTCTTTCTGGATATTTTATGCGGCTTTTTTTGAACTTCGGTTTAGAGGAAATACGACAGTGAAGCAGCTTCCATTTTGCTTTGAGTTAAAGCTGAGCGTGGCACCCTGAACTTTGCAAAAACGGTATGCCAGCGGTAATCCAAGCCCAATTAGCGGGGCTTCATTTTCGAAGCGAAAGCGTTCGAAGAGCTGCTTTTGCAAGGATAGCGCGATACCATTGCCGGTGTCACTAATCGAAATCCTCGCTTCCTCTTGAGAGCTTTTGAGATTCAAAATGACTTTGCCGGATTCAGGACTGGCCTGACAAGCGTTATCTACAAGAGCGTTCAGAATCCGCCGCAGCATATTAATATCTGCCTCTACATAAAGCTCTTCATCCGGGCACTGAAATTCCATTTCAATGTTTCGATCTTTCCATCTGATTTTTGCCTTACTAATACTTTCTTCAAGCAGAGCAGCAAGCTCGACCGTGGCGGTATTTATCTCAAATGCCGAGCCTTCCAGCCTTTCAAGATCAAGCAGGTCGTTTATGTGCTGCAGCAACTCTTGCAGTTCGCGCTGGCAGCGTTTTACTTCTGAAAGTTCGTCTGCTTGCAAATTTCCAAAAACACCTTCTTCCAGTAATTCGAAACCGGCAAGAACAGAGGACAGGGGCGTTCTCAGGTCGTGATTTATGAGGGCCATGAGATTTTGTCTTTGTATTTCTGCTTGCCTGATGCTAGTTGTAACTTCGCACAAGTTTCTTTCCAGATAGGCAAGCTCATCCTTCGTTCTCATCTCAGCTTTTGGGACTTCTCCCCTTGTAAATGCTGCTGCTTTTTCATTCAAGAGAGAAATTCTTTCAATCAATCTCATGCCCAGTATAAGAATAGAAAGGATCAAAAGAATGTCGGCAAGCGCTGCGGCTGTCAGCAGTACCGTGCTTTCGGCTCTCAGTTTTGCCGCCAGATCATAAGAAGAGTCCAGCTCTTTACTTTCTAATTTCTGGGCTCTAAAAAGTAAAACTTCGACTTCCATGGCTCGCTTTTCGCCAAGTTCGAATAAATTTGATTTTTCGGCAATGCTCATTTGCTGAAGGCGTTTAATTGCGTCTTTTGAACCTCTGAGAAGATGATTTAGGCGGCGGCGAATTCGGTCGAATGTTATTTGCAACGGACTACTCTGTGCTTGCTTCAAAAAAAGTTCGTTTGCCATTCTAGATTGATCTTCCAGGAGCGGATGTGCCATGGCAAAAGCGGCGAAATCTTGCTCTTTAAGGGCATCTGCGACATGTTGTCTCCAGGTC
>JAIEPM010000351.1 GCA_019748395.1 Candidatus Obscuribacterales bacterium
TCTGAAGAAAAACTGCATGAAATGGGGATGCGACACTGGACTCTCTCGAAAAAATATGTCAAAGACGGAGATCTGGAATTAGCACTGACCGAACTTGATCTGGCAATTATGAACTGGCCGGATATGAAAGTCGCTCATCGCGATCTTTGCCTTGTTTCTTTGCTGCAGTTCAATTTAATGCGTTCCTTTGCCGAATTTATGATGACTGTCGGACTCTGCGACGCGGTACCCATGTCTGACGATGAGTCTGCAAAATTAGTAGAAGACGGTCTTGTAAAACACTACAAAAAAGGCATGCAATTTGCCAGACTGCAGGACTGGCCAAAAACAGTAAACGAGCTGGAACTGGCTGCTCATCTATATCCGGATGACTTTGCCGTTCAGCGCTCGCTGGCTTATGCTTATGCCAATATCGGAAATTATGAAAAAGCCGAAGAACATTACAAAAAAACTTTTGAGCTGGCACCTCATGACGGATCTTCTAGAGCCGATCTGGCTTACATACTTGCCGCCAACGGTAAAGTCGGAGAGGCTCAAAAGGAAATGGAAGCGGCTGTAAAAAGTCAGCCCAAAGCAGCCGCTTATCATGTGGATCTGAGCTGTATGGCTGAAACCAGCGGCGATCTTGATACAGCCCGCAAAGAGCTGCAAGAAGCACTGACTTTAAGCCCCAAACATGCAGAACTCTGGGCGCATCTCGGCAGAGTTCTGGAACGTCAAGGCGAAACTCCGGAGGCGCTTGAGGCCTATAAGCAGGCGATTACGCTTGATCCACAAATGCTGGACGCAAAAGAAGCTGTATCCAAACTCCAGCAAACTTCCAAAGCGACAAGCCGGAGTAAAGCCATCTAAAGTTCAAAAAAACTTTTCAGGCAAGCGGCATTCACTTAAAAACAGTGCCGGTAACGCTCATTTTACCCTTACTGCAATACTGGTTTTCTTTGAAAGTCAGATCGACTACCAGTTGGTCCCCGGTCTTAAATTCGACATTATCGCCTTTTTCAACAAAAGCTTTGACCAGGGAAGCGCCCGGCAAGCTGCTCAGAAAGCCGTAAACGAAGGCTCGCTGCCTCACACCTTTTTGACTTAAATCCACAGGTTTGTCATAAACAAAAGCCGGATAGATTGCTCCGGCAAGACCCATGGCCGCAGGGAGAGCTGCTGTGTTTACAGCCCAGCCGATTGGAACAGGAACTATGTCCACAACTTTAGCCACGCTAAAAACCGTTTTTTCAGTCTCGGTCAGACTATCGCCTCCTCTAGTTAAATTGCCTTTTTTATCAATTTCAATTTCTCGGGGGGCTTTGCCCTCGACCTCCGTATGACTTTGCCAGCGACAAAGTCTGCCCTCGACAGGCCAGCTGCGCCCGTCTTGATCTACGATTTCATCAAACTGAATACTGAGACAGGCAGCTGTTTTAAATCGTCTGTTCGAACTTAAAACAGAAGCCGCCAGAGTTCTGGCTAACTTTATTTCGACCACATGCCCTTTAATCAGCGAATCATGAGCAGCAACAAGCTTGCCGCCCCAGCGACAATCATCATCAAGCAAACCCCAAACCAGGTCGCCTGCTTTAGCGTTTTTACTATTCAAATCGCTTTGCAAGCAAACATGTGAAAGCATCTTCCAGCCTCTGAGTTCAGAGAAATTAGCTCGAGGAACTTTTTCAAGATACAAAGCCGTGTTGCTTTTTTTGAAAGCAGGAATTGTCGAAGCAATCTTGAGATTCGAGCTCTGCGTCTGCCTTGAGGCTGGATTCAGCGGCTCGGCCGAAAAGGCAGAATCAAAAGGAAATACAAAAGCCGAAATCAAATAAGCGGCTAAGAAAAGGCTCGCTGACTTGAAAGAACTTGCACTGCGCATTCTTATCGGACTCTCTCATCAAACTTTGTGAGCGAATTATATACGCAGCGGGGAGCATTGCAAATACAGTTCAGCATAAGCAGCAGATTATCAGGCGCTCGCGCTCGTTCTGCTCGGATTAATAAGCAAGCAAAGCCAATACCTTTTTTGCAAGGGAAGCGAATCGGCAAAATCAAAGCCTGTAAAGCATTTTAGCCTGCGTAGTTTCCCCAATGACCGGGTCCGGACCCAAAGCTAAGATGAGAGTGGACGGCAAAGAGGGACTAATGGCTTTCCCGGAAATAATTTCCAGCACAAAAACAGAGTCCGCAGAGCTTGTGGAAACAAGCGCGCCGCTTGCTCTCTCCTTGCTTCAAATAAGTGAGCAAAAGCCTTTGCTCAGCCGCAGTGAATTAATAAATGCAGAAAAACAGTCGACAGGCAGCGGGCTGCACAATCTTGCCGCTGTTTTCGGCGGACTGATTCCCGAAATACCGGCTGCGATTTCAAAGCAGATCAAAGATGACTTCAAGCACGAAAGCTCAGCCACCTTCTTGAAGCTTGCCGAGTCGGCTGCCCTGGGATTCGGCTCAGCGGTTTTATTAGCACGCTCACCGGTGCTTGCTAAAACAATTCTTGCAGCAGGCGGACTGGGCGGCACTTATTACATCTTGAACGGAAGCGCCCGGTTTGCAGGCGATGCTTATCTGGCAAACACAGCTCAAGAGCAGAACGCCCTCATAAATTCAGGCAAGCTTTCAATCGGCAAAGTCGGGGCAAATCTTCTGGAAACAAGCCCGGCTCTCTTGCTCGGCTCTGCAGGCGGCTATTCATTATCATCCCGCCTTGGCAAACTGGAC
>JAIEPM010000149.1 GCA_019748395.1 Candidatus Obscuribacterales bacterium
CGATATTACCGTTTTCGTCTCTTTTAGCGCGCCCGGCTTCTCTGATTGTCAGAGCGATTTCGTTTGCAAGTTTTTTCGATTTTGTATTCAAATTGACATTGTAAGCAATCAAAAAAGGTCTTGCACCGATGACGGTGGCACCTGCCGCAGGGTTGAATTCGGCGGCTCCGAAATCCGGCTTAAATCCATTCTTCATGCGCTCTTCCAAAGCTTCGTACTCTCCCTGTCTTATATCTGCCAGGTTGCGGCGCTCAGCTACGGCTGCTGCCTCGGCGTATAAGTAGACGGGAATGCCCAGTTCTTCCCCTACGCGCTTGCCCAGTTTGCGTGCCAGCTCGGCGCAATCTTCCATGCTTAAACCGGAAATCGGAATAAAAGGACAAACATCGGTGGCGCCGATACGTGGATGTTCTCCCTGATGCTGTCTCATGTCGATTAGCGCGGCGGCTCTGCCGATGGCGCGGAAAGCGGCTTCACTCACGGGCTCCGGCTCGCCGACAAAGGTGAAAACCGTTCTGTTTGTTGATTTGCCTGGATCAACGTCCAGCAAACGAACTCCTTCCACCGATGCAATGACTTCGGCAATTGCATCTATTACCTTCTGATTTCGACCTTCACTGAAGTTGGGAACGCACTCGACAAGACGCATAAAAACCACTCTCTGAGCTAATTACAACAGGGCAGATTTGCTGCCGACCGTGAAATATTAGCACTTTGACTCTGCTTTTATTGTTTTTGGACCTGATTCCGGTCATGACACTGCTTTAAGACAGGCTCTATCTAGTTCCTTTCTTTCGTTCTTCTTTTTTGATTTTAATAGCCTGCCCTTCATCGGCAGACTGTCTCAATTTCATTAAATCCAGCTCGATTTGAGCTTCCAAATTTTGCGTGATCTGCTTTGAATTTACAGCTTCTATCCCTTCAATCTTATTCTTAGCGCTCAAGGCAGCCTTCTCCGATTCGCTTTGCCGCCCCGGTTTATATGTAATCCAGACCGTCCAGCTGCATAATGCGACTGTAAATAAGGCCCAGCTGATCCCCCAGAACATTGCCGGAATGCCTGTCAATCTTTGCATGTTTGTGGCATCCGACCAGGTTCCTGGAAAGGCGCCCAGCGACTGCAGCACTAAAACCCAGACTCCTTCAAGGGAGCTGAAGCAGGATTGCACCGCCAGAAACAATAGAGCAAAATGAGCCCAGTTGTTTGAACTTTTTTTGCCGAGATAAAAGAGGGCTGCAGCCATCAAAAGCCCCCAGAAAATGCTGCCCAGTTCTTGGAAAAACATGCCGGCTTGAAAAATTCCTGCAGGCATGAACCAGATGCTGGCAAGACCGATGCACAAGCCGAGAAACATCAATGTATAGCGCGAAAGGCGCGGGAATTTTGAGAGCCAGATCAGAGCGCAGCCCCAGAGAGTTTCGCCGATATATCCTGCCTGACCGTAAATAAAAGGAATGCCGCCATGAGTGAAGGTCAGTCCGCCGTGACCATTGCCGTCCTCGACTATTGTCAGCCCGGAAACCCAGCCGCCCGTGAAAACACAAGCGATGGCGTGACTGAGTTCATGCAGCATGACCTGAAATTGCTGGAATGGCGCAAAAATCAAATTCAGAATCGGAACTTCCCTCAAAAGCAGAGAAAGCACTACAATGCCAATGAGCAGCCAGAAGCTTTGGGCGGTCGTTAGTTGTGTTTTGGCTTTGACCGGAGTGTTCATTCTAAGACTCATAAAGCCGTCAAGATAGAGCATATCAACATTAATCTCTTAGTGCTAGGCGATCATCTATTGAGTGCGATAATGTCTGAGGCTTCGTGAGGCTTGTGATCTTGGCGAAAGAAAAAAAAGAGCATGTAGATTTTCAACGCTCATATTTTGATCGAAATGTGCAGTTCTTCTTAAATCCTATTCCGGAAGATGTGATTGAGCGAAGTAAAGAAATTGCTGCTCTGATTTTGCGAAATCCGGAGCAGCGAATTCTGGACGTTGGTACCGGCTGTGGTGCATTTTTGAAGCACTATCACAATCAGGGGGTTCCTTACGAGAACATGCTGGGCTGCGATTTGAGCTCTCAGATGCTTGAGCAGGCTCGCCGGAATTATCCGGAAGTGAAATTCTGGCAAGGTGATGTTCTCGACTTACCCTTTGACTTCGGCTCATTTGATCTCGTTGTATTTAATGCTTGCTTCGGTAATATCATCGATCAGTTTTCAGTATTGAAAAACTGCGCAGAGCGCTTGAAAGAAGCCGGTCGAATTGCCATATCCCACCCGATGGGCAATTCTTTCGTGGCTGAACTCAAAGCGCAGGAGCCCGAGCTTGTATGTACTCTCATGCCGGAGCGTGAAAAACTGCTGGACTGGGGCAAAAAACTCTCAATGAAGCTTATTTGTTATCGAGATGAGCCGAAATTATTTCTGGCAATTCTTGAAAAAGAGGCTTGAGAAGGCTTTAGATGAAAAGTCTGGATCTTTATGTGCTTTTGACTCTTTTTGCCTGGGGTATCTGGGGCATCGTCGACAAAAAAGCCTTGCAATATGCCAAGCAAGAAGATGTGATGATGCGTCTTTATTTACTGGCGTTTTTCTGGGTACCGACGGGCTTCCTTCTCTTAAACATATTGCTTCCCGGAGCGAAGCCGGGTTTTGAGCTTTTACTCTGGTCCGGACTTGCGGCTCTGTCATATGCAGTTGCTCTTTTTGCCTACTTG
>JAIEPM010000541.1 GCA_019748395.1 Candidatus Obscuribacterales bacterium
GACCCAATCCCTGACAAGGCAGACCGGTTCGGCACCAAGTTCAATCAGCTTGCGTGTGAGCCAGGACCCCAATAAGCCCGTAGCACCGGTTACAAGAGTTCTTCGATCTGTCCAGAATTCGTTCATAAAATACTGCCCTTCAGGAGAGCTGCCGGTGCCCAAGCTCATTGACTTAAGCAACTTTAACCAGACTGCGCCGCTTTTCAGCTGCTCAAGCCCTTAGACTACCATCAAAGTACATAATTTTCCCCGTCTCGAATAGCAATATGATTTTCAAAGAAACCAGCCTGAAAGACGCTTTCACAGTTCAAATCGAAAAAATTGAAGATAATCGCGGCTATTTTGCAACCACGTTTGCAATTCCCGATTTCGAAGCTCATGGTTTGAATGCTCAAATCAGACAAACCTCGAGTTCATTCAACAAAACTAAAGGGACTATCAGAGGCATGCATTTCCAGTTGCCTCCCTATGCTGAAACAAAGCTGGTGCGCTGTGTGCGCGGGGCTATTTACGACGTTATCGTCGACCTCAGACCGAATTCACCCACCTTCAAGAAATGGCAAGGCTTTGAACTTTCGGAAAGCAACATGCTCATGTACTACATTCCGGAAGGTTTCGCGCACGGCTATCAAACGCTGACCGACAACGCCGAAGTTGCTTATATGCTGGGACAAATCTACAGCCCGCAGCATGCTCGCGGTATTCGTCATGATGATGAAGAAATCGGCATCAAGTGGACGCTACCCCTGGCTGAAATTTCGCAAAGAGACGCAGCCCTTCCCAGTTTGAAAGAACTGATGGAAGTTGAAGCTGTAATGCGCGGCTAAACTCGCCGCAATTGACTGAGCGCGACTTTCATAGGAACTGAATCATGAGCAAGAGCATTGCCGCTCCTTCCCGGACCGAAACTTCTTGTCGTATTTGTGCAGGCAAGAATCTCAAAGCGGTACTGTCTCTTGGCTCAACACCGCTGGCCAACTCCCTGCTCAAGGATCTGAAGGACGCAGATAAAGAACAGAGGTTTCCGCTGGAACTTGTTTACTGTAAGGATTGCAGCCTCGTTCAAATTACGGAAACAGTAGACCCAGAGATTCTATTTTCCAACTATTTATACTGTTCTTCCTTTGCCGACACAACGCTAAAAAGCGCTGAAGAACTGGTCGGCAAGCTTATTGAAAAACGCGGACTGAAAGATAAAGCCGCGCTGGCGGCTGAGATAGCAAGCAATGATGGTTACTTGCTGCAATACTATCGTAACGCCGGGATTGATGTTTTGGGCATCGAACCAGCTCAAAACATTGCAGCCATGGCTGAAGCAAAGGGCATAAAAACGCTCTGCCGATTTTTCTCAAGCAAAGTCGCAGAAGAGCTCGCTGCCGAAGGCACACGTGCAGACATCATCCACGCCAACAATGTTCTTGCTCATGTGGCAGACCTGAATGGTCTGGTCGAGGGCATACATACATTTTTGAAAGATGATGGTCTTGCAGTTATTGAAGCTCCTTATTTGAAGCCGATGCTGGACCACACCGAATTCGATACCATTTACCACGAGCATCTTTGCTATTTTTCATTGACTGCTTTGAACAAGTTGTTCTCGTCAAAGCAGCTCTATATCAATGAAGTGGAGCAATTGAAAATTCACGGCGGCTCGCTGCGTCTATTTATTGAAAAGCTCGAGAATCGCCAGCCCTCTTATACGCAACTACTTCAACAAGAAGCAGCTGACGGCATTTTTGAAAATAGCTACTACGAATCCTTTGCCAACAAAGTAGAAGACTTGAAAGCAAATTTGCTTAAACTTCTAGCAGAACTAAAAGCAGAGAAGAAGCGGATTGCGGTTTACGGAGCATCTGCTAAAGGCAGCACTCTGCTCAATTACTTCGGCATCGGCAAAGATCTTGTTGAATATGTTGTAGACCGCAGCACAGTCAAACAAGGGCTCTATACTGCCGGAACTCACTTGCCGATTTTTGCACCGGAAAAGTTGCTTACAGATAAACCTGATTACGTGGTTTTGCTCACCTGGAATTTTGCAGACGAAATTCTCGAACAACAGAGCGCGTACAGACAAGCCGGCGGCAAATTCATTATTCCCATACCCAGCTTGCAAGTGCTTTAAATTACGGCGGTCGAATCTGACTTTTAGAATTCAATCCGTTTGCGACGATTCAGGAGCTTTGCGAGATGTTTGATCTGCCCAATTTTTCGACTTCAAGATAAGGGCGACGCATGGCGTCGCCCTGCGGTGCTTTCGTCAATGTGAGCTAAGCGGGGCAGAGAATATCCACGGCGTTTGGAATGACTTCTATGTCCATGGGGGTCTGGCCGAGCAGGCTCGGTGCCATGGTGAGGTTGGCGATGAACTGCGGCACCGTCGGCGTGTCGAGCACCGGCACCGGAGACAGGATGCGAATCACGGTGGCCATCATCAGGGCGGCCAGGAAGGCCGGCATCAATCGCGCCGTCCGCGAGACAGCGAACTCCCAGACGGTCTTCCCGCGCTCGATCGTCATCAGGATCACGAAGCCGCTGATGATGAAGAACAGCTCGACCCCGAAATGTCCGGGGCCGAGATCGACGGACAGCGGAATGCGACCCGGATAGAGCACGTCGTAGTATTGCCCGTGGTGGTGCAGCATCACTGCCAGCGCCGCGAAGCCGCGCAGTACATCAAGCCCGGCGATGCGTTCCGTTCCTGCTCGCACCTGTCTCC
>JAIEPM010000272.1 GCA_019748395.1 Candidatus Obscuribacterales bacterium
GTAAGAGACCCCTGCGGATTAAGACATAACTGTGCTTCTTCCAGAGCTCTGGCGATCAGGGGTAAACCGAAGCGATCTTCCAGAATACCTTGATTGAAGCAATAATTACTCAGATCATACAAATCCTGATAGCTCAGGTCTTGCGCAGTCCCTTTTTCAGGAACAGGGTGTAAGACTTGTGGAATGCAGCCGACTATGTGATCGAATTTTTCCATGGATGAAAGCGGCACAGCCAGCAAGTCGGAGACTTCAGAGCGAAAGGACTTAACAATAGGCAGACCGGCAAGGCTTTTGCGTAAATTTCCATTTGCATCAGCCCCATTCAGCCATTTGTTCAAATTAGCCAGCAAAACAGCAACCGGATTGATGTCCAGACCCAGGACTTCGCTGACTCCGGTTCTGAGCAAAAGAGTCAAACTGATCCAGCCGGATCCGCAACCTAGCTCCAAAACTTTTTTACCGTGAAATACTTCCGTATCTTTAAGCAAGCCCTCGGCAAATGTACGTCCCCAGAACTCAGGCGAAAAAACCGCAGGATTCAAAATAACTCGAATCGGCTCTTTAAGCCCCGGAATTTTCAGCTCTTTCAACTGTAAACCGGACGGGGAAGGCGAAGTTCCGGCAGCCAGTAACTTTGCCAGCTCGTGCAATTCAGCACAGGCGGCAACTCGACTTTCTTCATGCTCAAGTTTGAAGAGCAGCTGTTCAAGTGAAGCTTGAACAAAGCTTTGCTCGCAAGAGCCCAGTATCTCGCAGGGAGAAGGCAAAGCGGCGCTGCTCATTGACAATACTCTCCCGGAAGCTCAGCAATATTCTATCCCAGTTTGGAGCTCTAAGAACTTCGGCTCAATACTGAAAAACAAAACGCCGCCCGTGATACCACTGGCGGCGCTAAGTTTTTCAGTATCTCAATTAGCCTTTTTCGGGAGCCGGAGGCGGAGCTGCTCCTCCACCCGGACCGCCGCCTTGCGGTCCACAGCTGCCCGGTCCGCCGCCGTGATGACCAAAGCGAGATCCGTGACCATGACGCATTTTCATCATGCCCGGACCCGGTCCGAAATCCATAAACTTGACATAACTGCGACGCAGTTCTTTGCGTTGCTCCGAAGTCAATGTATTGAGCAAGTCCATTCTCTGTTCAAGCTTGAGATTAGCCAGATCATCCCGCAAAGTATTGATTTTCCCCTGCAATGCCTGGGCTTTGGATTTGTCGAACTCAGGCTGGGTGAGCAGATCGCGAAGGGCACGCTCTTGCGACTTCAGCTCCATTCCTTTGGGTCCGGCCTTATCCATGAAATCAGTTTTGATTTTGTACATTTTCTCAAGCTGATCATCTGAAAAACTGCTTTGAACACCGGCACGCAACATCATCATGTCGCTGCCGCCGCCACGAGCCATCATTTCATCAGGATCCGGAGCACCCATTGCCTCAAGAGGCGGCGGCGGCGGTGCATCTTCGCCTAAACCGGGGGGAGGAAAGGACATCGGTCCAAAACCGATCATCGGGGGTGGAGGCGCTCCCCCGGCATTGCCTTGAATACTGATATCAAAACTTTCCATCAGCTCAGAAGCCGGTCCTGGCTCAGCATCCTGAGCGTTTACGGCAGGAACGAAAGAAGCGGCACCGGCACCAGCCAGGAGACCAAATACGACTCCAAAGCGAGCTATTTTTTTCATGTAACTACCCCTTAGAACAACGAGTCCATTCTTAAAGACGGAATTTGTCGGAAAAAAGTTCAAAATTCTGAAAGCGAGCATCATTAAAGATCGTTAATCTTTCTTAGTGCCAGACTTTTCCTCTTCCGCGGGCTTGCCGAGATTCACTGCCGACTCGCTGCTTATATCCAGCAGCTTTTCATGGGTGGCCAGAGCATGCACCGAAAGCCCGATTTTGTCTCTCAAATAATCGGCATTTCGATAATTGTTGTCTGATTTGAGCGCTTCCTTGAAGTTCTTAATTGAGTTTACTTTGTCGCCTTTTGCCAGATAGCAAATTGCCAGGCCGTAAAGATCTGCCGGATTGGGACTTTTACTTTTCGCAATTGCTTTTTTGAAGCTCGACAAAGCTGCGTCGGTTCCACCCTGATCATATTGAATACAGGCAAGTGTATTTACATACTCTGCTTCATCCGGTTTCAGTTTGAGCGCAGTATTGACTTCCAAAAGGGCTTCATCCAGCTTGCCGACCCTGTAAAGCGTCCAGGCCAAACAGTTTCGCGCTTCGCTGTCTTGACCGTCGGCAGCCACAGCGATGCGATAGGAAGCAATTGATCTGCTGAGCTGACCGGCTCTGTAAAAATCATTGCCGCGCGCAATACCTTCTTTGACACCGGCTTTCTTTCTGGCCACAGCCTCATCCAGACGAGCCTGACAGGAACCGCAATCGGGATCGATGCTCAAGGCAGTCACAAACTCTGAAATTGCGCCGTCGACGTCGCCTTCTTCATCAAGGAGCAGCGTCCCCAGCCGGGTATGACCATCAACAGATTGGGGCGAGTTTTGCAAACCTCTTCTGTACTCGGCAACCGCGGCATCCACCTGCCCGGAAAATTCATACTTCATAGCCTGGCGAAAATGCGAATCAGCGAGCTCGGCCATTGCCGCTGGAGCTGTTTGACTGAGCAAAATCAGGCTCAGAGAAAACAAGCGAAGGCTCTTGAAACGGAGTTTTCTTTGCTCACTTGAATTCATAATTGCTAGCCGGATTCTCATTAGTA
>JAIEPM010000240.1 GCA_019748395.1 Candidatus Obscuribacterales bacterium
GCCAAAATCATGCAAAGATTCGTGCCCATATCTCAGGAATTTCGCCCGGCTGCAATTAAAGCAAGGCAGGGCATGCGAAATGCAGTAGCCACTGTAATCGTTTTCAACATTCTGCTTGTCTTGCTGGTTGCATATATTTTGAATAAATCCACCCTCTCCAGGCTGGCAATTCTAAGCAAAAATATGGAGCAATTCGCACACGGCAAGCCCGCCTCAGAGAAACTAACGGGAGCAGATGAGCTGAGCGAACTGGATAAGGCCTTTCAAGAAATGTCCAGCAAACTAATAGCCCTTGAAGAGCACCGCCAATCGATGAGAGCTATGGTAAGCCATGACCTGCGTTCACCGCTTACAAGCATGATCCTTAAAACCAAAATCATCTTATCGGACGAATCAAGGAAACTTCCGACAACTGTTCATCGTGATTTAAAAGCTCTCTACTCTGAAGCGGACCGGCTGAGAAGGCTGGCTAATACACTTCTGGACATAGAAAAAATGGAAGATGGAAGCATTGATGTAGATTTGCAGCCTGAGGCATTCAGTGAAATTCTTGAGCTTTCAACCGAATCAATCACTTCCCTGTGCAAACGCAAACAAATTACGGTTTCAACAGAAAGTCCCGAAAATTGCTACCTTTCATGTGACAAAGATCGAGCGGTGCAGGTTTTAATAAATTTCCTTTCCAACGCAGTCAAATTTGCACCCAAGAAAACAGAACTTGCAATAAAAGCCGTCCCAGATCAAGGCTACTGGCGAGTCGAAGTGCATGACCAGGGTCCAGGCGTACCCGCTGATAAGAGAAACAAACTCTTTGCTAAATTCATTCAACTGGAGCAAGCCGAGGAAACAAAGAAAGAAGGCAGCGGTTTGGGGCTCTATATCTGCAAGCTATTAATAGAAGCTCAAAAAGGCGAGGTCGGCTACAAAGAAAGCGAGCTGGGAGGAAGTTGTTTTTACTTCAAGTTAAAACAGGCTTCGCCTAAGGAAGAATTTTTGAATAAAGCGGCACTCAGCTTGAATGATTGAAAAAGCTGTTGTGATTGGACCTGTAACATCTTCGTTATACTTCAGTTTTATTATAGAGCCAAGACGTGGAAGCATAGTTTTGCCGCCAGATCGACGAAATTACCGGGTATATAGGTCGAAGACCTCTAAATCCCGAAGGAAAAGCATCTTCTCGGACCAAGGGCAGATCTCGTCGAAAACTCTGTAAAACGCATGATTCGAGATACATGGCTATTGAGAATCGCAGGGGGAGCATGATGAAGCGAAGAATCAGACAAGTTCAGGGCAGAGTTGCCAGCGGTCAAGGTATTATCGAAGGCGTAGTCGGAACCTGGCTGGTAGTTACAGTCGGAATAGCTGTACTTCTTCTCATGCTGAACGTCGGCATCGCAGTCATGAATCAGGAAAAACTAAATCTAGTCGCGACCGCCGCCGCATCGCATATCAGCCAGGGCACTTACTTTCTCGGCATGGAAAGGTTGGACGCCAATGGCAGCAATGAAAGTTTTCAGGCAAAACGAGTTGCGGAAGCCGAAGTGCTGACAGATCTAATGCTCGATAAACTGAACCTTCCTCATCATAATAAAGACTCCTTTCAGGTTGATTTTGCCAACGATCAAAAACTTGGCGAAACGACGGATTCGGGCGAAGCTACCATCATTACCGTCAAATTTTCAGTAGGCGGCTTAAAAACCATAGGCTCGTTCTTCGCCCCATTTGGCTTAGAAGCCCTCGGCATTTCAACCGAATCGGCAGTACCGCCACCGGGAACACTGACCCTCCATTTTCACGATCCAAAACCGAAATCTAACGGCGACGCAGCCGCATTGCGAAACGTGAGAATTCCCATGTATTTCTGCGGAATCCAGCCCAATGACAGCATCGCAAACGCAGATGATACAAGAACTGCTTATCCTGTCTGTCCAAAGGGAAAATTCGTCGGCAACCCGATACATGCAATCATGTCTCCCTGGGCAACCTGCGATCGCGATCAGCCGCAGCACCCGTCCATCGGTTATGAATCAGGGCAATCAATTTTGCCCTACTGGGGCTATGGCTTCGACGGAAACGGCTCGACCTCCCCGTGAGCATTGTCCGACCTATTCTGGGCATAATCATCCTATCTGAAGATAAAAAAACAAAGCTCAAAACTTGATTTGCTTTTTCCGATGATGAATAAACTCGAGAGCAGGTAATGGCTAAATTCCTCGTGGTGGATGACGATGTGGCGTTGGGCGATACACTTTACGAGCTCTTGACTCGTGAAGGTCATGAAGCAGAAGTCGTCCAGACCGGCACTGAAGGCTGGGAAGAAGCGCAGACAAATCAGTACGAGATGCTGATTCTGGACTGGGATTTGCCGGATCTAAACGGCATAAACATACTCCGCCGCTATCGCAAGGCCGGCTTCAAAGCTCCGGTTATTATGCTCACCGGACACAACTCCGTATCCGACAAAGAACTGGGGCTGGACTCAGGTGCCGACGACTACCTGACCAAGCCCTTTGCACTGGATGAATTAATGGCGCGGATAAGAGCGTTGCTGCGCCGCATGGAAACGCAGGCACCGGTTTACAAATCTCTGGGCAACCCTGAGCTAATCAAGAAAGCGAATCTGGAAGGAACCCTGGTATCAACACGCTATGAGTTTCTGGAAGTTCTGGGTGAGGGCGGCATCGGCATAGTTTTTAAAGCCAGGCAGGCTTTAATTGAAA
>JAIEPM010000632.1 GCA_019748395.1 Candidatus Obscuribacterales bacterium
GAAGGAAAGGCTCCTTCTATTTGCGAAAAATTTCCGCATGCCGAGTTTCCGGCTCGTCTTGACCAGATAATCAAGCAGGCGCTCGAGTTAAAACCGGCAAAGCGCCAGGCTTCAGTTTCCGAGTTTTGCGAGCAATTGACCGAAGTTCTGAATTGCCTGGAGAGAAGCAGCGTTCCTAAGAGCAGCAAACTTGTCAGCTTTGTCAGAAGCTTTCTGGAAAAGAAAAACGAGAGCTAGTCAGGCTTGCTATTTCTGGCTTGGGCGCCAGACCGGTCTCGGCATATCGGTGATTGGACGTACATCTGCGTCGTTGCGCGGCGAGTTGTAGGTCGGGTGCGTTGTGTAAGCCAGAGTGCTGGGTCTGTCCTCTTCGCCTTTGCGGCGTGGAGAGGCGCGCCAGTTTTTGCGGGCTTCAGCTGCAACATCGCCGGAGATCCACTGCTTGAGGTTTTTGACTCTGGCAATGACACTGTCTCCGTTTGCATACTGGTCATCTCTGATCACAGACCAGCTGCCGTCTTTTTCTTTGCGCATCGAATAGCCCCACATGTGACCGCTGTTTGATGCAGTCCAGCCGCCTGTCTTAAGCAATTCAAGTTTTTCATGTCTGCCTATGCTTGTTGAGCCGTGGCGAACCTGGTCTCTGCCGGTCATCATATAAAGAATGTTTCTGGCTTCTGTATGCCAGCCTGCATCGCTCTGTCCCCAGCCGCGTTGACCACCAAGGGGCGGTCCGATTTGGTCGACAAGCATACCGACCATACTGCGCTGGCTGCTGTTCTTGGAGTTTTCCGGAGTCCAACCGGCGCCACCGTCGCGGTTGCGCAGGCTTACGTACTGAGCTGGAATCTTGATTGTTTTGGGCGGTCCGCCTTTGAGCGGTCCGGCCGTGCTGGTGTATTGTCCCGTCAATGCGACGTCGGCAACAAAACGTGCTGCATGACCGGCATTGCGCTGGAACAAGCCTACGTTCCAGCTTGATTCCCACCAGCAGGTACCCTGGCTTCCTTGTTTGATTTCAGAGGGATTCTGGGCGAGATAAAGGACGTTCTCAGCAAGACGAACTCTGTCTTTTTGATTGTAGAGTTCTTTGGGACCCTGGGCTGTGGCTGCCAGTTTCGCGCAGTTGTAATAAGTGTCGACCATACAGCGCTCGGTTTCTTGCATAACCTTTTCCGGATCTATGCCTGCTGCCAGCTGCAGTTCGGCCTGGTCCATCATGCGCTTTTCGAAACCTTTCATGAACTGAACATTACGCTCGAGTCTGGCTTTGTCCATGACTTTTTCCAGAACCGCAGTCAGTTCTTCTCTGGCTTCCTCAACCGAGGCCGGCATACCATCCATGCCTTCGCGAGTCAGTTTTTCAACATGAACTTTGTCGCCGATTTTGTCGCTTGCCAGTCGATATTCATATTCACCGTCTGCGCAAGGGGTGATATTGTAGCGGGATTTGCGCGGCTGATTCTTCTCGTCTACGGAGCGAAACTCGTTGCTCAGTGTGCCGTCCGGGTTGGCGACGCGAGTCCAGTTTTCTACTTTTTCACCTTTTTCCATTTTACGCACATCGTTTATCGCAACAAGCGCTTTGTTTTCGCCTTCGCCGATGTACTGGAAGCTGCGTACGCTCTTTGGTCCGACCGTTCTTGTGATATCTCCGTCTTTATCCAGCTCCAGGCGCAGCATGTTGGCGCGCTCAATCACGGCGCTGCCGTCCAGGTTTTGATAACTGAGATCACCGTTTGGTGAAATATGGATATTGCTGCGATTCTCTTCGCCGGGAGGACGTCTTTCAAAAACAGTTCTTTCTTCTTTTGTGCTCAGGTTGCGGTCTTTTACAAGAGCGATGCCTCCTGAGTCACGAATAAAAGTTCTTTCGAGATTTCCTTTGGTCGCGCGAAGAATTTCGCCGGTTATATCAAAATCAAGACGTGTACCGTCTTTCTCGGTAACTTGCTTTCGACCGTCTTTGTATTCTTGAACGCGAGCACCGCGCTGATTTATATAGTTGAATTCGCCGTTGCTGTTAAAAGAAATGTCTTTGCGGGCATCTCTAAAGCGAGCTGAATCGGAACTCCAGTTACCGTCTCCGCCTTTAGACCAGGTGACGGTTTCGCCGGTTTTTGGATCATAGTGCCTGAGTATATCCTGGCCGTCCACGTCCAAGCGGTCGATTCGCGTTCCATCAGCTCCTTTGAAGCTGACCATGTTGCCGCTCTTATCGTAAGAGGCTCTTGAGCCGTCTGCACCGATAGTATCTGTGGTTTGTCTGCCGTCTGGATAATAGCTCGTCCACTTATTGCTGTCGTCATCTTCGCCGCGGTTATTGTTGCGAATCGAATGAACTCCGTCCGGGCTCACACGGATATCGCCGTTCCATGAACTGCCGTTATCTCCCCGCCAGGTTTTGGCATCCTGGCTTTCGCGTGTGTATGTGACAGTGCTGTTTTTCTCTTTGTCGACTATCTGTACTGACTTGATTTCGTTGGAGCCTTCGAAATAGTCGTAGCGGCGAATTTTCTTGCCGTCTGCTGTTTCAACTTCCCGCGGGCGACCTTGACTGTCCGGCATGATTTTGCCGAGTCCTGCTCCTTCGAGCATTTCGGCGCCGCGTCCGTCAATTGTGTGTTTGATGCCGTTTGCGTCTTCAAAGCTTACTGAGGCATTTTCGTTAAGCGCAAGATTGCGACGGGGTCTTTCTCCACCGTCCGAGTTCCACTGTCCGCCTGCAT
>JAIEPM010000380.1 GCA_019748395.1 Candidatus Obscuribacterales bacterium
CGCCGAACTCTTATCTCGCTCTGCCAATTTGGCATTTGAAAAACGCTATGGACTGAAAGTTATTCAGTCGATGGGCATGGTGGAAACGCTTGCCCATTCTCTCAACAGCAGTGCTGATTTTAAAAAACTGGGCTCTGCCGGAACGCCTATGTGTGGGGCTAGAATTGAGATACGAGATGAAGACTCACGTCCTTTGGGATGCGGTGAAGTCGGGGAGATAGTAATTGATACTCCGTTATTGATGAAGCGTTATATGGGGAGTTCTCCGAAAAACAAATTGTTTAGAACAGGTGATTTAGGTTACATCGATTCTGACGGTTTCCTCTGGTTTCTTGCCCGCAAATCTGCCGCTCTGGATATCGCAGCACTAAAAGATCTGCCGAAAGTTAATGATGCTATATCTGGTATCACCGATGTCGCTGAATTCGCGGTTGTCGGTGCTCAGGGCTCCAGGCTTGTAGCTTTTGTCTGTCTAAAAGCTGATAGCAATAAAGACCGGGTTTTGAACGAAATCTTGGATTCAGTTTCCCGGGCGGGGAATTCCAGCGATGGGTCCGGTCTAGATGAATTGCAGGTGGAATTCATTGACGAAATCCCAGAGTTGCCGTCCGGCAAATATGATATTAAAGCGCTTGAAAATCTGGCTGCCCGGCTTCTGCCTTGAGGAGGTCTGTTTTGGATGCCGATTCTGAAATCGAATTGCCATGCCCCGCTTGCAAGCGGGGATTCGGTCCGTTTGAAGTTCTGAAGAATTGCTCGAGGTCCTGGCCTCAGCAAAAATGGATTTATTTTCGCTGTCCATACTGCAATCATTTCAGTCATGTCGCAGTCGAAAACGGAAGACTAGCGATCGGTCATCTGGATGGGGCGCCCGGTCCGTGTTTCATCGAATTCGCTCAGGTTTTTGTTCCAGGGCTGAAAGTTAAGATTACGAATCGTGCTATCAGTTGTGAAATTAGGGATGACAAATTCACTTTCGGCGCTGCATAAAATTGGGGCATCAAACTTTCAATGGGTGCTGCTTATCTAGTGTTTGTGATTTACTGCATGAGCATAATAAACGTAGGGTTTCGGCGGACGTACTTGTGTTGGTCTTGAGCGTCCTGCTCGTTCGGGCTCATGAAAGATTTGCTGGTCCAATCTGCTGTGTTTGCTGTTTTCTGCAATAAATACCGAATTAATTGACTTCGGGCATGATGAGCTGGCGCTGATACAAAGATCCGGGCTCAAATGTTCGGACTTGTCTCCAATTGCTATCTTCATTGTATTCTCCTCCTGTTCTCTACATATCGGATTCTAAATTCAGGCTGTAGGGAATTTGTGAGGGTGGCCGAGTATTGCTTGAGAGCGTCGAGATTCGTGATTCGCTGAGGCTGGCGGGACTTTTTCGGGCTTGCCTTTCGCCCTGTGTGGAAGTTCCTCACGCCGTCCCTACATCGTGTGAGTAGTATGGAAGTGTGGGGTGAGAGGGGGAATTGATGATGAGAATGTTGATTGCTCTATGGTCTGCTTTACTATTCCTCAGTTTCGCTTCGCCGTCTTGCATGGCGCTCGGTCAGAAGAGTTCGGACAGCGGACTGCCTTTCTGCGCCGCAAACGCTAAGTTGCCTCAGGTTACCGTCAGCAGTGTTGTAGCGGCGCCGATTGACAAAGTCTGGACTGCGATAAAAAAACGTCGCGTTAGCGACAGTGCTCACAGACAGCTTCTTTCTTACGATGGAAGAACTGCAGTGGTCAGAGAGTTCTTTCTTTCAATGCCGATAATCGGCAACACGAGCTGCGTTTATGCGGAGTATGAGACACGCCCCGGCAAGCAAATCGACTACAAAATGGTCAGTTCCGATCATCTGCATGCTTTTCAGGGCTCCTGGTATCTGGAATCAGGAAAAGATCCAAACACAACAGTTGTCAGTTTAAGCAGCACTATTGACCCTGGTGTTAGATTTCCTCTCTGGAGAAAAATTGCGCGAGTTTCCCTTGAGAACAGCGTGAAAGAAACAATCGCTGAGGTCTCTAATCTTGCCCTTGCAAAGGATTCGCTACTTGCCAATTCCAAGTAGTTCTGAGCTGGAAAGGCTTAGATTAAGGGCGTCCAAGCTTTACTTCAAGAAACTTAATTTGACTCGTCTCACAGACGGGACGAAGATTCATAACTAAGGTATGGGAAATTTACATCTGATTGCTCCTTGTTTCGGGGCGTCGGAAAAGGCGGCCGCTCTATGCTCGCTACATTCATTTTTTCAACGTTAATAGCTTCTGCGTCTAACCTGCCATCTCCTCAAATTCCGACAGTGTCTGAATTGAAGGAAACACGTCAGGTCACAAACATATTCAAATGGGCTGCTGAGAAGCAGGTCATTCTGATTGCAGGCCGGCAGTGGCTGGCTCCGGAGCATGGAGATGATCCGCACGACGAACAACATCAGGACATTCCTGCATACAACGAGCGTAATGCTCATCGTCCTCCCAGCGATCCTTATGCCGGGACGACTCCAAATGATCGAAATGATCCATTCAGACCATATTAAATAGTTGTTTAGCGTCATTCTCTGATGCAATCTTTCTGAAGAAACCCGTGAATAATTCGCGGGTTTTTCGCTTTGCAGGCACTTTAGAAAAGTGGCGTTGTTTTGCGCTCAATTTCATGTTAGTGTTACTAACATGAAAATCCGGGAAAAATCTGAAAAACCTCGTCGCTACACGCAGGGACTTCGGGCGCAGTCCGCTGAGGCCACAGGGCAGCG
>JAIEPM010000523.1 GCA_019748395.1 Candidatus Obscuribacterales bacterium
TCTCGGCGGCTTGCTTTTTGGTGCCCACGAAGACGATGTTTTTTCTTTCAGAGGCGGCTTTTCTCAAATATTCGCACGCCTGGTCGAGCTTCCGGGATGTTTGCTCCAGATCTATGATGTAAATGCCATTACGCTCACCATAAATGTATGGGCGCATTTTGGGGTTCCAACGACGTGTCTGGTGTCCAAAATGAACTCCGGCCTCCAACAATTGTCTCATCGATGCTACTGGCAAGGCTGTCTTTCTATCCTCCGAATGACGTGGTAGCGCTCATCTAGATTTGCCCCCTCTGCGCTCAGTGAGCGGTTTAAACGCAGTTTAGTTTAGTCCGGAACAAGCGCCTGAAGGCGTAGTCCTTGCTCCCTTAAGGATATATGGGCATAGCGATCCCATATCTGTCTGGGGACAGGAGGAACATTCTAACACAGAAGGCAGAGCGCAAGCGATTTCTAGACAAAACGCGACATGCCTCGTTATAATGTTAAAACGTAAAGATTTACTTAAAAAGTAGCGTCAATCGGAGTTACGAGTCTTCAAGAGAAAGCAAAATGAGCAGATAGGGGTCGCTGAATTTTCTCAGCCAGCGCCGAAAGAGAGAGCAATTACAGAGAAAAAGGTAAGGGATCTACTTTGAAAGTACTGGTATTAAACGCTTCATACGAGCCTCTAAACATAACCAGTTGGCGTCGCGCCGTTATCCTCCTGCTCAAGGGCAAAGCCGAGCAAGTTGAGCATAACGGCAAAATGATCTCGGTGGACGTCCCCCTGCCGACGGTCATCAGATTGCGCTCATATGTGAAGATTCCATACAAAGAAATTTCTTTGTCACGTCGTAACGTTCTTCACAGAGACGAATACACCTGCCAGTACTGCGGTGACAGGCGGCATGACCTGACCATCGATCACATCATCCCTCGTTCGCGTGGTGGCGGTGATCACTGGGAAAACGTCGTGGCGGCCTGCCTGAAATGCAACGTCAAAAAGGGCGACCGTACTCCCAGAGAAGCAAACATGCCCCTGATGTCCAGCCCAAGGCGACCGACAAGCCATGTTTCTTTTGAAATTTCAAAACATTCATCCTCCGGTCAAAACAGCTGGAACAAGTATTTGATTGGAGCTTAGCTACTCCAAGCAGGATACTCAAAAAAAGACCGGGGCAGAGGCTCCGGTCTTTCGCTTTCAGGCGTCAGAAAAACCCTTTCAAATCGTGTTTTGAACTCTTGGCAAGAACCTTACGTCTTTGGTCATATAGATAGACGCTTTCATGCCTGCTCTTAAAAGGAGGTGCTTGTCATGAGTTTGTTGCGAAGGCGAAATCAGGGATACACTTTTGCAGAAGCTCGCCGATTGGGACTCTCATTGTCATCGCCCAGAGAACTTTTTGCCGAAATCGCACTGGATGTCAACATCAAAGACATCTCGGAGCGCCTCTTCACTTATGAAATCCCCGAGCAGCTCCAAAAAGAGGTATTCATCGGCTCACAAGTACTCGTGCCTTTCGGCAAGCAAGAGTTAATGAGTGGTTATGTTGTTTCTATTCGCGACCGAGACCAGGTCATCGGCAGCGCAGTCAAAAATAAGCAGGCCCACGCAGCCCTTCCTGAAAAAACCAGAGCCATTTCCGAAGTCATCGATTCAAGCTCGGCTTTTGCTCCGGCTTATGTCGAATTTCTTTACTGGGTGGCACAACACTATCTTTGCAGTATTTCAGATGTATTGAGCGCCGCAATTCCAGCCGAAATCGGACCAAGAGTGAAAAGAATGGTGCGCCTCAGCGGGCATTCAAGCAACCCTGAGGCTAATGAGCTGAGCGAACTGCTCGCCAGCCCGGCAGCCAGAGGACCGGAAGAACAAATAAAAGCGACTCTGAAAGACGCAGACAAAAGCCTGTCTTTGAAAAGCCTGAAAGAACGAAGCAAAATCTCAGCTTCAGCCTTTTACTCGGCATTGGCCAGGCTACGTCGAAAAGGCGAAATTGAAGTATATGCTCAGGCGGAGGAAGCCGCACAGGCGAAAACAATCACTTATCTGACCTGGACCGGCGAGCCTGCCGGAAGCAAAAGACAGGAAGAAATTCTCAACTGTCTCAAACGGCACAACGGAGGTCTTCCCAGCGCCGAACTTATAAAAGAAAGCAAATGCAGTGCAGGCACTATCAAAAAAATGCTGGATGAAGGGATTCTCAGCCAGAACAAAGTCGATTCATTTAGAGATCCTCTTAAAGGTCATAAGCAAATCGAAAATGACAAACCTGAACTGACTCCAAAACAAGCCGAAGTTCTCGATGTTCTTTATAAAGAACTGCAGCAAAAGCTCTCCGGCAGGATAGACAGCCAAATCGACGAATGTCCCTGGCTTTTGCACGGCGTCACCGGCTCCGGAAAAACCGAGATCTATCTTCGCTTAATAGAAGAAACTCTGAAGCAGGGACGCAGCGCCTTACTCCTTGTGCCTGAAATCAGCCTGACACCGCAACTGGCACGAAGGCTGGTAAATCGATTTGGAGAGCAGGTAGCAGTCTGGCATTCGGCTCTTTCTGCCGGAGAGCGTTTTGATACATGGAGACGAATTCAATCAGGCGAGTTGAAATTGCTGCTTGGAGCCCGCTCGGCAATACTGGCGCAAGTACCAAATCTCGGTCTGATTATTCTTGATGAAGAACATGACTCAAGTTACAAACAGTCAACACCAAATCCCCGTTACTCGGCAAAACATCTTGCCAGAGAACGCGGCAGAAGAGAAAGCTGCCTGGT
>JAIEPM010000658.1 GCA_019748395.1 Candidatus Obscuribacterales bacterium
GATTTCTTGAAAATCAGAGTTCCAAGAAGCGTTTTTATTCGAATCCCGCTTTTCTTCAGAAGCAGCCGGAGATTTTTCCAGATCGGCAAAGACAGGAAGACTTGCCGACATCGAAATACCGAGCAGCAAACCGATGCTAAGAGCCCGTTTTAGCGATGCTTTCATGAATGAGCGACCCTCGAGAAGAAACGCGTAAATTATAAACGCCTCTTGTCTAAGTTGCTTTAGTACAAATCAACTATACATTGCTTCAATTGCAGCTCAGAGCTCTGCGGACTGTGGAAGTGTCGGCATATACAAGGCTGCAGAAGCGGCAAGACAGCTGAGATTGAAAAGCAGTGAATCAACATGCCAGAATAGGTCTTGACTTAATGTGACTAAGCGGAAGGCTATGAAAAGCAGCAATTTTTTATTTCCCCGAAATTTTGCCTGGGGCGTCGCCACAGCCGCCTACCAGATTGAAGGAGCATGGAACGAAGACGGCAAGGGTGAATCGATCTGGGATAGATTTAGCCATACCAAAGGACATATCGCAGATAACACCACTGGTGATACCGCATGCGATCATTATCACCGCTTTGAAGAAGACATCAATTTAATGCGTGATCTCGGTATTCGAAACTATAGAATGTCGATTTCCTGGCCGCGCATCATGCCCGACGGCAAAGGCAAAGTGAACTTAAAAGGTCTGGATTTTTACGAGCGCTTAATAGAAAAGCTCTGCGAATCGAATATAGAACCTTATGTCACGCTTTATCACTGGGACCTGCCGCAAAAATTGCAAGATCTGGGCGGCTGGCAAAATCGCGAGCTGGCAAAATATTTTGCAGACTACGCCGCCTTGATGGCAAGAAAGCTTGGAGATCGCGTCAAATACTGGACAACCTTCAATGAACCCTGGGTCATTGCCAATCTTGGTCATCGCACCGGTGAGATGGCACCAGGAATCAAAGATCAGAAAATCTGCCTGCAGGTCATACACAATCTTCTCCTTTCTCACGGTATGGGTCTTCAAGCAATACGTTCTTGCCAGACTGATGCTCAAGTCGGCATAGTCCTCATACTTTTCCCCACCCACCCGGCATCAGATTCAGCTCAAGATCTAGCTGCAGCTGAATTCGCCTGGCAGAAGGAATCGGCCTGGTATCTAGACCCGCTGCTCAAGGCTCATTATCCTCCGGACATATGGGACAGTTATGCAGATTTAGTTCCTCAAGTCGAAGCAGGAGACCTGGCATTAATCAGTCAAAAGATGGACTTCATCGGCATCAATTTTTATTTTCGCAGCGTGATGAGCGCCGAAGAAGGACGCCTTGAAAAAATCGAGGGTGCATCTTACACGGACATGGGCTGGGAAGTGCATGCACCGGCGCTCAGGCATCTGCTTCTCAGAATTAATAAAGACTACCGACTACCGCCTGTTTATATAACTGAAAACGGCGCAGCTTACAAAGACGTTTTAAACGAGAAAAATCAAATTCACGATCGCCAAAGGCTCAATTATTTGCGAGATCACTTGCTTGAACTATATTCAGCTCTGCAAGAAGGCGTCGATTTGCGCGGCTATTTTCTCTGGTCTTTCATGGACAACTTCGAGTGGGCCTACGGCTTGAGCAAGCGCTTCGGCATAGTTTATGTAGATTATGAAAGCCTGGCTCGTTATCCCAAAGACAGCGCTCACTGGTATTCAAAAGTAATTCAACGCAACGGACTTGAATAAGGAAATGCAGCCCGGCTGCGTATTTTCCTCACTCTAAGCTCAGTTCGCCGCTTTTCATTAAGCGCGTCTTATAATATCATTTTCCTGGGATTTATGAGGCATCGACGACCTATGTCCGGCTCCGAGCGCTTTGATTTAGACAAAACCCTGAAGCAATTAAAAGAAAAACTCGGTCCTTCAACAGCAGTCCCGAGTCCTGACTGGGCAGCCTGGGACAAAAAGCCGACGGCCGACAAAACAGCGCCGCAAGTACAAGCTGCGCCGGAGCAAGTTCAAGGTACAGGCAGAGCTGATGAAGCTACAAAACAATCGGTATATAAAGCTGTAAACGATGCCTCAAAACAAGCTAACCGCAACCAGGCAAGCGGGTTATACATGCAAGCGATTGAAAGTTCCAACCGCAGCAAAGACCCGTCGCTGCAAGCAATTTCCAAAGTCGAATATGGACTTGCGAATTTGAGTTGGGGCTACGGAGAGCAAGGTTTCAAGTGGATCCTTGAAGCCGGTTCAAACAATCCCAGTCTTTATGACATGAACAAAAATCAGGACTTTTTGCAAAGACTTTCACGCGCAGGCATATCCGAAAAAGCCGTCCGACTATTGCTCAAAAACGGACAAGAGAACCCGCTCTGGTATAAAAGACGCGACAGCCGCCAAGCAACTTGACTCGGCTATGAACGGAGCAACATTCATTGCTCCGGCTCAGCCCGCCGACAAAAGAAATGAAGCGCTGGCTCCACCGGCATCAAGACCGGAGCAAACAAGTCGCCCCGGACAGCTTGAGCCGCCCCAGAGAGCCAGTCAATGGATGACCGAGCAGTTCAGCAGAGCATTGCGCTCAGCCATGCAAGAACAAGATCGAAATCAAGCTTTCGGCATATATAAACAGGCTCTTGATCTTGCCGATCGCAGTCGGGATCCTGTATTGCAAGGAACTGCCCGTGTCGAAATGGGACTGGCGATCATCTCCTGGGGCTCGGTTGAAAACGGTTATCAATGGCTTCTTGACGCCGGTTCCAAAAACCCGGCCTTATACGACTCGAAAATCAAT
>JAIEPM010000131.1 GCA_019748395.1 Candidatus Obscuribacterales bacterium
AAATCAGGGCATCGGTCGAGCGACTGGATTTCTACGGACAGCGCACCAGAATATTCAACGATCAGATTAGTGCGGCCGGCAAGCAGTTGAACAGAGCCAAACTTGTTGCAACCCAAAACGTCGGCTCTGGTCTTTACGTTGGTGGCAGCAAAGTTGCTTCCGGCATCTTATTCATCATTCCTGGTTATTTGCACGACTACAATTCAAACAAAGGGCAGACGCCTGGTCGCGTGACCAACCATTTATTGCTAGCTGCATCAATTGTCGGATTGCCTGCCAGCGGCTTTAAAATTCTTGATACGCTCCGCATTCAAGTTCGCGGAGAAATCGACAGACACAATCTTGCCAAGCAACATAAACTGCCCAGCGAGCTGCTTGCCAACAGGCTGAAGGCGCTGGAGGAAGCGGAAGCGGCTTTACAAGCGAAAAACTAAATCTGAATCTCCGGATTTTTGCATAAGCTTAGGTTATAACTTTAAGCTTCGCGAACTGGAGATTTCTGATGAGCAAAAAGCTTCCTTTGAACGTAGCGATTGTTGGTTACGGCCTGGCCGGAGCAACATTTCATGCACCTTTAATCAAAAGCACCGAGGGGCTGAAAGTCTCGGCTATCGTCAGCAGGTCTGCTGAAAAGCAAGCGCAAGCAAAAAAGGACTTCGATGATCTGCGCATTTTTGCAAGTTTTGAAGACTTGCTCCAGAGCGCCTCCGACTTCGACCTGATTGTAATTGCCACTCCGAATACAGAGCATGCTCCTCAAGCTATAGCCGCCATGCAGGCTGGACTTGCAGTTGTGGTAGACAAGCCTGTGGCAATTAATAGCGGCGAATGCAGAGACCTTATTGCCTGCAGCAAAAAAACAGGAAGCTCATTTTCTGTCTTTCACAACAGGCGCTGGGACAATGACTTTTTGACGATAAAAGATCTTCTTGCCAAAAATAAACTTGGAAAAATACTGCGTTTTGAATCGCGCTTTGAACGCTACAGACCACAGGCTAAGCCCGGTGCCTGGCGTGAGAAAATCGGGGCGGAGGAAGGTGGCGGTATCCTTTTTGATCTTGGCAGCCACCTCATTGATCAAGCGCTTGAACTTTTCGGTAAACCCGAATCTGTTTATGCGGAAATGTCTGTACGTAGAGAAGGGGTGAAATCCGATGACGACAGTTTTGTCGCGCTCAGCTTTCCTTCCGGAGTTAAAGCGCATCTGTGGATGAGCGCCATTTCCGCTTCCCTCGCCCACCGCTTTCGGGTGCTGGGCACGGAGGGCGCATATGAAAAATACGGTTTGGACCCACAGGAAGACGCGTTGAGAGCTGGCTTAAGTCCACTGGACAAAGACTGGGGAAAGGAAAATCGCAACAACTGGGGTACGCTCACGCTCTATCCGGGCGGTGAAAAACAGTCTTTGGCCCTTGAAAGTTTGGACGGCAAATATCAAGAATTTTATGCGGGAATGCGAGATGCGATCCTTGGAAAGGGCGAAGTGCCGGTAAGAGCCGAAAGCGCATTGGCCGGACTTGAAATAATTGAGCTGGCACAAGAGTCTGCAAAAAAGCAAAAATCTTTGAGTTTGACCTGAGTGCCACTACCCGCGGTGCGAATTGGTTTTTTGAGCAAAAATCGAGAATCAGAGAGCCAAAAAGAGTCGATTCAATTCCTTAAGCTTTGCCGGAGATCCAAACGGATATTGCTCATATTTGTTAGCCTATATCTAGAGTCTTCGTTTTCAAGACTCAGTTTCCCGTCCTCAATGCGAGTTCCAATAAATGTTTGACACACTGACAGACAGACTGCAGGAAACCATGAAGACTCTGCGTGGTGACAGCAAGCTCACCCCGGACAACATGGAAGACGCCATTCGCGAAGTTCGTAAGGCCCTGCTTGAGGCTGACGTAAGCCTTAAAGTAGTCAAGCTTTTCATCAGCCGCGTAAGGCAAAAGGCTCTTGGCGCCGATGTAATTGAATCCGTTTCTCCCGGACAGCAGTTCGTCAAGGTGGTTTATGACGAGCTAGTCGAGATTCTGGGCGGCGAAAACGTGCCGATTAAACTTGAAGGAACGCCGCCGGTCGTCATGCTTCTGGGTTTGCAGGGCTCAGGCAAAACCACAGCTTGCGCCAAACTTGCTCTCAAACTGCGCAAGGAAGGCGAAAAACCGCTCATGGTTGCTTGCGACGTTCAGCGTCCGGCTGCAATCAAGCAGTTGCAAACACTCGGCAAGCAGGTTGATATACCGGTTTTCACAATTCCGGATTCCACAAATGTTCTGGAAATTGCCAGCAAAGCCGTGGAAGAAGCCAGAGAAAAAGGTCTGCATCCGGTAATTCTTGATACCGCAGGTCGCTTGCAAATCGATACAGATCTAATGGCAGAGCTCATGCTTATAGACAGAGCCCTTGAACCATCCGAAAAATTGCTCGTTATCGATGCGATGACTGGACAGGAGTCGGTCAACGTTGCAGAAACATTCAACACTCAAATCGGTATTTCAGGCGTTCTCTTAGCCAAAGCCGACGGCGACGCCCGCGGCGGCGCTGCGCTCTCAGTAAGGGAAGCTGCCAGCCAGCCGATTAAATACATAAGCACGGGCGAGAAACTCGACAACCTCGACGCGTTCTATCCGGATCGTATGGCAAGCCGCATTCTGGGAATGGGTGACGTAGTCGCTCTTGTTGAAAAAGCACAGGAAGCAATCGACGAAAAAGAAGCCGAGCGAGTCGCCAAGCAGATGATTGCGGGTGAGTTCACTCTTGAAATGTTCTTGCAATCCCAGAAAATGAT
>JAIEPM010000508.1 GCA_019748395.1 Candidatus Obscuribacterales bacterium
TATGTTTGACATAGCTCTTGGCGAGCGCGGCGGCGGTACGTAAGAAAGGTGGCTTCAATGATTCATTATCTATATGCAACACGCGGTGGTTATCTCTATTTGGTTGGACGCTACAATTCCCAGCCGAAGGCAGAGAATGAAGGCGAATTCGTTCTCTCAGTTCCGGAAAAAACATCGCAAGCTGCTATAGATACATTGGCTCACCGTCGCTTCATGGAGCACCTGAGACGCCCACGTCGTGCAGCACATCACCACCATCATGCTCACCGCGAAGTCGCTACTGTCTAGTAAAGAAAGATAAGAATATTTGGAAGGGGGCCCGAAAGGTCCCCTTTTGCATGTTTTTCGCAGACAGCATCTGTCTGCGAAAACGCTTCGTTTTTAAGCGCCGCGTCCGTAGAAGGCTGCTGTAACTGGTTTTCTTCATTTAATGAATTAAGCGTTATTGGCATAATTTTCATGGGCATTCTCCATTTAAGACAGATGACACCCCCCCAAGAGTGACTAATCTGCGAAGGGTCGCGCTCAAGATTGTTGGTGGAGAAAGGAATTTTATGCAAAAAATTAGAAAGATTAAGGGCTTTACTCTCGTTGAACTGCTCGTCGTAGTCGTTATTATCGGTATTCTGGCTGCTATTGCTTTGCCTAACTTTATTGGTGCTCAGAAAAAAGCCAAAGCAGCAGCCATTAAGGGCAACATGCGTACTATTCAGATCGCGAGTGAATCTTATGCGACCGACCAGGGTGGAGCTTACGCAGCCAATGCTACAGGTGCTTTCTTGAATTATCTGCCCGGCGGTTCTTCAACTGCCACCGCCGGCACAGCAGGCAACATTCCGCAGAACCCTGTCACAGGAGCTGCCGGTGTGATCGCCGCTGGTGGACCTGGTACAACAGCCGCCATTCAAGCCCTGCGTGCCGCTGCTGTAGCGGCTGGTGTTGCAGGGGCTGGCGACACCTCCTACTGTCAGGCTGATGCTGGTAATTCTTACGCTGTAACCGGCTCTGATGCTGACGGCAACTACGTTGGTGGAGTCGGCGGCAAAACGCTAGTGCTTTCGAACCAGTAGAAATCAACTTCAGAGAAGTTCGGCGATGGTGGGTTGGAAAACAACCTCCATCGCCTTTTTCTATAACTATTTTGTACAGCTAAATGCATCATCAATACATACTCTTCAAGACAATTCATGCTATAAACTTATGGATGAAGCGTGGGTATTGCAGATGATGACAGAAGTCTCCCTTCGCTTAATGTTGATCCTGCAGGCATGTTTGCTGCAGTTTATTCGTTATGTTCGATTGTCTTTAAGGTTGGAACTCTAAATATGGCAGTGCGTTTTGTAAATTCCAGATGCAAAACTTCAGGTTTCTCCCTTGTTGAATTGTTGGTGGTTGTTTGCATTATAGGCATTCTTGCAGCGATTGCGATTCCGAACTACATTGGTTCTCAGAGAAAGGCGCGCACTGCGGCTGTTAAAGTGAATATGCGTGTTGTACAAGTCGCTTCGGAAGGTTTTGCAACCGACACAGGTGGAGCTTATGCAGCCAATGCCGGTGGATCGATGTTGAACTATCTTCCGGGGGGAAGCTTCACTCAGGTAGGCGGAACGTCCGGTGCAATGCCGATAAACCCTGTTACAGGGAGCGCTCAGCCCGCTATCGGCAGTGCCGGGCTGGGTACTATAAATGCTATACTCGCGCAACGCAATACGCCTCCGGCTGCTGGTCCAGGTGGACCTGGACAGGTTACTTACAGTCAGGCCGATGCCGGGCAATCATACGCGGTTTGCGGGTCTGATGACTCCGGCATATATGTTACCGGGGTCACAGGTAACTGTCTGGTTTTATCCAATCAATAAATTCCCTTGCCCGGCTCATTAAGTGGATGGCTCTCGTGAATTACTCTTCAGGAGTGTTTCTCATTGTTCAGTTCTAAACTAAATGTCACCGAACCTGATATTTTGAAGCATATTGTCTCAATAGAAGCACTCAATTGCTTCTTTTGGCTGGAACCAAATAGTCACTACTGGTGGTGCGGTTCGAATAGGCCTGGTCCTGCTCTATTAGTGGTATCAGGACTGGTGCAAGCTTGAGTTCCGCAAGGGCGTTTGCTGATCTGCTTCTTTTGTTTATCAAAGAGAATCGGCTTTTGTTTGAGCTCTGAAATATGCAGCCTTCTTTAGACACTGCATTTCTGTGAATGCTACCTCTCGGGGGCTTGAAAAGCGCCCTTCAAGCTGTGCACTATCTGCATGTTGTTATGCTTGCGAGTTATCTCTGCTATTGAATGCCTGCTCTTCTGTAAGCCTCCGGATCTGGCTTACAGTCTATGTTTGGCTCGTTGGTATTAAACAAGAGAATAATCGCTTGCTGATAAACGTAGCTGTGTGAACTTTGTGTGAAGTTCCTTCTGCGTCTCAAAAGCTCCCGGATGCAAGTATTTCGCGAATTTTGATTTTCTTGTTATTTTCAAATTCTTCGTGGGCAATACCAATTTAGGACGAAGGAAGACCTTCAAAGAGCCTCCAATCTTAGATGGGTCGAGACAAAATTACTGGTGGGGAACAAAATTATATGCAAAAACTTAGAAAGATTAAGGGATTCACTCTCGTTGAATTGTTGGTTGTAGTCGTTATTATCGGTATTCTGGCTGCTATTGCTTTGCCGAACTTTATTGGTGCTCAGAAAAAAGCCAAAGCAGCAGCCATTAAGGGCAACATGCGTACTATTCAGATCGCAAGTGAATCTTTTGCTACCGACCAGGGTGGAGCTTACGCAGCC
>JAIEPM010000563.1 GCA_019748395.1 Candidatus Obscuribacterales bacterium
CGAGCAGCCGAAGCCCGTCGAGCAGCCCAAGCCTGTCGAGCAGCCCAAGCCTGTCGAGCAAGCCAAGCCTGTCGAGCAGCCCAAGCCTATCGAGCAGCCCAAGCCTGTCGAGCAGCCCAAGCCGGCGCTGGCAGAACCTTCATTCATGAAAGAACTGCCGCCCGGTGTAATCGATTCAACTCAAAGAGCTTTTAAAGCTCTGGTATCAGTCAAGCCCGGTCAGCCTCTGACACCGGAACAACAGCAAGCATTCGATTCCGCAATTAAAGATGCAGGCAAGTTAGACCAGAACTGGGTACAGGCTCAGGAAGAAAAACTCAGAGAAGAGTTTCAAACTAAAGAGCGAAAACTTCCCAACGGCCAGGTTCTTCCACCCTGGACCGACGAAAAGGAAAGAAAGTTTCTTGATGCCTTGAAAGAAAGCCAAAATGCCGGCAAAGAGCTTTCACCGGAAGCCCAAAAGAAAGTAGCAGCCTTTGAAAACAGCACTGCAAATATGGGACCGACAGATCCTCGTCGCGCTGTTTTTCAACGCATGCTGGCGGAACAAGCAAAAACTGATCCGACCCTGAGTAAATATATCGAAAAGCAACAGCAACTGGATAAATTCACCAGCGAGAATGCAGCAGGACTGGTGCGACGCTCTATGCATCAGCAAGAAATGTCGCTTTTGCATTCTCACGGCGTAGCCTCCGGCTTGTATGCGATTGCGCTCGATAAAGCAGGACAGGCCGAAGATCAACCCAAGCTCGAAAAAGCGCTGAAAGACGCTCTTAAAGACAGCTTCGCTCCAAGGAATATTCCGGAGCTGCTTGCTCTAACGGAAAAATACAAGCTCGAAGAAAAAGAGAACAAAGCACTTGAAGAAAAAATTCCGGGTCGCGCCGAACTGAGGCAGGCACTAGAGATCATGAATGATCCAAAGCAGGGAAGCGATGCGGAAAGACTGGAAAAGGCACGACCATTCTTCCAGAAAGCAATTGGAGCAGCAGACCAGATCGATCAGAAGAATACCGTCGAAGCCATTGAAAAGCTGGGCAAAGAAAGACTCGAACTGGGCGATAAAGCAACGCCCGATCGAGTCAATGAAATGGAAAACAGAGCAGTAGAACTTCTTGAGCAGGCAAGAATGCCTTTTGAAGCAAGACTGAAGTTTGCAGAAGCACTGCAAAATGCAGCTGTCGAGAAAAAAGACAGCGCCCTCAAAGATCAGGCAGTTGCGCTTCTTCGCGCCGCGGAGAAACTTGACCCTGCCTATGAATTGAATCCGCTCCTGCAAGGTGCAATTGCACTTGCTCAAAAAGAACCGCCTCAAAAATTTGATGCAGCCGCTGCAGAAGAGGCAGGCAAGCCGATTGTCGAAGCACGAAAGCAAGAGCTGATCAAGCAAGGCAAAATGCCGGACGACAGGCCGCTCTGGCAGAAAGCTCTGAATCTTGGAGTAGAAGCCACAATCGGCGCAGTCGCCTTTCATCTGCTGGGCAAATATATTTTTGGACCGATCGGCAACGCCAAGAATGCTGTTCAACGCTCATGGGAGCTATCATCTCGCCTGAAGAGAATTGAAGTCGAAAGCAGTCCTTCTCTAGAGCCTGGAAAAGATCCAAAGCTCATGCTCAAAAGCAAAGACGGCAAAGAAATGCCGGTGGAAGGTGTTCGCAAAGAAGACGGCAAACTGCGCGTCTTCAACGGTGAAAAAACCGAAGAAGTAAAACTGAAAAGTGGAGACAAACTCTACTTTAAAGTGGCGCCCGATGCGAATCTGACACCGGAGAAAGCTCGTGAATTGGCCGCGAAGACCCTGACGCCTACAACAGACGTCGGCGTGATCAATACGGAGCGAGAGCGCTACAAGCAAGATCTCGCCCAGCGCGAAGCGGAAATGCAAGAGATGCGCCGAGCCAATGAAGAGCTAAAAGCTCAGCTTGCCGAAAAAAGCGGCGGCGGCAGCGAAACAAAAGCTCCAGTAGAAAGCAAAGCGCCGGTTGAAAGCAAGCCCTCCGGTCGTCCGGAAAGAATTGTGCCGACAGCGGACAAACTGCAAAGCACCAGTGTAAAAGCAGGCAGCGACGGCTCACTAACGCGCAGCGATGCCAAACCAGGCGAAGTGCTGGCTCGCGAATCTCTGGAGCGCCGGGACAAAGTCGACGCGCGCGAAATCGAAGCAATGAAAAAGAATGCCGAAGAGCTCGCGAAATCAGAGAAGGAAATCGACAAAGAAAAAGCAGAAGCAATTCGCAGAACCGTCGACGCTCTAGAGGGTCGCCTGGGCAGAGAAGCGCAAGAGTTTGCGCACCGAGCCGTACTTGCCGAATCCAAGAAAGCACTGGAACGCGGTGAAGGAGGAGGCTACGGACGAGCCGTCACAGGCGGCGTTATAGCCGTAGGCATCCTTGCCGCCGCAGCGCTAGCCTACTACCGCTCCACTTTGAAAAACTCAGAGCAGAAATCGATAGAAAGAGCAAAATTCCGCTAAAACTAACGAGTCAAAGCAGGGATTTCGACCTTGGAAAGGGCATTGTCGATATCGGCAATTAGATCTTCGAGATCTTCAATTCCGCATGAAAGGCGAATCAAGCCGTCCACAACACCGCGCTCTTCCCTGATTTCCTTGGGAATAGACGCATGTGTCATTGTGGCAGGGTGCCCGATCAAGGACTCAACACCACCGAGACTCTCAGCTAAGGCAAAGAGCTTAGTGTTGTTGAGAACCAGTCGCGCATTCTCCAGACCACCTCGCACCACACACGACACCATGCCGCCGAAGCCGTCCATTTGCTTTTTAGCCAGCT
>JAIEPM010000041.1 GCA_019748395.1 Candidatus Obscuribacterales bacterium
TTTCACCAACATGCCCTCATTGCCGAGCGTGCTGGTGATCAGGTCTGTGAAATCTTCATCATCGTCCACGATCAGCACGCGAGAGCGGCCACCTTCTCTAATCGTAATCAGATGTTGCAGTGCCTGTTGCAGGGTGTCGCGGTTATAGGGTTTTTCCAGAAAAAGAGATGCGCCCGCGTGCGCGGCTTCGGCTCGATCTGCTTCGTCGTTTGGTGAAATGAAGCCGAGCGGCAGGGTTTCGTATCCGACCATGCTTCGCAATTCCCGGGCAAGTTGGAAGGCTCCGTCTCTGCCATCCGGCGGGATTTCAATGAGCGCGGCATCAAGCTGCTGTCTTGCAGCTCTTTCCAGTGCTTCCGTGGCTGTGTCGGCGCTTATTATCTCAAGGGGAATGCCCTGTCCGTGGTGCGCCGGCTTGAGTTCTCCATTTCCGCCAATCTGTGGAACGCCGTCCTTGCTGACAAGCAGTACTTTCGCTTTGGCCGCATCGGGGTTGAGGTTGGCCAGTTCTTCGGCGGTGGGCACATAATCGGAAAATTGTAATTTAACGCGCTCCACTTCTTTCTTTGCTGCCAGCAATGCGCTATCAACGTGACCCCATTCCTGCTGGTGGTTGACTTCAGCCACCTCGAGCATGTCGCGCAAAGAGTATTCTATGCGTTCAGCCATGTTGCCGAGATTATCAAAACCGCAAGAGCGGGAGGTGCCTTTCAAGTTATGTGAAAGTCTTCGCCCTTCGATCAAGAGATTCGGGTCTGGCTTGTCACGCAGCACTTGCTCGATGATTTGCTCAATTTGTTTGACTCGAGTTGGTAAGGATTTGGAAAATTTCTGGCGGAAGCTGAGTAATGTCGCGTCTGCAAATGCAGATGCCGTGACGGCCGGACCGCCCGGCACCGGCATCGCTGCCACAGGTAGAGGCGGTGCAGCCCCGGGTTCTACACTAGCCAGTCCGGGAAAATTATAACTGGAGGCCACACCGGGGGCAGGCCATGGTGTGTAGCCGGACCCCGGGACGACCGCGGGAGCACCGGAATCTAGAGGTGTCGGCACCATGCCCATCGGCGCCGGCAGGGCTTCCATGGGAGCTCCCGGCAGAGCGGGCAGACCTCTTCTCTGGTCATGCCATAGTGCGTCCACCTGTACCCCGAAAACGCTGGACTTAATCGGTCTGTGAAAAATATGCGCGACTTTCAGTTCTTTGGTGACTTTCTGAAAAAACTCGGCATCTCGCCAGGTTTGAGAAAGAAAAACGACTTTCAATTCGCGTTCTTTCTGTCTCAGTTTAATAATGAAGCCGATGCCGTCAATATCCGTAAGTTCTTCGCCGACCATGACAAGATCCGGTTTAGACTCTTTTATGAATTCCAGGGCTTTATGCCCTGATGTTTCTTGGTCAACCAGGAAATCTCGTGCCTCCAAAAGAGGTACCACGAGTGCCCTCAGTTGTTCGTCGGTTTCAAGCAGTAAGACTTTTCTTGGCATTGTTTCCTGTCGTTTTCAGCCAGGCTTTGGCTGTTCACTCGAATCATTCCCAGAAAACACAGGCATTACACGGCAGATAATATTTAACTCGTCCCATTTATTTTGCACTAATTCGGCAATCCGGCTTGCTCGTGCTTACGCCGAAGTGACACCACCGGGCATACCAGGTAAAACAAAGCTGATTCTTCCGGGACATTGCTGTAGGATCTATTCAAACAGGAGTTCTCAATGCTTTCAAATTGCAAAATTCATCATGTGGCGATAATAGCTTCCGACTACGAAAAATCGAAGCATTTTTATACTAAAGTTTTGGGACTTTCTGTAATCAGAGAAGTGTATCGAGAGCTTAGAAATTCATACAAGCTTGATTTGCAACTGGGAGTCGACTCACAGATTGAGCTCTTCTCCTTCCCTGAGCCGCCGCCCAGGCTAAGCAATCCAGAAGCATGCGGTTTGAGGCATCTGGCATTTGAGGTTGAAGATCTGGAGCTTGCTGTTCAAAACCTTAAGAAGCATGCTGTCGAAAGCGAATCGATTCGTGTAGACGAATACACCGGTCAGCGATTCTGTTTCTTTCGGGATCCCGATGGCTTGCCGCTTGAACTTTATGAAAGAAAGAGTTTTAGTTGAATGCGCTTGTGACCGTATTTCCCTCAGGATTTTTCAACCAGCGAATATCCTGGGACGCCCTCGCCGGACCTCGGTCCGGACGACTGCTGCGCTTCTGTTTCAGCGCTTCTTCTGCTCTGGCAAGATTCGCTTTGATAACTCCTGCGCAATTTTTGTTTGCACTAATCAATGCTTTTTTATTCAGCTCTACTGCATCGCTGTATTTACCCATGAAAAAGCGGCAATTTGCTTCTGCGCTCAATGCAATTGATTCACAATCTGCAGCTTTGAGAGACTTACTGAAACCAATGACACTCTCAAATATCGAATATGCCAGTTCTAACTCTTTGTCTGTGTTTTCGTCATTCCCCTCCAGCTTTAGGCTGTTTAGTGCCCTTTCCAGACCCGCTTTGTAGTTGGACTTGAGAGTTTCAGGAGTCATCATCACGAAATTGCCCCGCATCGAATCCGCTCTTGTTTTGATGCATTTATCGTCAGCGCCGACTTTTTGCCCCAGAGTTGCAAGAAGCAGAATAAACAGTGCTGCTACTTTTTCTTTGAACCTGACTGCGCTATCTCGCAGTTTTCGCAGCCCGCGCGGGCAGTTATCCGTAATGATCGTGCCGTCCGCTCTTCGATAGAAGTTGATGCAGACCCTTGAGTTGTCTTCGCTTTTCTGAAGCAGAAATTGCTCGGCCGCA
>JAIEPM010000029.1 GCA_019748395.1 Candidatus Obscuribacterales bacterium
TCTGTTGTGATAGCCATGCCTTTGATGGTCAAAACAAGTCGTGCGGCTTTTGAAGGAGTGGCGCCCGATCTGGAAATTGTTTCATTGACACTTGGAAAATCTCGGCTTTTCACAATATTCAGCGTTTCTATTCCCCTTGCTTCAAGGGGACTGCTGGCTGGTCTGGCTTTGAGCTTTTGTCGGGCGATTGGCGAGTTTGGTGCGACTTTAATGCTGGCCGGCAATATACCCGGTAAAACCCAGACCATGCCGCTTTTGATTTTTCAGGCAAGTCAAAGCGGTGAAAGCGAGCTGGTTTTAGGTCTGGTAGTTTTTATGAGTGTTCTGTCGCTGGCAACAGTTATGCTGATTGGTCGCTGGGGGGCACGCTGGTGACGGCTCAGTTGAATCTTGATATAGAACTTGCATTCAAGGATTTCAGTCTGGCGCTCAAGTTCTCTTTGAACAGCGAGATCACTGTGCTTTCCGGTGCTTCAGGCAGCGGCAAGTCTACGCTTTTGAATTGCATTGCCGGTTTGCAAAAGCCGGATAAAGGCATAATTCAATTGAGTTCAAAAACGTTTTTTGATTTCGAGAAGTCTATTAATTTGCGCCCGCAGGAAAGACGTTGTGCATATGTAGTTCAGAGTCTTGCGCTTTTCCCGCATTTAAATGTAAGTCGGAATATTTGCTATGGAATGAAAGAAAAGACAAAAGCTGCTCGGGAAAAACGCTTAGCAGAACTGCTTTCAATCGTGAAATTGAACGGACTGGAAAATAGATTGATATCTGAGCTATCGGGTGGGCAGGCTCAGAGAGTCGCTCTTGCCCGAGCTCTTGCTCCTGATCCCGAGCTGCTTCTCCTGGACGAGGCGTTCAACGCACTAGATCCTGAGCTCAGGGAAGAACTTGGGGAACAGTTGAAAGTGCTGCAACGCAGTCTGAAAATACCGGTTTTGATAGTGAGTCATTCAAAGTCTGAAGCGATGCGATTAGGCGATACTTTTATAGTTTTGGAAGCGGGACGGCTGCAATCTATTCAATCGAAAGCCGATAGAAGCTCCGGCAGTCTTATAGACAGTGATTCGCTTCTGTCCTGGTAAATTTCCTTTCTTAGCTTTCAACTATGATAGCTGGCCTTGCATTTAATGCCGGTTTGACGGCGCTCTTGTTAGTGTATTTACGTTGCTCCCCAATAATTTCTTCAGGATCCTTGCGCTAGGGCTTAAAGGCTTGTGCATAGAACATTTCCTGATTTCATGGCAACTTGCTTCGGGGCGCAGCGGGTAACAATACCGACAACTGCAGTAGTCTTCACTGTGCTGAAGATCTTAAGACTGAAGCACTCTTTTTACCTGTTTACTTGAAGCCGACTGCGCAACCCGGAAACTCAAATCCAAAATGCAAACGAATTGTTTGAAGCCTCTTTTAGGGGGCTTGAGTTTTCACGTGCGAGTCCGGCTTTCCGGGTTTTTGATCCTGAACCCATCGAATCAGGATAAATGTCGAATCGAATCTCGCAAGGAAATCACATGAAGAGCTTCATTTGCTCGGCTTTCGCGCTCTGCGGTCTGATGCTGCTGCTCGGCTGCAGCGCCGACAAGAACTCCGTGCCCAAGAACACGCTGGCCGGCAACTCGCTGGCGCAGAAGTCCACGCCCGCCGATTCCACGTCGTCCTCCTGCTGCCAGTCGAGCAAGCCGCAGAACTCAAGCTGCTGCAGCAAGCCCGAGAGCAAGAACGGCAGCTGCTGTTCAAAGAACGGCGCCGTCGAGAGCAAGGCGAACTGCTGCTGCGGGGACAAGTGCAAGTGCTGCGAAGCCTGCAAGACGGGCGGCAAGTGCCAGTGCAAGGACTGTGACTGTTGCGGCTGCTGCTCGGGCAAGAAGGCTGCCGACAAGTCGGCGAACTGTTGCTGCGGGGACAAGTGCAAGTGCTGCGAAGCCTGCAAGACGGGCGGAAAGTGCCAGTGCAAGGACTGTGACTGTTGCGGCTGCTGCTCGGGCAAGAAGGCTGCCGACAAGTCGGCGAACTGTTGCTGCGGCGACAAGTGCAAGTGCTGCGAAGCCTGCAAGACGGGCGGAAAGTGCCAGTGCAAGGACTGCGACTGCTGCGGCTGCTGCTCAGGCAAGAAGCTGACGCCGACGGCTCCGGCGCCGACTCCGAAGAACTAATTCTCTGAGCTCTCCGAGGCGGGCTGAGTTTTCAAAACTCAGCCCGCCGTTTCCTTTATCGCCCGAGTCTAAACACAAACCGGGAGAAAAAATGGCTTATGAATTCCTCGATGATTTGCCCCTTAGAAAGGCAAAGCGAGACGAGATCATCGAGAAGGGGCTGGACACGCCTTACAAGGTCTACAATGCCGTGGCCGGCAATGCGATCGTCTTTGAAGGAGACCCTTCCGGAGCCCTTCGGAATCAGGTGCTCTGGTCGCTCTGGCCTTTACTGAGTCCTGAGGAGCAGAAGCAATTTCTGCCTTCCCCCGCAAGCAACTTGCTTGGCGCTGCGCTTGGCATGCTTGTGCTCTTGGGCTTCACGTTCATTTGCTCGGGCTGCGTCACCACGATCTTCCCCTTCCTTCGTTAAGTTCAGGCTCATAGTTTTTACTCTAGGCAGGAGTTCCGATGTCTTACGCGTTTCTCGACAAGCTGCCGCTTACCCTCGCCAATCGTCACGAAATTTACTCACGGAATCTCGATAGTCCGTTTCGGATTTACAAGGCCGTGAGTGACGACAATTTCGGCTACGTCTCCTTGGAGGAGAAGCGGCGTTTGCTTGCGGCGGTCTGGCCTTTGCTCAGCAAAGATGAGCAAGCCTGCC
>JAIEPM010000360.1 GCA_019748395.1 Candidatus Obscuribacterales bacterium
GCTGACGGCAAGCGGGACGCTTGCGCTCCCGGGATCTATTCATCCCGGGAAGGTTAACTCCCTTAAGCGAGCCTTGACGGACTCAAGCCTTGGCGGCTTCAAGTACGTGAAGTTCGGGGACGGCGGTACCGTTGAGGAAGGTGCCGAGCTGATCCAGCGAGAATTGCACGCCGGAGTAGAAGTCTCCGAAGTGACCATATTTAGCGCTGGCTTCATCAAATCGCATTTCGTAAATCAGTTTCTTGAACACAAGCGGCTCGTCGGCATAAAGATCAACGCCCCATTCGTAGCTGTCGAAACCGATTGAGCCGGAAATAACCTGCGTAACCAGTCCATGGAATGTTCGCCCAATTTTGCCGTGGTCAAGCATCAAACGAGCACGGTCGGCGTAAGGGAGCATGTACCAGTTTACTTCCTCTCCGCGCTTCTTATCCATCGGGTAGAAGCAAACGAAGCGGCGTTGCGGAATCTTAGCCCAGAGGCGCCCGGCATTGTGAGGAGCTTTCTGTTGCTCAGCCAACAGTTCGTCAAAAGCCTGATTCCACTCTGCCGTGCCGACCTTCAGTTCTCTTTGACTCAATGCTGCGTGAATTTTTGCTGTCGCGTCATAGAGCCCAAGCTCCAGCACCGAGACATAAGAAGTCGTCGGCTTCAGGAATTGAGCCACTCGCAGCTTATCGAAAACCATCTGAGCATGCGCCAGACCTTCATAATTGCGACTGTAATGAGTGAGCATGAAGTCGGCTTTGTGACCCAGCAACTGCGCGAATCCGAGATCTGAATCCTCGGATTTCTTGAACGGTTCAAGAGCTGCACCAGCCTCGCGGATCATGTCGGCGCGATGATGCTCAGGCAGTTTGTCCCAGGCAAGACGGTCCATCACAAACATGCGATGGAGAATCCACCAACTATCTAGTGATTCAGGTACATCGGGATTGCGCATGGATTCGCTCCTTGAAAACACTGGGTATGCGCTAATAGCCTAACCCAGTTAGCTTGGCAAGCGCCTTGATGCTAAACAAGTCTTTCTATTCAAAAGAACGAAACAGTTGCAAAGAACCTTTTTCGACAAATCACTGGCACAGGTAAATCGGTCTGAGCAGGGGCATCGGAGATTCCGGTCTGAGCAGGGGCAGGGGCGAATCCGGTCAATATGGCGGCACAGCGAAGATGGACAGCAGCGATAGACAAAAGCCCCTTTAAGGCGGGACAATGTGCAAACTAAAGGAGAATTGCCGATGAAAAGCTTCGCCCGCAAACATCTCTCGCTGAGCCTCCTCGCTTGCTTGCTGAGCGCCGGAGCTTGTGTACTCGCTGAGACTCCCAGAGCGAACGCAGATACAAAGAAGGCTAAAGTAGAAAAAGGCGAGCAAACGCAAGTGGCTAGTAAACAAACCCAATCAAGCAGCAGTTTTGCCCTCAAGTTCTTCACAGAAACGGCGAAGAATCCGAAAGAGAACGTGCTGGTATCTCCCTACAGCGCTTATGCGGCTTTGAGCATGACGTTGAATGGCGCCGCAGGGAAAACCCTTGAGCAAATGGCGAAAACACTTGGTGTCGGCAGCGGTGGCGTTGATGCGCTCAATGCCAGAAACAAATCAGTGATGGCATCTCTAAATGCAAACGACAAAGTAAAACTCGAAATCGCCAATGCCATATTTTCCGAGAAAGCATTGCCTTTCAAGCAATCATTTATCGATGCTTGCAAACAATATTACAACGCCGAAGCGCGCAGCATGAAATTTGGCGACCCTGCCACGCTAAATGAAATCAATTCATGGTGCAACACTAAAACGCACGGCAAGATTGCAAAAATACTCGATAATCTCTCAGAACAAGAAAAGATGGTTTTGCTAAACGCCATCTATTTCAAAGGAGCCTGGCTGGATAAATTCGATCCGGCATCAACACTGGATGACAAATTTACCGATGTTAGCGGAAAACAAGTTCCTGTGCGTATGATGCACAAGAACAACAAATATTATTATTTGAAGGGAGAGAACTTCGAATCGCTCATCATGCCTTACGCAGGCAGCAAGCAAAGCATGTACATTTTCCTCCCCGACAAGAACGTCGGTTTGAATGCGTTTCAGGCAAAACTTACGGATTCAAACTGGAAGAAATGGATGGACGCATATGAGAGAAGAGACGTTAATCTGGAACTGCCCAAGTTCAAACTGGAAACATCTTCTAATTTGAGAGATGTTCTCTCTAAGATGGGCATGACGGACGCATTTAGCGACAAAGCAAACTTCACAAAAATGATCGAGCAATCCGGGAATCTGAGCCGCGTCCTGCAAAAGACCTACATGGAAGTAAGCGAAGAGGGCACAGAAGCTGCTGCAGTTACAGCAGTAACATTTGCGCCGAGAACTGCCATGCGCAATCCTCAACCGCCGGTGAATTTCAGAGTAGACAGACCATTCGTCCTTGCCCTGATGGATAATTCCAACGACGAAATTCTTTTCTTAGGCTCCGTTGTAAAACCCTGAGTCGGAATTTAAAACTCACCTTCACTTCCAACAAATCGATTGCAGGCTCTGCTGTATCAGTCAAAAGGCTCGCTTTCAAAGCTTAAATGCTGTTGATTCAATGCTGGCTGGATTTCAGCGATATTGCGACTTAGTCGAAGCACAGAAAGACTCTGCTAGACCGCCATTGGATGAAAGATAAGCCAATCGTCCTTATCGATAACAAAATTTAAGCATCAAAAAACATCACTGCGGACATTCCGCAGTGTCGACTTCTAAGCTGTTAATTATCAACTGATTCTAGTGGTATCACTCGGGAGAGTGCCGGATGTCT
>JAIEPM010000105.1 GCA_019748395.1 Candidatus Obscuribacterales bacterium
TCCAATTGACTGCATTTGATCAATCAAATCGCTTCAAGTCGGCAATTGAATTGAAAAATGAGCTTATCAGGCTTCAAAAGCAAAAGGTAATCGCACCTTGAGCCAGATCAATCCCGCCGATAATATAGAACTTGATGCTCTCGATGCCATTGAACTTCGCGTGGCAGAGCCGGAGGAAGCCTCTAGTTTAGAGCGAAAAGTCAAGAAAAATGCTTTCTCCAAACCTTTTTGCATAAACAATCATGAGTCTCTGGTTACTCTGGCAATTGTGCTAATTGGCGTGATAATTATTCCTGCAGCCTGGGTGCAAACCGGACCTTTTGTGCAGGTTCTGCTTTCTGTAATCGGCAAGATACTTAAAGCTTCAGGTCTGACAGTTTATGCAGTTCTTGGCTGGGGTCTCTGGCTCTATCCGCTGGCAACTTACATCATATTCAATCGGTTGATTTCATGGCTAAATGGCTTTTCGCAGGCAAATCAAGTTGATTTGAGCAACGAAGGATTGACGGTTAAGTGGCTGTCCGAGCAGAGCAAGAAATTGAAATGGACCGATATTACTTCTGTTTTTCTGTTTCGGCCGGCACATACAATGCTGCCTGAGCGCTGGCTGGTAGGTTTTGGCACTGCTGATGCCAGACCGGTAAATATCAGGTTACCTGTGATCCAAATGTACGGGGCGGATTTAATTCGGCTTTTGCAGGAAAACTGCAAGTGGGCTTCCATAGATCCAGATTTAATCGAACTTTTGGAACCGGCAATCCAAGACAGCCATACAGAGCTCTGGCTTAAATCACTGAATATTGCTCCGAAAGAATCAGAGCTAATGCCTTTATTTCCTGGTGCGAGTTTGCAGAATGGTCGCTATCTAATTCTCAGTCGGGTCGGAGTGGGAGGACAGGGGACCGCATATTTAGCCAAAGATTCTGAGACCGGCCAGGAGCTGGTCGTCAAAGAAAATCTTTTTCCGGTGTTTGTGGACGCCGATGTCAGAGAGCAGGCCGAAGATCGATTTAGAAATGAAGTCAAATTGCTCTCTCGACTGAATCATGAACAGGTCGTTCGTATGAGAGACTCATTTGTTGAAGGGCACCGAGGCTATCTCGTTCTTGATTACATAGAAGGGCTGTCGCTAAGGCAAGTAGTCAAAAAACAGGGTGCTCTGAGCGAAGCTGAAGTTTTACGACTTGCCGGTCAAATGGCGCAAATACTGGCTTATCTTCATTCTTTGTCACCGCCTGTGGTGCACCGTGATTTTACGCCTGACAATTTGATGCTTGATAAAGATAATTCCCTGGTATTGATAGATTTCAACGTCGCTCGTGAGCTGGAGTCAAACAAAACCGCAACGATCGTGGGAAAGCACGCTTACATTGCTCCAGAACAATTTCGCGGTGAAACCGATTGCAGAAGCGACATTTATTCTCTGGGAGCCTGTCTGGCGTTTCTATTGAATGGGGGTGATCCTGAACCCATTTCACAAACACATCCAAAAGAGTCAATGCCGGAGCTCAGTGAAAAAATTGACAGACTTGTGGCCAAGGCTACTGAAATTGATGCAGTTAATCGTTTTCAGAGTGCTGCCGAAATTGAGGAATTTCTTCAATCCTGATCTCGGATTTTTAGCCTGGCAGCGAAGACTCGGCAAAATCTCCCTATCTGACTCTTTGTTAGTCACCGCCGGAACATAACTTGCAAGCTTCAGCACCGGCTTCTTTTGCTTTCTTTCTACTGATTTCAACGCAGTTCTTACAGGATTTTGCCGCCTTGCAGTCTTTGCTGTGATATTTATGCGATTTTTGATTGAAAACTACGATCTCCTGGTCTTTATTCTTAGAGCTGAGATTTGACTTCTCCGCTAAGGCTGCTGCCGGATTGCAGAGAGAAATGATGAGGCTGGCCAAAACCAGAGAATTTTTCAAAGTTCACTCCTTTGTGCTGACGGATTCAGAGATTTTCTTTCGATTTTATCTGTTTCCATCGTTCTTTATACCCTTCGGTGCTGAAGATTCAATCCGACAGAGCTGGCTTACGCATTTGATATAATTGCCTACCAGTCGAGAGCAGGTATCTAAAATGAACTCTGTGCAAGCTGAAATTGAGCAATTGGAAGAACAGCTCAGATTAGCAGAGCTTGGTCCAGATCCGGAATTTTTTGAGAAATACATTGATGACAAAATGATTTTTGTTGCAAATGGGAAGACCAGCGCTCCAAAAAAACAGATCGTTAATGCGCACAAGCCTGAACAATGCCAGAAATTCACTAGAGTAGAGATGAGTGAGTTGTCGATCGTTGAGCACGGTAGTACTGCTGTTGTTACTTGCACAGGTACCTATGAAGGTCCCAGCGGAACCCATGTCCTCCGCTTTATGCGCGTCTGGTCTCTTAAGATAGACGGATGGCGAATTGTCGCGGCTGCATTGGTCTGAATTTTGAGCACTTTAAGTTTTCGCCCAGCCAACTTTGATTTAAGCCTGAAAATAATGGGGCGTCTTTTGCAGGGAGGCTTTGATCCGCTCGTGTAAAGATGTATTTGGACCTCTCTTCATTTACAGTTCCTGTTTTTTTTGCGAATCTGGAGACGCACTGTTTGTAGTCTTTGAAAAAATCGCTAAGCCATGCGGGCATATAAGAACTGAATTTAAGTATTTCATTTAAGTGAGAACTTGAAACATTTTGCATAAAGCGTTCAATAGCCGCAGAGGATACAACTGCTTTTCCCATAAAAGCTACGTCGAGTATTATTTGACCACATTTTGATTCGCCAAGGCTGAACTTTCGAACACTGATTCTTTTGAAATGAATAATCA
>JAIEPM010000233.1 GCA_019748395.1 Candidatus Obscuribacterales bacterium
ATCGCCGCCGCTTGCACCTTCGATAGTTCCGGCTGCCGCTCCTGAAACTTCGACTCTGCCGCCACCGCCGGATTCAGCACCGGAAGGCGAACTGCCGCCGTTAGCGCCTGAAATAAATCGCAGCTCTCAGCTGCTGGAGCCTGTTGCGCCGCAAAAGCCGATCTTTACACTGCAAGCCAAAAGATATGACTTGAGTTCAGAACAAAGTCGCATTCAAAGACAGCCTCAGCCAGCAGCAATAGAAACTGCAGCACCGCTGCAAGGTCAAGAGCAAGGCTCTTACGCTGCCGTAGATCCTAACGCATTTGCTGCCACACTAAGAAGAAATCAAATTCGCGGAAACATTCAAGAAAATAACAACAATCAAGAGAGCGGTTCGCGCTCGCTAACCCAGGTAGAACTAAAACGGCTGGCCGAGCATGAAGTTGTTTTGATTATTGACCGCTCGGCATCAATGTCTGCGATGGACTGCCCGTCCGGTACTTTTGGTAAATCTATCGGAATTTTACCGAGCTTGCTCGGCTTGCCGCTGGCATCCACTAGCCGTTGGAACTGGTGCCTGCAGCAAACATCAGATTTGTCGCGACAAACAGATCAAATATACCCGAACGGCATCACCGTAGTCTTATTTTCGAGCGGCTTCGTGACCTTTCCCAACGTCAACTTAAGCAGGGTGCAGGACATTTTCAGAAACAACACACCCTCAGGCGGCACAAATCTGGCCGAACCGCTGGCGACTCAAATCGGCGAATATTTCCGCAAGCGTGCATATGCCCGCGGACAGATCAAGCCATTAATCATCGGCATTATCACCGATGGTTGTCCCAATAACAAACAAGCCGTAAAAGAATCGATCATCGAAGCAACACAGCTCATGCGCAACAGGGAAGAACTGACCATAATTTTCTTTCTTGTAGGCGCTATGGATTTTGCCGGAGAAAGATTTGTTCGTGATCTTTCCTCAAATTTGTCCTATCAAGGTGCAAAATATCCGATAGTAAAAGAAGTATCCTTCTCACAAATGCAAGCACAGGGTCTTGCCAAAGCCATTGCCGATAACCTTCAATAATCGAAACGGAGCCTGAAATGCCGGAAGAAAGCTTGAAAGCAAGCGAAAGATTCACAAATCGAGCCAAACTCTACGCTCTGGCCCGGCCGGATTATCCTGAAAAAGCCATTGATTTCATATGCTCGCATTGCAACTTAGTGCCCGGCAAAAAACTGCTGGACCTCGGCGCGGGCACCGGTATAAGTTCAAGAGCTTTTGCGGCGCGAGAACTCAATGTAACTGCAGTAGAACCAAACGCGGCAATGATGGATGAGGCTTTGTCGCATCGCGAGTTTAAGAATCGAATCAAATACATTAAAGCCGCTGCCGAGAACACTGCTTTGCCTGACGCCGAGTTTGATGCGGTGATTTCGGCCCAGGCTTTTCACTGGTTTCAACCGGAGCCTGCTCTTCAAGAAATGCAGCGTTTGCTGAAAGCCGGAGCCTGGGCAGTGCTTATCTGGAATGAAAGAGACGAGAGCGATAGATTTACCAAAGAATATGGTGAAATCTTGCGGAGCCTTCCAAATACGGCTTCTGTTGAAATGAATCGAGCAAAAGCCGGAAATTCACTTCTGGAATCCAGCCTCTTTAAGAACGGCAGCCGGGAAACCTTTGAAAATGAACAAATACTGGACCTGGACAAATTTTTAGGCAGAGCCTTATCGGCTTCTTACGCGCCTGATCCTGACAGCCCGGAAGCCTTTGAATTCCAGGAAAGGCTGAGAGCCTTGTTTGAACGCTACAAAAACGAGAATCTGGTTTGCATCAAATACGAATGTTCTGTGTACAGCGCCCAAAAATAACCTAAAACCGACGTCCAAGAGTGTCAAGAACTGGGCATTGATATGAATGGATAAGGCTGGAATTTCTCTTATCAGACAGTCGGCAAATGGTAGAAAACATAAGCCACGAAGAAAAGATTCAGAGACTGGTCAAGCTCGAAGATGAAGGGCTGCTTTTCCGTGCAGTTTTTGAGCATACATTTCAATTTATGGGAGTTCTTTCTGCGGACGGCATTTTACTTGATGCCAATCAAGCTGCCATGGACTTCATCGACAAGGATAAGTCCGAAGTACTCGGACTTTATTTCTGGGATACACCCTGGTGGGCAGGCGACCTGCCGGGCCAGGAAAAATTGAAGGAGTCCGTAAAGAAAGCCTCAGAGGGCAATTTAGTTAGATTCGACGCAGAGCACAAAGCACCGGATGGTCAAATTATTTATGTCGACTTCTCTATTACCCCGGTTTTGGATGCCCACGGCAAAGTGATTTTGCTCTTTCCTGAAGGAAGGGATATCAGCCAACGTATTAATGCCGAACGCAGCTTGCAAGAAAGAGAAACTCGCAATCGAGCCATTCTGGAAACAGCTCCGGACGGAATTTGTACAGTCACTATGGGCGGTATTGTTGAATCAGCTAATTCTTCACTGCACAAACTTCTTGGCTATAAGCCGGGTGAACTGGAAGGCAAAGCCGTTGCCGAATTCATTCTGGATTTTCAGGGCGACAATCTTGAAGAACCTAAGGGCGAGAGTCCACTAAAAACCGGAGAGAGAAAACTTTTCGGCGTCGGGCGAGAAACCACGGCCTACTCCAAAAACGGCAAGTCCATTCCTGTAGAAATAGCTCTGAGTCTTTTGAATCTCGGACGCAGCCGCATATTCATTGCAATCATTCGCGACATCCGCGAAAGAAAACGTTCTCAACAACTGCAAGCTCATCTTGCCGCAATTGTCGAATATTCGGACGACGCCATACTTGGAATTGATCT
>JAIEPM010000132.1 GCA_019748395.1 Candidatus Obscuribacterales bacterium
TGTTGTACCTTCTCGCTGGTATGAAAACACCCCGCTTGTAATTCAATCTGCACTTGCCAGCAAAACACCCTTAATCGTCACTAACCTGGGCGGCATGGCTGAACTTGTCCGGCATGGATTCAACGGCCTGCTTTTCGAATTAAATAACGTAAAGTCACTAACAGAACAACTAACACGCCTGCTTGACGAGCCTGAATTGCTTGCCCAGATGAGAGAAAACATTCCCCCGGAGCGCAGCATTCCCCAGATGGTAGATGACATTGAGTCGGTCTATTTAGAGGCGCTCAGTGAGGCAAAGCACAAGCATGATAGGATTGCCGATTGAAATCTCGGCATAAAAATCGGATACAAATTTCAGGCAAACAGCAGGCGAACAAATGAAGGCTTTAATCATCGGCGGTAATGGTTTCATCGGCAGCAATCTCGCTGATTGCTTGCTGAAAGCCGGACACAAAGTCACAAGCTTCGACCGCTACCCGAGCCGATATCGAGAGGCAGACCCGCGCATCAACTATGTTTACGGCGACTTCGCCAACCATGGTGAAGTACAGGAAGTAGTTAAAGGCAATGACTGGATTTTCCATCTTGCCTACACAACCCTGCCCGCCAGCTCCAATGAAGACCCGGCTTTCGATGTGCGTTCCAACATAATCGACACACTGCAGTTGCTTGAAGCTTGCAGAGAATCGCAAGTAAAAAAGGTTGTTTTCATCAGTTCAGGCGGCACCGTATATGGTGTACCACAGTCTCTGCCGATTCATGAGAATCATCCCACCGAACCTATTTGTTCTTATGGAATTACAAAACTAACCATAGAAAAATATTTGCACCTTTATCATCACCTGCATAATCTCGACTATGTAGTAGTGCGCCTGGCCAACCCCTACGGCGAGCTGCAAAATCCACAAGCCAAACAAGGTGCGATCGCCGTTTTTCTGGGCAATGTCATGCAAGGCAAACCCATAACGATCTGGGGCGACGGCGAAGTTGTCCGCGACTACATATATATAGGTGACGCGGCCGAGGCTTTGTTGAAAGCAGCAGAATACTGCCCTGACGAAAACGAGCCGCGAGTCTTCAATGTCGGGTCGGGCTGCGGTCAATCACTCAATGAAATCGTGCGTGCAATCAGAGCCGTGGTCGGGAAGGACCTCGAAGTCGTGCACCACCCGGCTCGCTCCGCTGATGTTCCGGCAAATGTGCTCGATATTGAACGAGCCAAAAAGTGTCTGGACTGGCAGCCTGAAATAAATTTAGAGAGCGGGATTAGAAAAACTTGGGATTGGCTTTGTAAGGTTAGCAAGAACTAAAGCGCCGTTAATCTGCCCGGAAGATGCTCAGGCAAAGGATCGGGACCAATCTTAAAAACATTGAAGCTGTGAACTGATTATCTATTGTCAGGTTGACCTTTGAGCGCATTAGGAAGGACAATTTGACGTTGTTGAGAGATACCTTTGTATCTGGAATTTTGGAACGAATGGCAAACATTGACCTGTCAGTTGTGGTCGCCGTCTACAACGAGCACCCGGACAATCTACTGAGACTGCTGGAGCGATTGCATCAAGTGCTCTCGCCTGTATCAATCGCCTATGAAGTCGTTTTCGTAAACGACGGCAGCCGACAGGAAACCAGTAAGGCTTTGCAAAAAATTGCGGCTGAAACCGCCAATGTCAAACTCGTGGTTCTCTCAAGAAATTTCGGACAACAGGCAGCCATATCCGCCGGGCTGGATCATGCCGAAGGCCGTGCGATCGTTAATATAGATTCGGACCTGCAAGACCCGCCCGAACTGATACCGGAGATGCTCAAATACTGGCGCGCCGGTTACGATGTAGTCTACGCTCAAAGAAGCAGCCGCCGGGACCGTGTTTTCAAACGCCTGACTGCTTTCATTTTTTACAGACTGCTGGCATCGGTTTCTTCAGTCAATATTCCCTGGGACACCGGTGATTTCAGACTCATAGACCATCGAGTCGTTGAGGTTTTGAATTCGCTGCCGGAAAAAACACGCTTCCTGCGTGGTCAGATTCCCTGGTTGGGCTTCAAACAGATAGGTATTCCCATCGATCGCGGCGCCCGCGAAGTCGGCGAGAGCACTTACACTCTCAAAAAACTGATTCAGCTGGCTATGGATGGACTGCTGGCATTGAGCTCAGCTCCGCTCTTTTTAATCCCGACAGCCGGTGCCTTAGTACTTCTGGCAGGGATCCTCACACTGTTCTGCAATCTGATCGCCAGAGCCGGACAGGCTTTTGTTCTGGACAACCTATCCGTACTGGCAGGCTGCACAATACTTACAGGCTTACAAATAACTGCTCTTGGGCTGGTGGCCGTTTATCTGGCAAGAGTGCTTGACGAAGTAAGAGCACGCCCGACATATATAGTCGGAGAGCTGGTTAAAGGCGGCAAGCGCTTTCCCGATGACAATCGCGAACTTCCGGCCGGCTTGCTAGATTCTTTGCCGGAAGCAAAATCGCAAGCCACAGGCAACCCGTCGGACAAGTCTAAAACCGTCTCGATTCTATGAACCCGGCTAAATCCGAGGTCGTGCCCGGACACGAACCCGAAAGCGGCTCCTCCAAAGCCTCTTTGAGTTTTGCTCTGAGGAAAATAGACCTGCTTTTTGCAGCCTTTCTTTTATTACTATTGTTCGCAGTTTTTTTTAAGACCTGCTTTGGCTCAGGCTCAATTTCACGTGTTTGCGTGATTGCCGAGTGGGACTCGATTTTCGATGCATTCCGCAGTGGAAAAATTCAGGCATACGATCCCTCGCTCGTACAAATATTTGTGCCCGACTACATTTTTCTGGCAAAAAATCTCTGCAA
>JAIEPM010000242.1 GCA_019748395.1 Candidatus Obscuribacterales bacterium
GGCAGGTCGTCGACGATCAACTTGTGGTGATTAACGAATTTGCACAAAACGGACATAACTGTTTCAGCGGGGCAAATCTGGGAGCGCAGGAAACCACTGCTATTGTTTCCGAGTTTCTCTCCCGCTTTCCGGACGAAGCCGGAAACGGTGTGATTGCAATTCCCGATACCATGCAAGATTCAAAATTAAGACGCATGTCGCCGACACTGGCTGCCCTTATTGAGCTAGGTGACGCAAGAGCCAGACTTGTAGCCCAAATTCGCAGCCGCGGCATTTTTCATGGATTTATCGAGCTTCAGCAAAGTCGCACAACAAGAGACTGGAGCGAACAGGACGGCGCTGTATTGCAAAGCGTTTCTGAGGTCTTATCCCTTGTTGTCCAGCAGTCTTTCGACCTTATGCGCATTGAACAAGACGCCAACGAGATGAAAATCGTCAATGAAATCTCGCGTATCTTTCGTGAATCCGGCGGACAGAGAACTCAATATACAACAGAGCAGGCTGTTAATCTTTTTGCCGACCACACAGGCTTTATGTCGGCGCAGGTCTTCCTCTATGAAGAAGAAGAGTATGTTCTAGCGCCTCAAATCGCCAGCAAAGAACACGCCGAAAATATTCCACTAAATCAAAAACATAACCCTTTCATGCAGGTTTTTGAAAGCGGCAAACTTAAAATCATCAACCAGGAATACAGCAAGCGCGGTGATTCAGTATTTGCTCACGATACGGCCATGATCATTCCGCTCATGTCGGAAGGCGAAAAGCTGGGTGTGCTTGGACTCTGGAAACGCAAACACGGCAGCCCGATGCTGCGCCCGCAAGACAGGGAACTGGCACTGACAGTCGCGGGCAATCTGGCTTCCATTATTAGAGCCGAACAGGCAAATGCTCTTGTCAGACAGAAATCCCAAAGAGAAAGCCTGATAAACTCGGTTTCAGAGCAAATTCAACAATCGTTGAAAGAAGTAAATCCGATTTTGCATACTCTTGTCAGTCTATTTCGATCTGGGTCTGGCTGCGGTTTCAATTTACGATTCTCACAATCAAAAATTCGAAGAACCACAATGCGCAGGCTCTTTCATGCATGACGGCGATACGCTTTACTCGCACTTTGCCGAATGCTTATTTGAAAACCAATTTGCAGCTCTCAAACACCCGGAACTCCTGGCGCAGGCTATGCCTGCGTTGATGCTGAGTGCTGAAGAATTGAAAGACGCATCCGGGCAAAATCTTGTTGAAATATCAGATTCAATGAAGCGCACCATGCTTTTCCCTCTAAGACAGGGCAGCAATCTGAAGGGCGCACTCTGCATGCTTTCCTCGCAAGTAAAAGCACCATCATTGCCTGATATGCATATGATTCAGGATTTGCTGAATCGCGTCGCTGTTGTAATCGAGCACAAAGAGCTTTTCGAGAAAGTCGAAAGACAGGCAATCACAGACCCTCTGACCGGGCTCTACAATCGCCGTTACTTCGAAGAGCAGCTGAACAAAGAGCTCGACCGTCACCAGCGTTTCGGGCACGCTTGCTCATTCATCATTCTTGACCTTGATCACTTCAAAAGTGTAAATGACACTTTAGACCATATGAACGGCGACATTGCACTTAAGCATACCGCCTCAATCGTCAAGAAATGCGTTCGTGATGTGGACACGGTCGGCAGATTCGGTGGTGAAGAATTTGTAGTTCTACTTCCCGAATCGGATGAAAAAGCCGCTATGGTAGTAGCAGAGCGCATTTGTACAAGCATTCGCGAAAGCTGCATCGAGCAGTTTAAGAGCCCCGAGTGTCATGAAAAAATACAGGCGAAACTGAAAGAAGAGAAAATCAACGAAGCCACGGCCGCAAGACTCGGCGCCGGTAAAATCACGGCATCCGTAGGCGTTGCCACTTTCCCCACAGACGCGCAAGATAAAACGAAACTGCTTGAGTTGGCGGACAAATATCTATTTCTGGCAAAAGGTCGCGGACGAAATCGCGTTTGCTCATCCAAAAACGATAACGACGAAAGCAGCCAGGAATCAATCAAAACAGAAAGCACAAGCACGGCAAAAACAAGCACTCAGGCGCCGGCTCTGCCGCAAACTGCAGCTCTGCCTGCGGCAGCAGAAGCGCCGGTGCCGCCGCAAATGCCGGGAAGCGCAGGAACGGCGAGCTCCGGAAAAGCAACAGTCTCAAAAGGTCTTATGGATGTAGTCGGCGATTTACATATGATTGCGGAGCTTGGCATTCTTGGAATGCTCGGTAATGTGATTACGGCGATTGCAAGTAAAGACGGTTACAATCACGATCGCTCTCAAAGAGCAGCAGATTATGCAGACCGCGTCGCCGCAGCACTTCGTCTATCAAAAGAACACAGCAATGTTGTTTCGCTTTCAGCAGTGCTTAACAACCTGGGCAAAGTCATAGTCGATGAAGACGTTTTACGCAAAAGCGGGCCGCTCAGCCAGGATGAATGGAGGCAGCTTGAAAACGCTCCAAGTACCGCAGCCAAAATTCTAGAGCCGGCCCGACATTTACATAGAGTTGCAACCGTGGTCGAGTCATATCAAGAACACTGGGACGGTTCCGGCTACCCGAGAGGCTTAAAAGGTGAAGACATTCCTCTTGAATCGCGGATCATTTCAGTAGTTGATGCTTATGTAGCCATGACCAGCGACAGACCATATCGCGCCGCACTGTCCAGAGAAGAAGCCATAGCAATTTTGCAACAGGGTGCGGGCAAAGAATGGGATCCGCGCATCGTCAAACTTTTCCTGGCAATCTTAGCCAAGGAAGCAAAGGGCTGAATGATTGCATGAATTCTGCGCTTTCCCTGTATGAAACC
>JAIEPM010000601.1 GCA_019748395.1 Candidatus Obscuribacterales bacterium
CCGGTTACGTTTTCATCTGGGGCAAGTACCAGCTTGAAGAGTTGAAGAAGTAAGCAGTCTTAGGGCTGCTGGGGAAGGGACAGGCTGCGTTTGCAGTCCTGTCCTTTCCTTCCTTTTTTGAAAGATACTATAACAAGTAGGAAGCTGGCACCCCTTTCAGCCGAAGCTGCTTGTCCTGGATTTTCTAGTGCTTTTTCGCTTCGCCGCCCTTAAACAGACCTGGTATGTGAGTGATTATGTGCTGGCTGACATAGGCATCCTCTTTGCCTGCAGCGATGAAATCCTTTTTTTCAATCAGTACTTTAAGCAGAAATGAATGATAGTTGATTTGATCGGGATCCAGTTCAATAGCTTTTCTGTACTCACTCTCGGCATCATCGAGAAAGCGGGTTTCAAAAAGACAGTCTGCTAAAGCGGCGTGCTCTTGGGCTTTAGCCTTTTCAGGCTTCATGTCCTTGAAAGCGAGTTTTCTGGGACGAACTTTTAAGCCCACGCTGTCCGGTAATTCCGGACGAAGCTCGTTGAATTTAATTGCCTCTTTCAGAGCTTCGGTCATTTCGTTCTTTTTGAACAGAAGTGCAGCAAGGGCTGCGTGCATAGCAAAGACAGAGTTACGATAGCTAGGATCTGAGAGCTGAGTGCTTTCTTGCATTATTTCTCGCGCTTTCAAGAAACTTGCCAGAGCTTCATCGTATTTATGTTCGGATAGAAGAATCCTTCCAAGCTCAATTGCTGCCAGCCATGAATTAGGGCAATCTTTAACCCAGTCCCGGCAAATACTAAGCTTTTTCTTTGCCTCAAGGCCCGGTTCTTGAGTTAAGTGCAGATAGATGGAACTGTTGTGAGGGTTGGCTTTAAGCGCAAGCAGGAGCTCCTCCCTGGCTTTTTCTTTCTGTCCTTTTTTTTCAAAAACAGTGGCTTTTACAAAATGAACTTCGCCTGCTTGCGGACGCAGTTTTTCTAGATAGTTTAGAGCGGCTTCGGCGTTTTCTGTTTTCCCAAAGAAAGCTTCCATAAGTGCCCAGTTATTGAAGCTGGCAGTGTTCAAGCGTTTGCATTTGAAGGCTTCTTTAAATTGCAGATCTGCTTCCTTTATTTTTTCAGAACGCATGGCAATCATCGCCAGCTGGAAATGCCAGAGGGGGTCATGTGGATTTAGTAATCCTGCTTTCTTGTAAAAGGATTTTGCCTCTTCGTTTTTCTTTTCTTTTTCTGCTGCTCTTCCAAGAAAAATTTCTTTCAAGTATGCCGATTTTACTGAAGCTGCTACTTTCTTGAGAGTTTTGGCTGCCTCTTCCGATTGTCCATTGAGTGTGTACAAATTGGCCAGTTTGTTGCTCAGCGAAAGGTCTGTATTTGATTTTTCGCTGTATTTTTGCAGCAAGTCAAGACTGTTAAGGCTGCCTTGCTGCTGGGCAAGAACTGCTTCTGCTTTCAGTGCAACAAGGGGATCCCGGCTTTTGGCGAGTTTTTGGCAGAGTTTTTCTGATTCCTGCCATTGCCCGCAACGAAATAAAAAATCGGCACTTTGAAATTGTGGATATGTTTCGACCGGATTGAGCTTTGCGGCAATTTGAGCTGCCTGCAGCGCGGCTTCATAGTTTTCATCCAGAGCAAAACAATGAGCAATCGCCTGCATTATTTTTGAGGCCTCTTGCCGGTCGTTTTTTGCAAGTGCTTTATTGAGAGGTGAGCTCAAACAGAGAATTGCCTTGTCTGCTTCCAGTTTATAGAGCGCAGTTTGAAATGCTGAAAGGGTGCTTTCGTTCTGGCTTCCAGCCGGAATCTGTGTCGCCGTAATTACTAAGGCGCTGAGCAGCTTGATCTTGTTAATTGCTCTCACTTTTTTCCAGAGCTCTTTTTTCGCGGAAAAATTTTTTCAGTTCTTCTGCGCATTCATCAGCCATTATTCCTGATATACATTGTGGCACAGGTAGCGCTTTTCGCTTTGAGAAAAGATCAAATGCCGAGCCGGCGGCTCCGGCAATCAGATCCTTTGCTCCGTAAACAAGAATTTTTATGCGTGCCTGTATAATGGCTTCAGCACACATCGGGCATGGTTCGAGCGTGCAAAAAATGATACAGTCGCTAAGTCTCCAGCGCTCCAGTTTTTGTGCAGCAGCTCTTATTGCCAGCAGCTCGGCGTGCGCTAGCGGGTCATTTGTTTCTTCTTTCTGATTGTGAGCTCTGGAGAGGACTGCGCCGTTTTGGATGATGACGGCACCTACAGGCACATCTTTTTTGCAAGATCTTGCCTCTGCCAGCGCGATTTCCATGTATTCGAGTATTTCTGATTTTTCCAAGGCATTTGTCCAGAACTTCTCGGATTTGTATAGACTCAGGAGTTAAAGCTTACGACTTGGCTTTCGCGGCATGGGGTGTGCTGTGCTGGCTAAGGAGTAGCTGTTTCTAAGCATCATTGGTGCTGCCTGGGGTGGGTGGCATCTGGAGAAAGGACCGTTGCTTGCAACGGTCTTTTCTCTTTTTTGGCCGCTTCAGAGATATTTCTTGGTGACGCCAAGATCCAGGGCAAACTTGTAACCAATGATTTTATAAAGCAATTTGGCGACCAGAAATGAGGGGGCATTCATGCCTGCAATCGGTGAAAATTCAACGATGTCGGCTGCCACAACATTCTTGCGTATGCATAACTGTTTGATCAAATCCATAAGCTGATACCAGTTCATGCCGCCCGGCTCCGGCGTACCGGTGGCGGGCATAATTGAACCGTCAAGACCGTCGATATCGATGGTCAGGTAAACATTGTCTGAGAGTGTGGAAATGATTTCGGAAAAATTCCACTTTTCCTGATGCCGGGCCCAGAAAATATGTATATTCG
>JAIEPM010000175.1 GCA_019748395.1 Candidatus Obscuribacterales bacterium
AATTCGCAGTCGGAGCCCTTTGTAAGAATCCGGCAAGACTCTTGCTAAGGAATGGTCATGGCTCCGTAAAACCTTGCTGGAAGGGCTTTTCGGATTGACTGCTTGCTGCGATGATGCTTTTGTAAGGCGAGCAATTTAACTAGAAGGGTGAAAAAATGAGAACCGGAAAAATTCAAAATTTGGCAATTTTGTTCTTGCTGCTCAGCCTTGCTCAATGCAGTCTCCTAAGTTCACCCGTGATTGCTAAAAGATACTTTGTAAAAATAGAAACCCAAAGCAGCTTTAATCGTTTTCGCAAAATCGATAGCTTGGATCAAGTTTTTGATGACAGCGAAGTTCGTGATTCAATGAAATTGATTTTGGGCGAAGATCTGGGTAAATTTCTCGCCTCAAGCAAAACAATGGAAATGCCGGAGGTTTCAGGCGATGAACTCTATAGTTTGGGGCTTGCGCCTTCGGGCTCGGACTTGAAAGAAACGTTTTTCGATCTCAATCTAATGAGCAAAAAGATTTGCATTGCGCTACTTTCAAAGGAAAGTCTCGATGTTTACGGTCTTAAGAGCATCGATGATGCTCCGCCTGCGCTTATCGAATATATAAAAGACCTTGAGTCCCGGGGTCAAAAAAAAGCTGACGCTTAAGTTTGAAACTCCCAAATCAAAGACGCTTGCCGTTCAAGCAGAGTAGAGAGACCGGGCTCTGCGATGAAGAGTAGAAGCGGGGTTGCCGCTTCTACTCTCGTTATTGACTGGATTTGCCGACTCTGTGAATGAGCCCTATTGAAAGGGAGCCACGCCAAAGCGTCGCTCCCTTCATTTTTGAAACCGCTGCTTGCTATGCGCGCGCAAGAGCGGGTGTTTTGCGTTCCGGCAGCGGATAGGCCATTAGATCCATGAGGAACTCAAGGCGTGTTCCGCCGGCCAGCATCGGCAGCAAGCTCGGCAAGCTGTAGTAGTCACCGTTGAAATCAAATGTGTCTACCGAGATACCGGCCTCTGTCAATGAGTTTTCCAGAACTTTGGAGTGTCTTCCGACGTTGACGATTACAATGTTGGGCATTGTGCCTTTTTCTTGAGCATATTGCTTCAACATCGGCGCCATTTTCGGTTGGTTGTTTTCTTCCTGGTCGGTAACAACAATAATTTGTTCGACCACTTGCCCTTTGCGTCTCATCGCTTCGACGGCGGCTCCGCAAGAGGTTCCGCCACCGGCGCTGATTCCTTTGAAGGCTTTCTCCCAGTCTGAAAGTTCTCCGTTTCCTTTCGCTTCGATAGCGTAGGAGATTGTGTCGAAAGCGTAGACAAAGAGTCCGGCTTCGCAAATTGGTGCAATGATTGCCGCGATTTGTTTGCCGACTTCAATTGCGATGTCCATAGAACCGCTTTTGTCTATATGTAAAGCCGTTGGACGCTTGATCTTTGCTTTGGCTTTGATCTGTTTGTCTCCGACGGACTCCACTTTCTTTATCATTTCCGCATCAAGGTTGGCGGCTTTTATTGCCTGTCTTGTTTTTAAAGCGGAAACTCGCTTGTCCGACTGGGCCTCGTTGAGCTTGGCTTCGACCACCGCGCGCAAATCAGGATTGTCCATGACGCCGCGCTTTTTCAAGCTGGCGAGATTGTTGATCACTTCCTGCGGGGTCATCGCGCACAAGAGTGCTGCAAGAACTGAAGGAGTTACTTGCTTCAACCCTGAAATTGCAACCCTGTACGGAACCTTATGCTCGACGATTAGCCTGGCTTGCTCAAGAGGATCTGAAGTTTTGGCCAGAAGCTTCAAAACATAAAGCCTACTGTCTTCCGGCGGTTTGTTTTCAAAAAGTACCTTTTGAGCATAGTCGCCCGGGCGAATACGCAAAGACGCATAGAGCGTCTTTAGCGGCTTGCGGGCATGCAAAACGACCTTGTCGAAAGTCTCTTGATTGGCTTCTCTTTCGCGCAAATAGTTCTCGATTGTAGTTTTTACGGATCGAGGAACCGAGTTTGCTACGCCGAGTACGCGATTTCCATCTTCCTTGTGACCTTTGATATAGCTGAGCACTCGCTCAACTTCATAAGGCGCAAGGTTTTGCAGGATAGCCAGACCGGCACTTCTGAATTCTTCGGAGAATGTCGAAGTCGCAAGAAAGGCTACAAATAGATGTTTCAAGTCTCGCACCGTGCCGTTATCCACATACCATGCCGCCAGGTGCCCGAAAAAGAGCGGGTCTTTATTGTGCACGAAGCGGAAAAGTGGGATGTATGGCGCAATTTGACGGTGCGGTGTTTTCAGCAAAGCATTCAGAATCATCAGACGGAAATCCTGTTCTGAGGCTTTTGAGCTCTGGCTGATTAATTCATCGAACATTGTTTCTCCCTCGCTTCGTGGATCGGAAACGTTTCGTCCTTGATAGTGACTGCGATTTCGCTCCCGTCTATTTTGTGCCCGGGAATTAAGATTTTGCTGTACCGAAATTGGGCTTTGTCCAATTGCAGCACTATGCTCGCCGAGGCTGCGCCGGAAATTCTGCACGGCGCGGGAAAGAAGGCTGAGCAATTGATTTAAGCGCAAATCAATGTTCATGATGAAGACCTGAAATTTTCAAAAAAAAAGGACCTGTACGAGTCGCCAGAGCTGTTTTAACTGGAAAGTTTGTATGCTCGGGCCGTGAGAGTACAGGCTTATCTGTACTTTACCACAATGCTGCTGATTAAAACGGCAATTCGCTTAAATCATTCGCTATAGCTAAATCTACCGGGGCCGGGAGCGAGATGCTCCCTGGTCCATCGGTTAGTCCGTCGGAACTAAGCTCTCAACAATGAATTGCTATGTGCAGTCATTTTTGCTGAGTCGCTGCTTTTTC
>JAIEPM010000600.1 GCA_019748395.1 Candidatus Obscuribacterales bacterium
AGGGCTCTTTCAACAACAGCCTCAATATCCGTCTCCTGGAAAAACAGTCATGTTTCCAGAGGCGGTTCAGCAAAATCTGGGCTCTGATGCTGATGTTCCCGGTCGAAGCCCCGGCAGCCGTGGAACAACATTTCAAGCTCCGAACTCGAGTATTGATGATCCCGGCTTGAAATCGCTTGACGCTGGTTTGCCGTCTACAGCATTGCCGGGTAGCAGCACTGACAAGAAAAGCTCTGATAGTCCTGAGGCGGACAAGAAGGAAGGCGATTCCGAAAAGAAAGACGGCGACAAGAAGGAAGCTGCCGACGGCGATAAAAAGGACGGCGATAAGAAAGACGCTGACGCCGAGAAGAAGGACGGCGACAAGAAAGAAACTGACGCCGAGAAAAAAGAGGGCGATAAGAAAGACGGCGACAAAGAAGACGGCGATAAGAAAGACGGCGACGCCGAGAAGAAAGACGGCGACAAGAAGGACGAAAAGAAAGACGGAGAGAAGAAAAAAGACGAGAAGGATAAAAAAGACGGCGACAAGAAAAAAGACGAAAAGGATAAAAAAGACGGCGACAAGAAAGACGAGAAGAAGGAAGAAGTTAAGTACGCGCCATTCAATCCTCTGCGCGAAGCCATCACTCTGATGAATTCAAATCATCTTCAAGAGAGCATTGATATGCTGAGCAAGGAAATTAAAAAAACACCTAACCATCCGCAGGCTTTTTATACAAGAGCCGTTGTCTATGTGAAAATGCGCCGCTATGATCTGGCTGCCGCCGACTACAACCAGGTTCTGAAGCTGACTCCCAACGGACCGATGGCAAACCTGGCTAAAGCCGGCCTTGCCAAAATACACTTCTAGCTCAGGCGATAATTCATCAATAAAAAACGTCGCAGCCATTTTAGCTACGACGTTTTTTCATATATTTCAAAATTACTTGTTTGACTTCGCTTCGTTTTTCTCGATTTTTTCTTCTTTGCGCTCTGTCTGACTTTCTTCATGCAGCAGCTTCTTGCGGGCTGCATCTATGCCTTTGCAGCTTGCATCCATTCCGCGGGCTTCATTGGTCAATGAAGGTTGATCGTAATCATCGGTTTTCGTAAGGTTTTCCAATTTCTTGAAGTGACCGCGCAGGTCGCTCATATAACCTTTAATGTCCTGCAGCGGCTGAGATGCAGCATCTTTTTCCGAGTCGGGAATTTTGAGATTGTCTAAATCGTCTTGCAAAATCGGCACAAGCGATTCAAGTTGGTCCATATGTAATTTGATGTATTTGGGACGCGGCGGGATGTATTGATTGCCGAAGCCTTCTGCAGTCGCAGGCATGATTGGAATAACATCCTGACCAATAATGTCAATTTCACCCATCATCTCAATAGGTTGAGTACATTCTCCGATTAGATCTAATGCGGCTCGGCGAGTGCGTTTAATTGCTTCGCCCATACGTCTAAGTTGTATTTGTTCTTGCTTGAGCGAAGCTATTTCTTGTGCCGCCGGGCTGCCGCCTGAGTTGCTTGAGTCCGTTTTATTAGAGCTTGCCGCTGCTGTTTTGTCCGAGGAATTGTCCGGGGCATCTGCCTGACTTTGAACTATGTTCGCCAGATTAAGGGTCAGGGCAAAACAAGAGGCAAGGGGAATAATTGCAGAGCCTGAAATAAATTTGTTTCTTGCCATATTTAGACAATCCTTCCAGAAGGTACTCAGTCGAAAATTATCGCATGTCTTTGATACTGACATTAGCTCTTTCAGAGCAGTCAGGATTGAAAGTTTTTGACGTTGCAGAGCAACTTAAGTTCCGGCACTCTCAATCTTTTCAGCAATAGCGTAAGCCGCAATACCGAAGGCAACTGCCACATTCAGTGATTCTTTGAAGCCACGCATCGGTAAGTCGAGCAGCAGATCGCAGGCGGCAAGTGTTTCACTGTAAACGCCTTTGACTTCACTGCCTAAAACCAGGCACAATGGGTTTCTGATTTTGTTCTCTGCTTGAGCCTTTTTCAGAGGCTTGCTGTTTTCGGTTTTTTCAAGACCTATTATTTGATAGCCTCGTTTTTTGAGTTCGTCAAGAACAGGCAATGAGTTAGCAGAATAATTCCAGGCAACATGGTCTTCAGCGCCAAGGCTGGTTTTTGCAATTTCTTTGCGTGGCGGACAGCCGGTGATGCCCGTCAGAAACAACTGTGAAAAACCAGCACCGTCGGCAGAGCGAAAAATCGAACCGACATTCCAGAGACTGCGAATTTCTTCAAGCAGCACCAGCATTTTGCCTGAACTTTCGTTTGAGGCAAAAAAACTTTCAGCATCGGTCTTTTGTTCTTTATGCTTTGCTGCTTGCTTATCAATTTCCAGATGTCTTGCAAGCGTGCGTGCAGTAAAGGACCGCGAGCATTGCGGACAGCTGCTTATTTTGAACTCTTTCTCTTCGGCTAAGGGGAAAATATGCAGACAATCTGCAAACGGGCATCTTGTTTGCATTAATCATGACCAAATTGAGGGACGGCTCCGTGATACATGGGACCTATGTCAAATGGATAAGTGTGAGTGGAACGAATTCCATTTGATTCGACTGAAATTGGAATATTGAGTTGATTGGGTCCCCATGACCAGTTTGGAACTATGACTGAAATCTCGCTTGTCGAAGATGATGTGATTTGGGCTGCTTGCTCACCGAAGAAAACTTTATTTTCAGCCTGATTACTGGCAAAATTTCGACCGGAGATATTTATTGTGCCTCCAGGCGGTGCCATCCAGCAATCTATTCCAAGAATTTCAGGAGCCGGTCTTGAGCCGACCGTCACCGAAATCGGGCTTGTCATGACTCCGCCTGTTCGCATCTGAATTTGGTTGATTCCAAGATCTGCCGA
>JAIEPM010000193.1 GCA_019748395.1 Candidatus Obscuribacterales bacterium
CCAAACTTTCCCAAACAATTAGCAAAGTCACTACGGACCCGATCAATACCGCAGAAACTAGAACCTTTCATTGCGCAAACACATGCTGCAGCAGTAGGGGAGGTGCCATGCGCCGCTTTAAAAGCCTTTACTACTATGAATAGTGTGTTTTTGGCACCGGCGTTACTGAAGGCGTCCGCAAAGGTTGACTCTGACTGGGTTTTGCGTATTCTTACGGTTTACTAATCTTCTCGGGATTGATAGATTCAAAGAGTCGGGACTGATTGGGGATATTGCAGATGGGACATCATTTTGAAAAGCACGAAAATAGACAGTCTGAGAGTCGTGACCGTGACGCAAGCTCGGCGTTTCAAGACGAAGTGCATCAGCACCGCGAAAAATCCGGATTCAAGGGTCTGAACCTCGGCATTATCAAGATCGGTACCGAATCCGGCTCGCTGGCGCTGGGTGTTAATGTCGGAATAGCCAAAGTAGATACAAAAATAGGCAAAGAAACCAGGGTGGATGCCGGTGTCGGAGTCGGACCAATAGGTGCTAAGGCTGGCGCCGGAGTCGGCTTCGACAAACACGGAATACATGCAGACGCTGGTGCAAAAGCTCGTGTCACGGACCATATAAAAGCCGGAACAAGATTTGGAGCTAACGTCGGAGCTCAAACTGGTGTTGAAGGCGAAGTCGATGCCAAAGTCGGCAAGCTTGTGCAAACGAAACATGAGGCAGCCAGCAGCATCAGCAAACACGGATTCAATAACGGCTATGATGGAAACGTCAGCTTATTCGGCAATCGCGGAGAAGTAAAAGGCGGCGCACACGCAAACCTCAACAGGGATTCCTCTGTTGGAGCAAATGCCAGTGCCAGAGCGTTTGATAAAACTCTCGCTACCGGTGCCGATCTCGACACCGATCGCAACAGCATCTTGAGACCAGGGGTTCATGTTTCGGCCTCTGACAAACATCACGACTCAAGAGTTGATGTCGGTGCTCAGCTTGGACCAACATTGGATGCACAGGTTGGTACCGGATACAGTCATGTTAACTACAAACGCAACACCGAACGTGCAGGAGCTCTTTCATTCGGGGTGGGCGAGAACGGAGTCGGGTTCAAGGCGACTGATGAGCGCAACGGCAAACAGAACGTTCACCGTCTCGGGCTTGGCCGCGACTACAGAAACGAAGACTGGTAAATAGAGTTCAGCAAATCGTTATTCAGGGAAACGAGGCATCGCGAATGAGATGTCTCGTTTCCAATTTAATGCTTCTTACGGCTACAATTACTCCGTGCAGAAAGCAGCGAGATTAATCGTGCATAAATTGATGACGGTTTGTGTCCTACTAATTTTTTTCGCTCTTAACCCAGTTGTAAATTTACAGGTTCAGGCACAAGAGATCCTGCGGCAAAAGATCAAAGAACGATTGCGGGGGAGGGGGCAGGAAACACGTTATCAAGTCACTGATACTCAGGACAGTCCAATCAAAATTGATATGGCCGGACTGCAGGTTGCATGCTGGATGCCGAAGAATTCAAAAGCTCCCTTGCCGCTCGTAATTTTTTCGCACGGCTTTCACGGCATTAATACGCAAAGCAGTTTTCTGATGAAAGCCCTTGCAGATGCCGGATATCTTGTGCTTGCGCCGAATCATAAAGATGCTCTCGGTGAGGCTCAATCAATGCAAGCAGGGCAAGCGAAATTTCAGGAAGCGAGCCTGTGGACAGAGAATAGCTATCGAGATCGAGCAAACGATCTAAAAACTTTGATCGATTATTTGAAAAATGATAAGTACTGGAAGAATCGAATCGACTGGTCGAAAGTGGCTCTAGCGGGACATTCGCTCGGTGGATATACAGCACTTGGTCTGGCAGGAGCATGGCCTGCTTGGAAAGTGCCAGGCATAAAAGCCGTGCTGGCCCTCTCACCTTACTGTCAGCCGCTGGTTTTGAAAGGCGAACTGGATAAACTCAAGATTCCAGTCATGTACCAATTCGGAACCCGCGATTTTGGAATTGCACCTTTTATCAAACGAGAAGGCGGGGCCTTCAGCAAGACTTCCTCACCTGCACTTATGCTGGAATTTGAGAATGCCGGGCATTTCGCCTGGTCCAATTTGAATAAAAACAAAGTGCAGGAAAACTTGATCAGTCGCTATTGCATTGATTTTTTGAATAAATTTTTGCTTGAGCGAAAGGAAGTTGAGATATTAAAACGACCGGGAATAGCTGAGCTGATCGTCAAGTAGCTTTGATTTTTTCGTTGCCTTTTAGAATGACAGGGCGCCGCATGGCAGCGCCCTGTCAAATGGGATCAGGAAGGGACGTGGGGGACTCTGGACTGTTTCGAGCAGGAAAGCTGTTTTTGTAGAGCTTAGGCGAAGCGATTTGAGTGTAAACAAGATTTTTCTTGTTGACATTTTATACATGAGGAGATTCTGCTTGAGGGTGAGATAATTTGAGACCTTGTTAAAGGCTCAGTTAGCCAATTCAGATGCGGAGAATTTATGAACAGACAGAGTTCAATTTTAGTGATAGCAAGCACTCTGGCACTTGCGGCGCCCTCTTTTGCCGCGACGGATTTTTCCGGACTGGTCAAAACTTTTGCGGGTGTTGTTCGGAGTTTTGAAGACCTCGACGCAAAACGAGCTCAAATGGACAGCGATATAAATAAGGCCCTGAACGCCGGCCAGCTCAGTGCAGCAGATGCGGCCACACTCAAGTCCGAATTGGCTGCGCTTGAACAGCGTGAAGCGCAGTTGAAACTTTCAGGAAAGAAATTCGGGTTCACACAGCAGCTTTTGTTCACCAACGACGTTAATATGCTGAATAATCGAATTGCCCAGGCAATCGCCAGCAAAACCAATGCTG
>JAIEPM010000102.1 GCA_019748395.1 Candidatus Obscuribacterales bacterium
AGCTACACGCCGGGTGCAGATTTGCCGGATGGTGGCACGATGGTTGGCAAACTGGAAATCAAAAACAACAAGGTTTACATGTACGGCGAAGACCCCATGCGTAATCGCAAAATCAGCAAAGCTCTGATTCGCCAGGAAAAAGACTTCGAGCCCTGCCACTACGGCAAATAGGCGCTGCTGGAAAGCTTTCTCTAGGTGGCGATTACGACATTGTTAACGAATGTTTATATTGTGCCGATTTGTCAAGAAGCGCCATTAAGATATCCCAATTCCGCAGTAAATTGCATTTAGCAAAGCGGACGGGGGCTGGAAGTGTTTCCTTTATATGATGAAAACGACAACAGGGAATCCTGTGGGGTCGTGAACCACGTTTTGATTGTCCTAAATTTGATCTGTATGGCCATGCAGCTATGTGTTCCGAGCATGACTGATTTCTGGGCGCTCAAGCCTGCAATGATTGCTGCACATCAGCAATCAATATTGAATCTTGTTAGTCACTGCTTTTTGCACGGCGGATTCGGGCATATTGCCGGAAATATGTGGTACCTGTTTATCTTCGGTGACAACGTTGAAGATATGATGGGCTCGGGAAATTATTTGTTCTTTTATCTTTCTTGCGGTCTGCTTTCCGGATTGGGTGAATGTCTTTTCGCGCCCGCTACTACCACCGGCTTCATCGGAGCCTCAGGTGCGATCTCCGGCGTTATGGCGGCCTATCTGGTTTTCTATCCAGGCTCACGAGTAAGGACTTTTATTGGTATTCCATTTTACTTTCCGAAACTTCCGGCTTGGATTCTTCTTGTTTCATTTTTTCTGGAAAATCTCTTACTTTTCTTGCTGGACCAGAACATGAGCTTAGGTGTGTCCTTTGTCGGACACCTGTCGGGATTCTTTGCCGGTCTTCTTCTTTGCCGAATCGCAGCTCAAAGAAGATCTCCTCTTTAGTTCCTCACGTTTATGCGGTATTGTTGTAGTATCTGATTTGCAGTGGGAGTGATTGAGATGTCCGTAGATTCAACTGGAAAAGATGCAGGCAAGAAATTGAAGATCAGAAAGACCCTGGGAAAAAACAAAGAGCTGAATTCTACGCAGACAATGAAGAAACCCGTTGGAGGTTCTTTCGTTGTAACGGCGCCGGAGGTACTGCAGAGCGCTGCCGGTGAACTTGGCGGTATTGGCTCCGTCATTAACTCGGGGGCTGGCGCGGCAGCTAACACTCCAACAAGTATTCTCCCCGCCGTAAACCCAGCTTCCGCTGGACAGCCGAATGACTAAACATCGTTTGAGTTCAATGCTTTACGCTGATTCTTCTTGTGTTGCCTTTGCCCGATTTATTGATCCAGTCGGACGTGCTAATTAGCCTGTTGGCGGGTAGGCTTCCGCAAAACGCTTCTCTAATTGGAGATTCCAGGAATCATCTTTGGGGAAGGCTGAGCAGATTGTGCCCATCACCTAAATGCACATATGCAAGAATGGAAGAACTTTGCTTTCATTCAATCTCACTAAAGGAAATAAACTAGTGAATTATCAACGCATTGTCACGTCCCTGACTATCTGCTTCGCTGCAATTTTAACTTTGCCTGCCGCTATCGCCGCAGAGGCTATAGTATTTGATCACAACTGCATAGACGAAACAGATAGCAAAATTTCCGCCTCGCAGCTAAGCAAAATAAGATCTCTGAACGTTTATTTCGGACACCAATCAGTCGGTTGGAATTTACTCGACGGACTTGATGCTCTCGCGGACAAAACAGGCAATAAGTACAAGCTGAATATAATGCAAAATCCGACCCTCAAGTTCTACAAAGATACAAGAGGCTTAGGTCACGGAGAGATAGGTGAGAACGGAAATCCGAATTCAAAGATTCAAGATTTTGCGGCGAAAATCACAAAGGCTCCTGCTTACGGGGCGTCTTTAGATGCTGCAATGATGAAAATCTGTTTTGTCGATATTGAATCCGGCACCAATGTCGCTCAGCTGTTCAATACTTACAAGACTACTCTTGAATCTCTTGCCAAAAAATTTCCGTCAATGAAAGTTGTTTACTGTACCTGCCCCCTGGTGGCGGATGGCGACAATAGCAAACGGGAGCAGTTTAATGATCTTGTTCGCAATTATGCAAAGCAATCGGGCAAAGTTCTTTTCGATCTGGCAGACATCGAATCATATTCTCCGCAAGGCAAACCTTGTTTGCGCGGTTCGCAGAAGAGTCTCTGTAAAACATATAGTGAAGATCGAGAACATCCGGACAGCGCCGCAGGCAAATTACGGCTTGCAAGAGCCTGGTGGTCGATGATGGCGCGGATAAGCGAGTCTAGCCTTGGAATCTAGAGCCTTTCAACTTCTCTGCTATATTCAGGCTCGTTGTTGCTGCGATCCAGTTAGCTGCTCAGCAGAGACTTGTCCGTATTCTGCTTGATCGACAGGCGCGCATCGTCATCGAGAGGAGGTCTTCTTTAAAGTGGATATTGCTAATCTTGCCAACACCACTTCCAAGTCGTATCCGATCGGTAAAACGCTCAGCTCGGAGACCTGGCGAGCACAACGTGAAGCCTATCTTCAACGTGTCGGACCTTGGGCGGATGACCGGGTTATGCGCTCGCGAGTCCACAAACGGCATCCGGTTTACGATTTCATGTTCGAATACTACTCCTTTCGACCGGCACATCTGCTTCGGTGGACGCCCGGCTTTGGTGTGACTCTGGCAGGGGCTGGCAAAGGTGACGTAGAGTGGGAGCAGTTCTCATCCACGGAATTCGGGCTCGCATTACAGGCACAGTCGTTTCCGGCTCATCGCATCAGCTATTTGCGCTGGTGCGTCGAATATCTGGCGACCGTATCGGAACGTGCGCCGCTGTATTCAT
>JAIEPM010000083.1 GCA_019748395.1 Candidatus Obscuribacterales bacterium
GCCTTGCTGTCTAGGTTCTGATAACTTGCTGAACAGGACTTTTGAAATCTGCTGAACAGAACTTCTGAAACTGACACCATCCCGCCGTTATTGCTTCTTTCCGGTTGGCAAAGTATTCGCGTCTGACTTGCGGCGCGTCCTTTTCCAGCTCCTTTCTAATGCGCTGTCCAAGTGGAGAGGCATCAATTGACTCTGCGACAGATTGGAAGTTCTTGAGAGCGCTTCTGTACTCTTCTTCGTTTTTTGATTTTGCAATATCGCTGATTGCTTCTTTCAGCTCTTTCATTGTTTGCGGAGAGCTGCCGCCCAATGCTCGGCCAAGTTCCTTTGTCGTTTCATTGATACCTTTTATCAGATCACTTTTGTCGTTGAGTTTGACTCCTTCGATAAGCGCGCTTTTGACTTGGTGTGCTATCACTCGAAATGGCGACATCAATGCCGCTGTTTCTTTTTTATCCAGAATCTCTTTGCCGGGCAAATTTGTCGTAAGCCCTCCCATCCTTTCATAGCCGCGAGCTGCTTCGCCGAATTGCCGGGTTGCCAGTTCATCAAAGTTTTTCAAGAAGTCTCTGGTTGCCTGTTCTAGTTTACCGTCCGGACTTTTGATTTTGCCGGACTCTATTGCTTCTTGAATGTTCTTAGCGAAATTCTTCAGGTCACGCTGCTGATTTAGATGCTCTTCAGCGCCCGTTTCCGGAATTGTGGTGGCGTTGACTGCATCCTGAATAGCTTTGAGATTCGCGTCATTGCCTGCTGCGGCGTTCAGCTCTTTTCCAAAACTATCGAGACTTTGTTTGAATGATTGAAAGCGAGTTAAATCAAAGCTCGCCAGAGTCATTGTTGTATTCTCGATGCCTTTTCCGTTTTCACCATTCTTAGCTTGTTCGACAAAATTATCCGCAAGTTCACGCCCGCTCAAATTGGGATTCTCCGTCAGTGACTTGATTGCTGCGCTGACGTTTTGTCCGTCATTGACTTTATTGGCACTTTCAACAGCCGCAGATGCTACCAGGTTTTTTGCAATCTCGCTGCTCTTATCGAGTACTTTATCGTTGCCCATGATGCAGGCATCGAAGTTCAGCATATCCAGCTTTTGTCCAGGCTCAAGACCGCGCTGAATGCTCTTTAGCATAGCCGAAAGTGAAAGATCCCCCTTGTTGGTTTTGATGCCCTCTGGTCCTGCGCCGTGAGATTGAATAATCAGTCCGAGCTTACTAGAGGGGCTGAGTCTTTGAGCATCTTTCAAGAGCTGGCTGAGCTCCGGTCCTGAAGCTTTATATGTGGAATTGGGCAAGCGTTCGATTTGACCATCATGGATGAAATATCTCTCGGTGACGGCTCTGTTGGCTTCGACCGCGGATTTATCGCAAGCGGCAGCTTTTTCAGGAGTTTTACCTTCTGCATGGCAAAGAGCCCCTTTCCGGTCCGTGGTGCGCTCGACATTCACCAGAAGATTTACAGGCTTACCCTCGGTATCTTTGGCTAGCTGCTTGAGTTGTGCAAGCTTGTGATCTGCTCCATAACCCAACACTTGCTCAGGACCGCCAGGCAATGTTGCTGCAAGATGAACAGCAAGAGTCCATTCTTTTTTACCATTGCTGCTGAGCTCTAGAGAGGGCAGAGTTCCTTTTGAAACCAGCTCTTGCGTGTTTGATTTTTCTGTTTGACGCTGTTTACTAAGGTTATTTGAATTGCTTTCTGCGGCGACTCTAAGAGTTTCGCTGCTTTCATTATTGTGCGTTCCGGCGCGTTCGCGCGCAGGCTCAATCTCCTGAACCATAATCAACCCTCCAGCCCCGAATCATCCGATATAGAAAGAATCAGTTGCCCACCGATGTGCTAATCATCGCTTGTTAAGCGGTTCTTCCGTAGGGGCATTGCTTCAGTCTTTTACTGCACATATATGCAGCGTAGTGAAAAAGGAAAGGGAGCCCCTGCTGAGGACTCCCCTTTCTTTTCGGTTTTGCTTCGATTACTAGCTGAATAGATTTGCATCGCGAGCAGAGGCGAGCAGCCAGTTAATTGAAGTTGGCACGACCAGTCCGATTATGGCTATGCATATGCCGAAGACCAGGCGGCTCTTTGAGGACAGTCTGAATGGAAATACCATTGATTTACCTACGGCACCCATTGCAAAGTTATAGCCGCCAACAATCATTCCAAGAATTTCCAGACCGTTTGCGACGATGTTGAGCAGTGCCTCCAGGTTGGCGATGTTGTTGACTCTAACTGTTCCGGCAGTGTTGATGCCTTGAATCACCGTGGCATCAGCTCCTTGTGGACCGACCGTGCCGTTGACGGCGCCTTCAAGCATCGGGGCGGCTGCTTCTTGAGCGTTAAGGCTGGACTGATCATTTTGCGCAAGCTTGTCTTGAGCAACTGAATTGCCCAGAACTACAGCGCCACTCACTGGCGTGACGATATGATAGCGCACGCCAATTGCTGCTGCTTCGGCTTTCTTTCCGGCAGCAATCAGCCTGTTGACGCTGTTTGCTGCATCAAGTATTGCCACCTCTCTTGAAGCATCTTTGTCGGTGGAAACTTCGATTTTTGTATCGGCGGCCGCGCTTGAGAGATCAACATAGGTCTCTTTTGCGCCGGGCTGCCATTTGCTTAAGAACGATTGCAGGTCATCTGCGAGCGGTCCGCTTCTGGGTACTGCATTGAAAGGACCGATTTCCTTATGGTTTTTGAAGAACTCGTTTGCATCAGTCAAGCAGTCATCGAGTGCCATTTCAAAAAATGCCGGAGCAGCGGCGTAGGGAGACATGATGTACATTTCGTTGTTGTAGCCGGGCTGTGGTCCGTGAATCCAGAGAACGGCCCCGCCTTTGCTTTCGCCGGCTTGTTCGGCAGCTTTAACCAGAGCAAAGAG
>JAIEPM010000097.1 GCA_019748395.1 Candidatus Obscuribacterales bacterium
ACAAGTAGTCATGAAAGGAGTAACGATACATGATCTGGATTTTCATTTACAGTCACGCCCATGCCGAACGGCGGCAATTGTCAACGGCAACTCAAGCGGGATCTGAAGCTCATTCTTAAGAACGAGAACAAGTGCCTCTTGAAAAAGTTAGGATTAAAAGCTCTAAAAAGTTTTGCTGGAGGAAATCATGGTTAATTTCACGCTGAGTGACGAACAACTGCAAATTCAAAACCTGGCTCGTGAGTTCGCGGAGCGCGAAATTGTTCCAAAAGCAGCCCATCATGATCAAAGCGGCGAGTTTCCCAAAGAGATATGTCGAAAAGCCTGGGAATTGGGCTTGATGAACGGCCACATTCCCGAAGAATACGGAGGCCTGGGTCTGGGCGTTTTTGAATCATGCCTGGTGGCAGAGGAAATCGCGGCGGCCTGCACAGGCATCGGAACAGCCATGGAAGCGAATAATCTGGCAGAAGCACCACTCATTGTTGCCGGCTCCGATGAGCTGAAGAAAAAATACCTGACGCCTATGACCGAAGACTTGCTCTTTGCTGCATACTGCGTCACAGAACCTGATGCAGGCTCCGATGTGGCAGGCATCAAAACAACGGCACGCCGCGTCGGCGATAAGTATCTACTTAACGGACAAAAAATGTGGATTACAAATGCCGGTGTTGCAAACTGGTATTACGTTCTGGCATACACAGATCAAAGTCAGGGACACAAAGGCATGTCATCCTTTGTAGTTTCGGCAGACAGCCCCGGTATAACAGTCGGCAAAAAAGAAATGAATATGGGACAAAGAGCCAGCGACACACGCTCAATCAGTTTTGAAGATGTGGAAGTTCCGGCTTCAAACTTGCTCGGCAAAGAAGGGCAGGGCTTTAAGATCTCCATGTCGGCCTTCGACCACACGCGCCCCTTAGTGGCATCAGCCGCAGTCGGACTCGCAAGAAATGCGATGACGCAAGCGCTTCGCTATTCTAAAGAGAGAAAAGCTTTCGGGCAATCAATAAATAAGTTTCAAGCTGTCAGCTTCATGCTCGCCGACATGGACAAAGACATTGAAGCAGCCAGATTGCTTTGCTGGAAAGCAGCCTCTTTAATCGACAGTGGGCAGCGAAACACCAGAGAAGCTGCAATTGCAAAAGCATTTGCGGCAGACGTTGCTATGAAAGTTGCGACCGACGCAGTGCAGATTTTCGGCGGCTATGGATACTCACGCGAATATCCTGTAGAAAAACTAATGCGTGATGCAAAAATATTCCAAATTTACGAAGGCACAAGCCAGATCCAGCGAGTAATCATCAGCCGTCATCTGCTTGCCGACTAAAAAAGGATCTCGATTGGTGACATTAATGAAACCACCCCGCGACTGATTCATAAACAATTCAAGTTATTCGAAAATAGCTGGCGTTTTCTCCGTTTGAGAATAAAACCGCCGGTACAGTGCTTTTCGACCACCCGGTCACTTGAGGTTAGAAATGAACGATTACAAATACAGCTTTGCCGAGCCTTACAAAATTAAGATGGTCGAACCGCTAAAAAGTACAAGCAGAGAATATCGCCGGCAAGTAATTCAAAAGGCACATTTCAACACATTCCTTTTGAAATCGGAAGATGTATACATCGACTTGCTCACGGACAGCGGCACCTCAGCCATGAGTGATTATCAATGGGCAGGCATGATGCTGGGAGACGAAGCTTACGCAGGCTCAAAAAATTTCTATAAGCTGGAACAAAACGTCCAAGACTATTACGGCTATCCATACCTTGTCCCGACACACCAGGGACGAGGCGCCGAGCACATAGTCTCGCAAATAATGATTTCAAAGGGCGACATAGTACCAGGCAATATGTATTTCACCACAACACGCGCGCATCAGGAACTGGCAGGCGGCACATTTGTGGATGTAATTGTAGATGAAGCACATGACCCACAAAGTACGTTTCCTTTCAAGGGTAATATCGATCTTGCAAAACTAGAATCTTTAATCGAACGTGTGGGCGCCGACCGCATTCCATATATAAATGTTCAGGCATGCGTAAACATGGCCGGCGGGCAGCCGTTCTCACTTGCCAATTTGAAAGCAGTCAGTCAATTGTGTCGCAAGCACGGAATCAAGATCGTACTTGATGCCACAAGGGCGATGGAAAATGCCTGGTTTATCAAAAAGCTGGAAAACGGCCAGGGACTAAAAAGCTGTGCGCAGATTCTTCGCGAAATCTGCGATTTAACAGATGCCTGTACGATGTCCGGCAAAAAAGATCTGCTGGTGAATATAGGCGGTTTTCTGGCCCTTAGAGACAAAGCTCTTTATGCTAAAGCCTGTGAGATGGTTGTTCTTTTTGAAGGACTGCACACATACGGAGGCATGTCAGGCCGCGACATGGAGGCAATGGCCAGGGGCATTGAAGAAGCGATACAGGACGAACATCTGGAAGCACGAATCGGACAGGTTCATTATCTGGCGCAGCGTTTGCTCGAGTATAAAATTCCAATAGTGCTGCCGGTGGGAGGACATGCAGTTTATCTCGATGCTTTGCAATTTTTGCCGCATATTCCTCAAATTCAATTTCCGGCGCAGGCACTGACAGTGGCGCTCTATGTCGAATCCGGCATTAGAGCGATGGAGCGAGGCATTGTTTCTGCCGGTCGCGACCCTTCAACAGGAGAGCATCATTTCCCGAAACTGGAACTGGTTAGATTGACAATTCCAAGACGGGTTTATACTCGCAGTCATATGGACCTGGTCGCGCAGGCTGTGGCAGCCTGCTATAAAAATAGGGAAAATATTCAGGGATTGAAAATTTATTAAGAGCCTGAAACACTTCGTTTTTTCCAGGCTCAATTAGATCCTCTGCAGAATAATCCGGAGGCAGATTATAC
>JAIEPM010000306.1 GCA_019748395.1 Candidatus Obscuribacterales bacterium
TCAGATAAACATAGTGACTGTTTATCATATTGGTATCTCAGACTCTGGTTTGCCTTTCATAGCCATGGAGTTGATTGATGGCGTGAGTCTGAGAAAGATTCTTTCAGCAAACTCTCCGATGCTGCCGCTTCGCGCGCTGAACATCGTCAAGAAAGTGGCAGAAGCTTTAGTTCTTGTACATCAAAAAGGAATTGTCCACCGAGACTTGAAGCCGGAAAATATAATTCTGCTCGATAAGCCGGAGCCTGATACCCCCAAGCTGGTTGATTTCGGCTTGGCTCGCCTGCAGCAAGAACAGAAGCTGACCAACACCGGGATCTTAATCGGCACGGCTTCTTACATGAGTCCAGAGCAGTGCGCCGGTCGTGTTGCTGATTCTCGCAGCGACATCTATTCTTTGCTTGTGGTCTTATACGAGCTATTGCACGGCAAGACGCCGTACTCTGCCGATAATCCGGTCGGCCTGATGTACAAGCATATGCATGAGCCTTTGCCGGAGCTGGATTTACGGGTTGATGCCGTCTCCGCGCGCTTCTTGAACGAGCTTTTTCAAAAAGGTCTGGCAAAAGAGCCTGATGACCGTTATCAAAACATGAAAGAGCTTCAAGATGATCTGGAAAAGATCGAAGTCTCTCTTGAGCATGGCGGATTACAACCCAGGTCGAGATCGCGGATGCCCAGGAAATATGTTTCCATCGCAGGCTTTTTGCTTTTAGTATTCGGTTTGCTGGTCTTTTTTGCTTTCATGGATAATATGGCTTTTAGGGCGAAGATATTAGGACCGAATTCAGCAGAGGATCATTCCGGCTTTTCCAAGCAAGACCTGAGTTTTTTGAAGTCAGGCAAGCGCATAACCATCTCCAGCGCGCTATTGATTTGCAATGCTTCTCGAGAGATTGAAGAGAAGAATCCAGACCGGGCAATTGTCTATTTGGATAAATATCTGGCTGAAGGCAAACTTGATTCGAGAGCTCGTTGTATTCTCCTGAATCGAAGGGGAAAGCTCGAGAAAGACTTAATTAAGCGTCTGGCTTTCTTGAAGAAGTCCTATGAAATTTCGGGAGCTATATTCGAGCGTGAGAAAAGTGCAAATGAATTCGCTTTGCATATGTATCTTGCCGGTTCTTATGTTTTATGCTTGCGGGACTCAAAGCGCTGGCAAGAAGTGGAAGAAGTCGCCGCGAGGATGGCTGAATTCTCAGATAAATATGATTTTGATTCTTCAAGACCTATTTTTACCGCTGAACTTGGCGAGTATCTTGGAAGTGATTTCCTGGCTTTTGAAGCTGATGCCGCCCTGGAACTGGGGGACAAGAAAAGGGCTGCGCGGATTCTTGATAAATTGGTTGCTACCGGCTATGGCGGATTCAGAAAGGCTCAGCTTGTTGCCAGGGCTTTGCTGCGCTTGGGGCGCTTCGATGACCTGGCTAAGTTCATTAGTGATTTCGGGCTCTCTTATGCGGTGGATGGCAGCGATGTGCTTTTTTACAACTATGATGCATCTATGAATTTCGAAGCATTGCTCGAAATCGCCAGTGAGTGTGCAGGCTATTCGCAGTTTAAGCTTGCTGAAGAAGCAATCGATCAGGCGGACTTGATTGATACGCGGGTTTATGAAAACGCGCACCGGAGAAAGTATTTAAACCGAAGTGTTTTTATGCGCCCGACTTCCGGTGTTTTGCAAGTGACTTTTGCGAGAGCTTCGGTCCGATTATCTAAAGGTGATGTCGATTCGGCCCGCAGCTTAATAAGGAATCTCGATCGTGACTGGATTGCGAGTAATGATGATTCTGCCAAAGTCAAAGTCGCCCGTCTTATGAATGTTAATCCTCTGCCACTGGTGCTGCGCCTCTTTAAGGATGGAGAAAACTCGCTTGCCGACCAGATTCTAGTGATTGTCAGCAAGTCTATTCCCCGCTACACTGATGATCTGAGCCTGCCTTTTGATGGCGAAAACGGCAATTTTGAATACAACCGAAAGCGATTGATAGCTTTTTTGAAGCCATATGAGTCGAAGGATCCGGCCGTTGCAGAGTTTCTTACTAAGATGGCTGAAATGAAGAGTCCTACGGCACTCAGACCTTGAGAAGAGCTCTGGATTTCGGTTTCTTCGCGTGCTTAGGGCTGGCTCTGGCAGCTTTCTTCTATGATTTTCCAGCCTCTGGCCGTGGGCGCGATAAGCATCTCCAGTGGCGCGCTGTATTTTTTGCTGATTGAACTGCGCTGGCATCTAAGTCTAACATTGCTGCCGTCTTTTTGAAAAACCGGCTGTGAGTAGCTGTATTGCTCGTTGCGAGCTTTTGAAACTGGAAGCTGCGCTTTGACTATCTGCTTATAGTTTTCGCCCGTCCAGGTAAGGGTTTTTGATTGTCCGTCCTCATAAACGCGCGTGTCTTTGATTACGGCATTTGGCGCGTAAAGCTCAGCTTCCGCCGGGTCATAGGCTCGTTCTAAGTCGCTGAACTGCTTGAAAAATTTCTGTGCTTCTAGAATTGCCGGGTCATCAGAAGCGAAGGCTGCGTTGCCCGTCAAAATGAAGAGGGCTGCAATGCTGCTTAGAATTACTCTTATTTGCATAAAGGCTCCGTTGACCATGGGCTCCTGAACAATCAATATTTTTAGCTGACGACCGATGAATGCAGATGTTCCTCTTCCAGATTCTGCTCAAAATACCTGCGCACCTCTGCTTTGGGATTCAAATGACTCAATTTGATTTGGGCATCGGCAACTCCGGCTGCTGTCATCTCCTTGCGCAGTGCTTCATATGCTCCTCTCTTGATAATTGAAAGTTGCGGCGGGTCCAGTCTCATCGAATCACGCTTGGCTTTGTATTCGATGTTGTTTTTTCCCAGTTCATTTTCAAAGGAGTTAAGCAGATTTTTCAATTCCTGATTGAGG
>JAIEPM010000372.1 GCA_019748395.1 Candidatus Obscuribacterales bacterium
CCGAAGCTGAAGCAGCCATCAAAGGGCTGAACGGTCGCGATGTTGAAGGACGTCAAATTGCAGTCAGCGTTTCCCAGCCGAAGCCGAAAGGCCCAGGTGGCGGTGGACGCGGTCGCTACTAAAGCCGGCTTAAGTTCTGCAACTTAAAAGCAAAAGCTGATCCCCATGACTGATTAAGTCGCCGGGGATTGGCTTTTACGTTGCGTAATTCAATATACCTCTTTCACTTCGTCCAATGGAACGATGTTGGATATGGCACGAGATGGTAATTTAGTGTCGAAGAAACTTGTATAAGGTTTCAAGCCATGTCTAATATTTTGAGCGCAAGTATCGAGCACCTGTTCCACGACAGGTATCTTCGACGTCATCAAAATGATCATCCATTTCCGCTGGATGGTAGTGAATGGGCAAGACTTGTTAGCGAGCGTCTTGAAAGAGCTCGACATCCATCCTGTCTTTGCGATGGTTGCCTGAATTTCCTAAGCAGGCTGCATGGAAATAAAAGCCTCTTAGATCGTGAGCGCGCAGGCGTTCGTTGCGCCATGCATTACTGGTTCTTGCAAGGTCAGTCTATGTACAGGGAAAAACTGGGCTTTAGCGATGAGCAATCGCGAGAAAATCTCTGGGATGAAGAAAACTCCGAGAATTACGAATCGAGACCGCATCACGCAAAAAGGATTTTCCCTCAACAATTCGGCAAGAATAATTGAGAATAATCTCGCGAAGCTAAACTAATCAAAGACTGGAAGCTCAGTAATCTATCTAGCGGATGATTTCCAAAAGGAAAAGATCGGCTGTTCGTCACGAAGAACTACACCTTTTCGTGGATACCCCGGAAGGTTCATAGCAGTATGATCCAAGTACGGGGCTTAGAAAAATAACAATTCAATTTCACCTCAAGCCCCCGGCAGATTTAAGGGGGTGAGAAATCATGACTGAATCAATTGCTGAAAAAGTCGAACTCAAAAAACGACAAATATACTTAGATTCTCACCTCAATGAGTATCCATTCCCTCTGAATGGAAGTGATTGGGCAAGAGAAATTAGAGAGCACCAATATCTGGAACATCATCCAAACAAGCGCTGCGAAACTTGCGAAAACCTACTTTCTCGCTTACATCGAGACGATAAGTTCTTTCGCAGACAAAGAACCGCAATTCTCAGAGCGCTGCATCACTGGTTTATGCATGATGTTAAAGTTGACTATTTCCTCAGTGAACAATTAAGCGCTGAAGAACTGGCTAAATATCAATTACTTGATGATGTTGTAACTCTGGCAGACGCCGAGCAAAACTGGCTGAGCCAGAAAACTTACATACAGAGCCTGGATGATGCTGATAAAGCAAAAACACTTGCCTCCAAAAAAGCACTGGAGGCAGAGGAAGAAAAAGTAGCTCTGCTTGAAAGAGCGGACTACCAGAAAGATCCTTCTGTCTATTACCTGCAGACTGCAGCTAATGAAGGCGAAGAAAAAAATTCGGACTGGGAAATTTAAGCACAGGACACACGATCATGGCCAGGTTTTATAGAAGAAAGAAAACCGGCACAAGTATCGCCGAAGCAGCCGCATCAATGGTACTTATGATACCGCTGATCATACTTTTGACCTTTGTTATCTGGGAGGTTAGTTACACTTGCTTCCTGATTAACAACCTGTCTCAAGCAAGCAGACTTGCGGCAAGATCCATGGCGATTAGTTATGGAGCGGATCCGAAGATTGTCGACAGCCGCGCTGCGCAAGACAGCATAGTTTTCGACCAGATTCGTATTCCAAACATCGTCAATGACTCCGCTCAGTTCGACGATCCGGTATTCCAAACGACTACGGAACCGCACACCGTCAGGATAAAAGTCAGATACTTAGGGGGCCAGCATTCGCTTCCACCTTTTCCTCATCCTGACCCGCTCAACTTGCAAAGCAGGTTTCAACCGGTTGCGGAGTCTACTTTCAGACTGGAGTAGTGATCATCATGAACAAATACATAATGCCATCAAGAACGCGACAGCGCGGACAGCTTGGTCCACTGCTCATAATCCTGACCGTAATAATCGGCATGGTCAGTGCTGCTCTGGCAATTGACTTTTCGCATATGAGCACGGTCAGAACCGAACTTCAGAACGCCACAGACGCAGCTGCTCTTGCAGGTGCGCAAGATCTCTGGTTCGACAAGAGCAAATGTGCCCCCGACGCCTTAGCCCTTGCTGCTATGAATTACGCCGATGGACGCGCAGTCGCTAATGGAACGCAAGGTCTTCATGTAGACGTAACAGTTACAAACCCGCAGCCTAATATCCCGGGTAAAGTACAGGTAGATGCCTACATCGATGTTCATCATATGTTTGCGCCATTCTTTGAACACTGGACAGATAGAATAGAAGTAAGCTCCACCGCCGGTACTCAAGGAAAACTCTGGCGACTTGCCGCCGGACAAGCCTTCCCAATGGCGGTAAGCCTCGATGCTGTTCCAACCGATCACAAAGGCAATATTCTTGGACCGGCTCTAAAAGAGCTTCGCCCCGGCGACACAGTCACATTCTACATCGGCAGCCAGTCTATGAAGAATGCTACATTCACAACCCTCACGTCTAAATCCGCTAATGCGGATGCGATTGATACAATGATTGATAAACTTCTCGGTAATGACACCAAGAAAGACATCAGCATTCCATCGGTCGCAAAAGGCGAAGATATTTACCTGAATAACGGCGTAATGGGCTTGAAAGATCTGGCTAAAGAACCGCGACTGAGTGCGCTGAAAGCTGAAGAGTTTCTGATTTTGCCTATCATAAACGGCGACCCGGCTTATAACCAAACAGCTAAGGTTGTTGGATTTACAGCCTTGCAAGTCACAAAAATCGAAGCCAACCCAATGAAAGGCGTGACCATCGCGATCACCGGAACACTGATGAATG
>JAIEPM010000504.1 GCA_019748395.1 Candidatus Obscuribacterales bacterium
AAACTGATGACTCACGGCTCGAATCATCAAGTCGGGAGTCATGATCATTATCAGTCCCGGAAACCACTCGAATACAGCCTGATAGTTCAGGTACTCGGACGATGCTTTTTCGTCAGCCATAAATTGCTCCGACGGAAGCTTAGTAATTAGCCTGATCATAGACGATGAAGTTCAAAAATGTTAGGGCTCCTCGGTCTACCTGCATTCATGCTATTCTCATTCTCAAAGGGAGCCTTACAAGAGTCTTAGCTGAATAAGCCATGAAAAATATCGTGATTATAGAAGACGATATTGAGTTCGCCGAAGAACTGAAAGACTGCCTTGAAGACGGAACTACTTGCAAAGTTGTCAAAATTTTCAGCAACGAAGACGATTACATTCACTGGCTTAAATCAGCTGATTTGAAGCTGGTCGACGCATTTCTGGTTGATCTGGCCATTCCGGAATCAGCAGGCATAGCAAGTTCGAGCAGCCTGACCGGACTCCGTATTGTCAGAGGGCTCAGACACAACCAATCTTATCCAGGAAGCATTCTTGTTCTGACAAATTCGCGAGTTCTGGAAGATGGAGAACGAGCATTGCAAGCCGGTTGCGATGGGTATCTTTGCAAGCATACCCAGTTATCTGAAATAAGCTCATTGATTTCAGAACTGAAACTGGCGATCGAAGGCAATGTGCTGGTGGTTTCACGTGAGATGCGTCACGTATTTATGCGCGAAGAACTCTCAACAAAGGAGGCGCGCTTAATGGAGCTGATCCAAGAAGGATATTCCTGGGCGCAAATTGCACAAGAACTTGGTTATAAGTCAGCCGGTGCCGCTGCCACCATCGGTCATCGTGTATTCGACAAACTACTGGAAGGATATATAGCCAACGATAATCCCGACGCAAATCCAGATACGAAACGTCGTCGAGCGCTCGAGATCTGGCGAGCCAGAACCGGGCGCAGAGCACATATTCCACCAGGCAGGTTGCCTGAAGATGCTTGAAATCGAAATGAGGATCCTGTACCATACGCAAGTACGGTAAATTCCGCCTTGCTCTTTTTGCTTAGCAATGAAAACAATTCAGTTGGCTGTTCGCGACTTTGCATTGCCTCTTCCTCGACGCGGCAGTATAGATGTTCATTCAGGATATGGGCTCCTGAACCAGGGTCAAGAAATTCACGAAGAAATTCAGCAGCAGCGCAAGAAAGAATATCCGTACTATCGCAGCGAAGTAAAAATCAGCCATAATTTTGAAATTGAAGACTACAAATTTGCAGTGAGCGGACGTATCGACGGTATATTCGATCAGCATCCGGTTCTAATTGAAGAAATCAAATCGACAGTAAACATTCATCAGCTAAAAGCAAAGCTTGAGCTAAATGCCGATCACCCCTACATTTTGCAGGCTAAGACCTACGCTTATCTTTATTACAAACAACACGCTCTGATTCCGGAACTCAGACTGCATCTAGTGTCCTCCACAAATAAGCAGCAAAGCGAAGATTTCGCTCTCAAGCTCGATCTTCAAGAGTATGAAAGCTGGCTGGAGAAAAGGCTTCAGGAGTTGCAGGCAGACATGCAAAAGCTTGAAGCCGATATCATGCGTCGAATCGAAATCGCTTCTAAACTCGAGTTCCCTTTCAAGCATGCTAGAGAAGGTCAGCTTGATTTAATGGCATCGGTAGAGAATGCCATCAAAGAGAGAAAGCATTTACTTGTGCAGGCAGCAACCGGTCTGGGTAAAACAATGGCGATCAGCTTTCCTTCTTTGAAGGAAGCATTAGCACGTGGTCAAAAACTCATTTACGTAACTCCGAAAAACAGTCAACACTCAGTCGCAGAAGATGCCGTTGAACATTTAAAAAAGCAAGGTCAAAATCTCAAAGCTCTGACTTTGAATGCCAAGTCAAAGATTTGCTTTAAGCCCGAGCCGATTTGTACACCTGAATACTGTGAGTATGCCAGAGACTATTACGAAAAGGTCTATGAACACAAGCTCATTGACCTGATGGCGGAAAAAGCACAGTTGAACTTCGATGCTTTCAGAGCCATAGGTGAAGAGTTTCAGGTCTGTCCCTTTGAATTGTCCGTAGATGCAATCGGCAGGGCTGACATAATAGTTGGTGATTACAACTATGTATTTTCTCCACGCTCCTTGATCGGAAGAATTACGCAGTTGAATGATCTGATTCACGAAAAACCGAATCTAGTTATTGATGAAGCGCACAACTTGCCGGACCGTGCTTGCGACTATTATTCACCGGCCATTTCTACTTTGAGTTTCGACGATGCTCTTCAGCAAACGAAGTTATTGCCGCCGGGACTTTCAATTGAAGCTCAGGCCATTATTCAAAAGAGCATTGCAATAATTAAGTCCTCGGCAGATACGAAAAGGAAAGAATCGAAAATCAGCTTAAATCCGGATCTTTTCTCTGAACAAGACAAACGCTGGAAGGAATTCTTAGCTCGTTATCTGCAATCAGGACAGGACACTCAGAGCAAAGATGCAATTGTGAGAGCTGCCAATGCCTGGTCACAGTTTACTGAAAGTATCGGCAATGACGGCGACAATTTCTTTGTCACTTCAAAGCATAATCCAAAATTTACCGAGCTAAAAATCACTTGCTGCGATGCGTCTGCTTATTTGTCGGACACATATTCGGAGTTTGCAAACGCAGTAGCATTTTCGGCAACTTTGAAACCTTTTGATTACTACAGCCGATTAATCGGTTTTAAAAGCGAGAATACTCTGACCACAGAGAAAAATTCTCCCTTTCCAAAAGAGAATCGCAAACTACTTGTGATTCCCCAGGTTTCCACAAAGTACAGTGACAGAGCTCGCAACTACGACAAAATCGCAGAAGCAATCAAGCGAATTACCGCTATTCGGCCGGGTAATTATTTTGCTTTCTTTCCCAGCTTCGATTTTCTTTCCGAAGTAGC
>JAIEPM010000497.1 GCA_019748395.1 Candidatus Obscuribacterales bacterium
GCTCGAAAGATTCAGGGGTGTATCGAGAGGACGACCCATAATTATGTTCAGCTGCTGTTTGGCCCTTTGAACTCGTTTTTGGCCGACGGCCAGATCTGCGGCGGCTCGGGCTGCAGCCAGCTTTCCTTTCAACACATCAAGCTCCGGAACCGCGCCTGCTTCAAAAAGTTTTTTTGATACTCCGGAAAGCCTGTCTGAAAGTTCATAGACCTGCCTGAGGGTGCGTTCAGTTTCCTGCGCAAGAACAAGTTCCAGATAGGCTCGACGAGTCTCGGCTCGCAAAGCCCAGATTGCAGTCAGCAAATCGATTTTGCTTTGTTCTGCAAAACGTTTGGCAGCCATGAGTCTCAGAAATACTTTCCAGGGCATGTCCATGGCGAAAGTCGGACCGATGCGCGATACCTGCTCTGCCATGAGTCCGCGGTCTGAAAAATAGCTGGGGTTGCTCGATTGAGTTGCAGTTGCCAGACCGGCTCGCGCAATACCGAGCCTGCCTCTAATCGCTGCTGCTCTTGGACCATTTTTGAGTGATTCACTGAAAGCTTTTGCAAGAGGCAAGTTTGGCGCCGCTGTTTCTCCAGCTTCGCTCTTGTATTCGATCGTGCCGCTGTTTATTTGCGCTGCGACGGAACTATTCGTAAGCAAAGCTGGAGCTGCAAGGCTCAGGCAGAGCATGAATTTAATTTGGAGTTTCTTTGTTCTTTTCATTTTTCAGCTGCCTATTGCAAAGGTTTCCCGATCGCGAACTCAAGATCGGTAAAAGCGCTTCCGTAAGAGAAAACTGCGTCCAGATAAGCGTTTTGAATAAGAACGTTTGCCTGTTGAGCGGCCAGAGCTGCAGTTATATCCGATTGACCAACTTCGTAGCTGCGGCGTGCCAGACGCGCAACTTTATTTGAATCAGCCAGTAATTTCTCTTGATAAACACGAAGTTTTTTTCGTGCGGCCAGAAGGTTGTTGTAAGCGTTTATGACATCGGCTGTGACTTCGTTTTCACGCCCGGCCAGTTCATAATTCAATTGTCTGCCTGTGGCTTTGTATTTCCAGATTGGACCCTGGTTTATGTCGCTGAATGGAATTTCCTGAACTAGAGTCATGTAAACGGCATTCAGTTTAGGACCGCCTGCCGGATTGCCCGCAGTGGATTTACCGAATCCAAAACCCGTGTCGGGGAGAACCTCTGCATAGGCGTTAAGCAAATTTGCCTTATTTACTTTGGCTTGCAGGCTTAAGCTTCTCAGCTCGAGCCTGTTGCTTAAAGCCTTTTCCAGAAATACATTCAGCTTTGGTACTTCCCGGTCGAAGTCAGGCAAAATATCACTTTTTTGTGAGGCGCTTTCGACTAAATGCTCAAAGCGATAGTCTGGAAGAGCTGCGACGTTGAGCGGCGCGTCGGCATCGCGCCCCATAAGAATATTCAATTGTTGTTTCGCTCGCAGCACACGGCGTTTTCCAACTGAAAGATCGATGGCAGCTTGTGAGGCGGCAAGCCGAGCTTTAAATACATCGAGTTCGGGAACATCGCCCGCTTGATAGTGTTTTTCAGAGCTGCTCAAAAGCGCCGAAGATAGCTCAAAAAGTTGTTTCAGGGTTTTTTGGGTTTCCTGAGCAACCACAAGTTCGATATAACTGCGCCGTAAATCTGCTCTCAAAGACCAGATTTGAGTGAGCAGATCAATTTTAGTTTGAGCGACCAATCTTTTGGCAATCAGCATTCGAAATACAAGTTTCCATGGTTCTTCGTAAGTCAAAAATGGGCCGATCCGATTTACTTGTTCTGCTACAAGACCCCTGTCAAAGAAAAACACAGGGTTCGGCATTTGACTTGCTTGCGGGTAATTAGCCATGGCTATGGCCAGTTGTGAGCGCACGGCGGCAGCGCGTGGTCCCTTTACCAGCGCTTCGTTCATTGCCTTTTTTATACTCAGTCCGGGCATAGTCGATGCTGCCGCCAGACTTTCGCTGTATTCAATATTGCCGGTATTCAGGGGCGTGGGAGGCGGCTCGGCTGCTTCGTCGCCGACTGTCCCGCCGGAGCGGCTTGGGAAAAGATCTTCTACTTTAATAGTTGAACTTGAGCTGCTTTCTTGAGCTGCTGTCGGTCTTATTGAGGGTCTGGCAGGCATCTGCGGTTTTGGGAGCGGAGCTGCTGCAATTATGCGAGTGTTTTTTCTTGAGCTTGTTTGTGCTGCAGCGGCCGAGCCTGTATTCAGATAAATTCCTGAGCAAGCAAGCAGCAGAATTAGAGCCTTCAGTTTGCAGTTTTTTTTCATCGTTTTAGCACCTACTGAAGCGGTATGCCGCAAGCCTGCTCAAGGCTCGTGAAGGCATTCTGATAGTTGCTCAGAGCTTCAAGGTAAGCAATGCGCGTTTGAGTGTTTGTTTGCTGAGCAATTAGAGTTGCTGTGATATCGGATTGCCCGACTTCATAACTTCTTCTGGCCAGGCGCACAACCTGGAATGAATCAGCAAGTATGGATTCCTGGTAACTGCGCAGCTTTTCGCGATATGCAAGAAGCTTTTGATAAGCCTGGCTTACTTCGGCAGTGATTTTATTCTTTTGCGATAGTAATTCAAAGCGCAGTTGTTTTGCTGTGGCTTTGTATTTTGCGATATTGCCTTGATTAGTATCAGTCATCGGCGCAGCCACATTGAGAGTAAAAAAGACGGCTGTGACTTTTGGTCCGATCGGTACGTTGCCTTGAGTTGATTTGCCGAAAGCAATGTTGGGATTAGGAAAAATATTGCCGTAAGCTGCTTTCAGTCTGGATTCATTGAGCTTGATGCTTTCATGCAGGCTTTTTAACTCAAGGCGATTTGCTTCTGCCAGCCCAAGATATGTGGAGAGCGGTTCCAGATTCTGCTTGAAGTCCGGCAGCAAGCCGTTATCAACTTTTTCATCTGTTTTAATCGGACTTTCACCGGCGTAGTCCGGGATAGCTT
>JAIEPM010000005.1 GCA_019748395.1 Candidatus Obscuribacterales bacterium
CGCTATCGAAAACAATATTCTTTCAAGAGTTGATCTCCGCTGCTTGAAGGCATGTATAGACGCAGCAGCAAAACTTGAACCGGGCTCACGTTTCGACGTTAATCTGTTTCCTTCAACCATTCTTGATACTCCGATAGATCGACTGATCGATCTTTTCCCGGGTGATCAGAGCATCGGTACTTTCTGCATAGAGATAAGCGAACAACAATTTATCGGCGACCCCAGCTATTTAAAAGAGCACACTGCTGCCTTCAAAAAAGCCGGTATTCTGGTTGGGATAGATGATGTCGGCTTCGGCCGCAGTTCCCTTGAAAGTTTGATCTTGCTTGAGCCTGATGTGGTCAAAGTTGATATAAAATATGTCGCCGGTATTGCGGTCGATCCGCAGAAACAGCGACTTCTGCGCCGCCTTGTGAAAGTGGTTCAGGCTCTCGGTGCTGAGCTTGTTGCTGAGGGAATTGAATCTCGCGATGATCTCGAAGTTGTTCGAGACATGGGTGTTGAATACGCTCAGGGGTATCTTTGGGGGTATCCTAATTAAGTGCTCCGTTCGCGCCTCTGGCGCTCAATCCGCACGTAAAGCCGCTACGCTGCGCAGGGCTCTGTCGCCCTGCTTTGCTTCGCTACATTTCTCCTGGGGGAGATGAACTGTGCTCCGTTCGCGCCTCTGGCGCTCACTCCGCACCTAAAGCCGCTACGCTGCGCAGGGCTCTGTCGCCCTGCTTTGCTTCGCTGCATTTCTCCTGGGGGAGATGTGGATTAGGGGGAGGGGTTGGTGGATTTGCGTTTTTGTCCGTATTTTCGGATGTCCTCGAGGTCTTTCTGGTTGACTATCCAGGATTCGCAGTAGCCGCAGTCAACGCAGACGAAGAGGGTTGGAACCACCAGATCGCCGAGGTAATAAGTGCCGAAATTAAGGGCGACTGAATTCTGGAAGTTCATTGGCTCTATTTGAGTGCCTGTGCATTTGGGGCAGGTTTCTGATTCCTTCATGGACTTCCTCGATGTGCTGTCGGCGCAAAATAGCACGCATTTGTTCGAAATCAGAAGTTTAGCGTAACAACTTATTTGATTCAATCACTGCTCTGAATTAGCGTTTGGGGCAAATGCTGCGCGCACCTCATTAGCAGGCTTGCTGCTATTATTCGGGTGAATTATCCGGGTTTGATCATGAAAGCAAAAGCAATCTTCTTGGCATTCTTTCTCTTGGCTACGCTTGGGCTACCGACAATTGCAAGTGAAGGTGGAAACATTGGAGATTATGCGCCCGAATTTCCCGAAGGGGAGTTTACAGATGCTGGACAGTATAAGCTGAAGGATTATCTGGGCAAAGTTGTTGTTTTGTTTTTCTATGAGAAACGCTGTCCAAGCTGCAAAGCCACTATACCTTCTCGAAATAAAATTGTCGGCCGCTTCCAGAACAGTCCGGTCAAATTTTTCGGTATCGCTGCTGGTGACAGCATTCAAGAAGCGAGGACTTATGTTGCAGAAACACATTTGAATATGCCGGTATTTGCAGATCAACAAAGCCTCATGGAAAAAGCCTACGGCATTGATATCTCAATGCAGAACGTTTATCAAGTCAGGCTAATCGGACCGGATGGCATTATTCGTGATTATGATATGAAAGTTCGCAGCATAGAGGGTGTCTTGAGAGAGCTTGAGACGGCTCCCGGCAACGGCAATGGACTAGTCCAAAGCGCAAATGAAGCTGCTAAAAGAGGCGGCAAAGGAGTTTCGCAGATACTCAGGAAAAAATCCATAAACGCCAACAATCAGGCAATATCGCTACTAAACAAAGCCAACTATAGAGCGGCGATCGCTGCTTTTGAAGCAGTTCTTGAATCCGATCCCGATTATCAATCCGCTCGAGAAAACCTTCAGGTGGCGTATACAAATTACGGAGTTGAACTTGCTCAAAACGACAGTCCTGAAGCCGAAGAAATTCTACGGAAAGCTTATGAAATTGCTTTGAAGTATTTTCCTGACGACAAAAGCAGACTCAGTTCAGCTATGACTAATTATGCTAATTATCTGGATGGGAAAGGTCGTAGCGACGAAGCTGCACAACTACGAAACTCAGTTAGAGGTGGGTTTTGAATTTCTTGCAGCTAATCGTCTTTGTAAGGTTCCATAATTTCAATTGAATTTCCGGCCGGATCTTTCACATAACAAGATTTCGTGCCGTCTCTGTGAGTTTTCAGTGTGCCGTAGCTTTCAGCGTCTTTTCGAATGAATGCCAGATGTCCGGGATGTTGTTCCGGTATCACCAATGCAAGATTGATGTTATTGAAGCCCAGGTATGCCCAGGTTTCGTCCTGATATTTGATCTTGCAGTTGAATTGGCTTGTGTACCACTCGACGGCTTGTTTAATGTTGTCCACCGGTATGGCAATGTGATCGATGCGATCTTTATCAACTGCTGTCACCGCTCTATCCCTCCCGGGCCTTTTCTAATCAGTCTAAATCATAACACGCTCAAAGTTGAGCCTTTCTCGACCACTAGACTGAGTGTATTTAGCGGGCTCCTTACCCGGTCAAAGTGACAGACTTGCTTATTGCGGCGGGTTTGCTGCCATAGGATGAAAGTAGTACACGCTTGGAGCATTTGATTCTTGTCCGGTTGTGAGTCCATCTGCAGTGACGGGGTCAAAGCCGCTGCCGATTGGTGAGTATTTCGTGTTCTCGATTCTTCCTTCCATGCCGTAAATATCATCGCGCTTTCCAGATTGTGTTACGAAACTATCCAGCTTCGTTGGAGGTAGCGTATTTCGCTTTACTGCTCTCAGGGCCAGATTGGAGGGAGCATAATAACTATTGGGGGCTGGCATGCTGCTGACGCTTGGTGAGAGATTAGGCTTATAGGAAGCATCCTGGTAATAAGCGTATTGATCGACTGCTTGCACTACAACATTGCTTGCAACACTGAAGTCGGCCCAGGGAGAGTCCGCTGCATTAGCAGCGCCTTGAAAGATAAGCGAAAGGAATATACTTGCGATTGCCGAAGACAGCTTTTTCATCGAAGGCAGTTG
>JAIEPM010000453.1 GCA_019748395.1 Candidatus Obscuribacterales bacterium
AAAAAGCTGGCTGCGCAAGTCAGCATTCAAGCTATGCAGCCGGTGGGTGCCGCTTCCTGAGTTTTAGAGGCTTGGCCGGCTGCGCTTATGGCTCAGCAGTTCTTCGCATTTTGAAAGTAATAGACCGGCATCCAGTTCGAGGCTGGAGCTGAGTACTGCAATTGCATATTTTTTCTCAACTGAAAATGCGACACAGCTGGAGAATCCATCGATTTGTCCTGCTTTGCTGTAACTGTGCTGAGTTTCATTTCTGAACCAGCCCAGGCAGGCCGATTCACTGTTTGAAATTCGGCGTGAGTGTTTGCAGCAATATTTTATGTCTTTGTTCAATCTCGAATTCTTTTTTGAGAGAATTGCTGCATCCAGGAAACGCAAAAGGTCTTCCGCGCTGGATTTGAGCCCGCCGGTCGCACCGCCGATTGACGCTGAGTTTTGCAAAGCAATTCCGTTTTTGTCGAAAGATTCTGCCAGATTTTCTTTCTGCTTTTCAGTCAAAACAAAACTTGTGTCAGCCATCTTCAGGGGCTGCAAAACTGTCTCTTTGAGCATTGTCGCGTAAGGTTTCTCTCCCAAATATTCGATCGCTTCTGCCAACAAAGAGTAAGCGGCGTTGCTGTAGGAAAATTTGCTGCCCGGTGTGAATTGCAGGGGGCTTCTTTGCAAGAATGCATGAAACTGCTGTCTTGAATATTCCTTCGATTTTGCTTTGCTTAAATTGTCGGGGTCGCGGGCTAAGCCGGAGCAGTGCGTTGCCAGCTGAAAGAGGGTGATTTGCTTTCCGCCTTTGCTTTGCAGGTCGATCGTCTCGGGAAGATAATTTATTACCGGTGAATTCAAGTCGAATTTTTTTTCGCTTTGTAGATCTGCAAGCAAGGTCGCTGCAAAGACTTTACTGACTGAGCCGATTTCAAAAAGTGTTTTCTTGTTGGGTGCTTTCTTTTCCTTTTCCGTCACAGTGCCGAAACTGTAGATGCGATGTTCCTCTCCATTTGTGAAAGCTATCTGCAATGCTCCTTTCTTGGGCGCAAGCGATGAGCCTGCCAGCGCTTTCAATTCAGGCAAGCCGGGAAGCCTGCAGCCAGCTTCGCGTGCGTGGGCCGGGGCGTTGGAAAGGATCAGGAATAGAAAAATAAGTAGGGCGATACGCATTTTTAGCCAGCTGAACTGACGGATATTCTATCTTGAATCAGAAAGCCCCGCTTGCGGCGAGGCTTTCTGAAAGGGTAAGGCTTGGGTTCGTTTGTATTCTTAAGATAGCAGACTCTAGAGATTGGAAAAATGTGCAAATGTCCGGCGCTTGCTGCAAGTTTATGCAGTTTTCAATGCGAGTTTTGCTTGTGTAATTTGCATGATTGTTGAGGGGTGAAGCATGGCTTCACCCCCACCTGGGGACTTCGCCGCTTTGTAGGGTGCGACGCCATGCGTCGCCCTGCGAATCTGAATTTTTGGATTTTGGAAAATACTCGCTTTGGGTTTCTTCTGTCAGAAAAAAACTTTCTATCCATTGGATATCTTTCTTGCTGAAATTTCCGGACTTGCGGCTATGATAGTGAGCGTCGATGGTGGCTGATAAGACTTATGCTTCTAGAACTTGAGATCAAGGACTTTGCTTTAGTAGAGCACGTGCGAGTGCCGTTTGCCTGGGGGCTGAATGTACTCACCGGTGAAACCGGCGCAGGCAAGTCGATCATAATGGACGCACTTAATGTGGTGCTCGGCGGCAAGGCCGGTCCAAGCTTAATCAGACCGCAAACAGAGCGTGCCGTGATTGAGGCCAGCTTTAAGTTGAACCCGGAAATATCGGCCTGGTTAAAGCAGCAGGACCTGCTCAATGAAGAAGATGATTCCTTTACCTGCAGCCGAGAAATAAATAAAAACGGTTCCAAAATTCGAATTAACGGTGCACTCGTAAATCTGACATTGCTGCAGGAGTTGAGGCAGAAACTGTTGACGGTGCATGCTCAGCATGAATCGAGGACATTGCTTTCTCCGCAGTCTCAACTGGAAATGCTCGATGCACTCGGTGATGCCGACCAGAAAAAAATGCTCAGCCGCTTAAAAACGCTGTATGCGCGCCGCAAGCAACTTGATGCCGAGCTTGCCGAAATAAATCGAAGCGAATCTGAAAGAGAGCGTCGTCTTGACTTCGCTCGATTCCAGCTTGCGGAGCTTGAGGAAGCCCAGCTGGAAGAAGCCGATGAAGACGAGCAGGTAAACAGTCAGCGCAAGGTCCTTGCTAACGTTTCCGAGCTTGAATCGCTGCTTTCAAATGCGCAGGCTTGCTTGCGCGGTGGAGAGCGGGAGGCTGAGTCCGGGGCTCTTGATTTGATACAGAAAGCAGTGAGCGAGTTGTCAAAGGCTGCTGCCCTGGATTCGCGTTTGTCTGAGCTTGAAAACGCGCTTAACGAAAGCCTTGAGCGCATTGATGACGAATGTCGCGCGATTCGCAAATACAGCGAGCAGCTTGACTCAGATCCTGAAACCCTTTCGGGTCTTGATGAAAGAGCCGCAGTTTTAGCTGCTGTCAAAAGAAAATACGGGCCCGAACTAAAAGATGCAATTGAGCGGCAACAGTCTTTAGCTGCTGAAATAGAAGATTTGAACAACGCTCAAAACACAATAGACGAGCTGAGCGCCGAGCTCAAAAGCGTAAGTGCCGAGCTTCTTGAACAGGCTCTTGAGCTTTCCAAAAAGCGAATTAAGCTGGCGGCTCTGCTTTCCAAGAAAATTCATGCGGAACTTTCTGATCTTGGAATGAGCAACTGTCGCTTTGAAATTTCACTAAGTCAGAACGCCGACCTTGAAGATTCAGCTAAATTGCTTGAATCAATAGGACCCTCGGGGCTTGACAAGGCTGAGTTTTTGATTTGTCCAAACCCCGGACAACCGATGCTGCCGGTGGCTAAAATCGCTTCGGGCGGCGAACTCAGCCGGGTAATGCTGGCTGTGAAAACGATTTTTGCCGGTGCCGAAAAGGTTGAAGTCGAATTCTTCGACGGCAGCGTCTCGGAAGCCGATGTGACCGGCGTCCAACC
>JAIEPM010000375.1 GCA_019748395.1 Candidatus Obscuribacterales bacterium
GCAAAAATACCGAGTTTAACGAGATTACACTCGCCGATTCGGCCAGAAGAAGTCATGGCGGATTCTGGGCAAGCAGAAGCACCGAAGTCGAGGACGCACTGAAAAAGCTGAAGCCGGACCTCCTCTACTTAAACGGTTATTCAAACGCAATTCAGATTCAGAGCTGGCTCTTTGCCGTCAAAAACAAAATACCATTCATGATTCGCTGTGATGGCGATAATATAGGCAAGAAAAAACCCTGGAAGTCGTTTTTGCGCAGGCAGTTTGTTAAACCAATAACTCAATCTGCCAGTCGTGTTACTTTTCAAGGCAGAACAAATAGAGATTTCTGGATTGCAAACGGCGCCCGAGAAGAGCAGCTGGTCTGGGTGCCCTGTGTTTCCGACTCGGAAGTTTTTCGCAAGAATTCATCCATTGATCAACTTGCAATCGATGAGTGTCGGCGCTCGCAAGGAGCAAGCCCTGATGATACCGTATTTGTGGTTTCCGGTAAGCTGGAGAGTCGCAAGCGACCCGCCGATGCAATCAAGGCTCTTTCAGAATGCAAGAACAGCAAAATCAAACTCTGGTTTCTCGGCTCCGGTGTTCTTGAAGCGGAACTTCAGCATCTGAAAGAGACACTCGGCTTAAGCTCGCAAGTGACTTTTCTTGGCTTTCGAAATCAATCGGAAATGCCTTCGATATTGAAGTCGGCGGACGTGCTTTTACATCCGTCCGAGTTTGATCCATGGCCATATGCAATACTTGACGGAGCGATTTGCGGATTAGCCTTGCTTCTCTCAAGTAAAACCGGTTCGACGGCTGATTGGATTTTTGAACCAGCCTGCGGAATGAGTTTTGAATGCGGAAACATCGAGCAGCTTAAAGATTGCATGCTGCGCTTATCTAGAGATAAAGAGGAACTTTCAATTTTCAAAAACAGGGCTCTTGAGCGTTCAAAAGAATACACGGAAGAGCGCTTTGCCGAGATATTTGAAGAGCTGGTATTCGACAGCCTGAAGGTCTGAAACAAAAAATTTGCCGAGTCACAGTTTTTCCACATAGTGCTCTTATATTATATTCACCAGCCCAATCAACCCGATCCTGAAATGCCCCGGAGTTTGCTCCGGGGTTTTTCCCTTTTTGCCACCATAAAAGAAAGTCATCAGGGTCACATCTTTTCCACAATTAGTCGCTATCTTATATTCACCAGCCCAATCAACCCGATCCTGAATGCCCCGGAGTTTACTCCGGGGTTTTTCCTTTCCGGCATTCCATGCACTTTTTAGACGATCTTAGCAAGTGACAAATTTTCCACAATTGGTCGCTATCTTATATTCACCAGCCCAATCAACCCGATCCTGAAAAGCCCCAGAGTTGTTCCTGGGGCTTTTCCCTTTCCGGAGATCTCTCAATTTAGCAAAAAGCAGAAACGCACTGCGGCGTTGCGGTGCGACAGTGCGTTTCTACATCGGGTTGGTTGGGCTGGTAGTGATAATTTAAGGCCGGCAACTGACATTTTTGTGAACAGAAAAGCCTGCCTGAAACAGGATCTCTTGCTAACCGGGAGCGGCTGTGAAATGATGCAGGGCTTGACTAAGCGCCATTTCTGCCGGCGCTTGACAAGCGCCAGCTAATGGACATTCCAGCCCCGGAGACTACCGTGCTTTCGGCAACTGCCAGCATAGCCAGCAAAGAAACAGCTTTACTCCCGGCTGGAGATAAGAGCGGTATAAGCTACCTGCCCTTTCTAGACGGTCTCAGAGCAATTTCAATCTTGCTGGTGCTGGGTTTTCACCAACTAGGGCCAGTCAGCGGTTTCCTGGGCACTCAGCTTAATGGCTGGGTCGGTGTGGACCTGTTCTTCATCATTAGCGGCTTCCTGATCAGCTCCATCCTGCTGAAAGAAAAGGACAAAAAGGGCTGCTTCAGCCTGAAGAACTTCTACATGCGGCGCTGGCTGCGAATTTGCCCGGTTTATTATTGCTTTCTGACGATTATGTGCGCCTGGATGAGCTTGCGTGGCGAACACGACTATGCAGCATTTGCAGTTGCCGGACTATATCTCAGTAATTTCGACATGGCTTCCGGCTGGGGACTTATAAGCGCAGGAACCGGGCTGCTTATCACTTGGTCTCTTGCAGTTGAAGAGCAGTTCTATCTTTTCTGGCCTGCAACACTAAAGGCTGCAGGCAAAAAGGCTTTTCCGGTCTGTATTATTCTAATTGCCGCCGCATATTTCTGGCGAATTTATCTGCTGAACAACGGCGCATCATGGTTACGGCTTTCAGTAGGGCTGGACACAAAGCTGGATTCAATCATGTTGGGAGTGGCACTTGCAATGCTCTGGCGCGGGGAGCTCTTCAAATCTAAGTGCCAAGAGTTCTTTGCGGCCGGCTGGAAGCAAACACCGTTGATTGCAGCAGTTCTTGTCTCCTGCCATTATCTGGGACATCCGGCAACGGAGACTTTTCCATTGTTTTTCTGGGCTTTTAAATTACCACTGGTGCTGCTCTTAATGACGGCTCTTTTGCTCAGCCTTCTTTCTAATCCGGCATCGGCAGCGGCTCGCTTCCTCTCGACCCGCCCCATGGTCTTCGTGGGACGATTAAGTTATAGCCTTTATCTCTGGCATGTGATCGTCAGCTTCCCTTCGACAGATGGAATTCTGCAAGCTATATGCCACCACAAGCGATATCTGGTTGAATTAGCAAAATTTGCAGCCTGCATCGGCATTTCTGCAGGATCTTATTACTTTATCGAACAACCATTCTTGAAGATAAAGTCGAAGTTTTCGTAGTAAATCAGCGCAAAAAGATGAGTACGCCGCAGTCGAAGGCTTGCTCGGATAAGCCTTAGCTGCGGCATACTCACATCGGGTTGATTGGGCTGGTAATGAGCATAGTAAATTCGCTTCGTGAAATTTTCGTGGCGGCCGAATTGTCAAGAAAGCGGTAATTACGTACACCGTTTTGCGAGCAACGCCGACTTTGAATATTTCACGATTCTGTCAATTCACGATTCTATATTGAATCTACCAGCCCAACCAACCCGATGTAG
>JAIEPM010000666.1 GCA_019748395.1 Candidatus Obscuribacterales bacterium
ATCAAATTTGTTGATGGTATCAAACAAGAAAAGGAGGCTGCCTAAAATTCCTAGAACACAAGATTTGACAAAAACTCACCGAATCAGGTAAAAGGGCAGTATTACTATTGTGTGACCAGTTCACTTTCCATCAATTCCCTGACTGCCAAGCGGATGCGGCTAACTTAATATTGGTAACGGCAAACTGAATTTTTCTGCGCTGTCGATCTGCTCATCCTCGCTATCTGCATATAGGGGTGAGCCACCAATGATAATCACCGAATGCTGTTTTCTTATCAAAACGCAGTCTGGAGCAATCCTGGGAACTGCCATTCGTCCGACTATCTTTCCTTTTCTCTCTTTTAGACTGAATATTTCTAATGAATTTAGTGCAGATTCTGAATAGGGAGACTCAGTATCTTGACTCATTCCGCCGACTAGCAACACATCGGCTTCGCCGACCTGCAAGATTCCTGGTACTTCGCGCGGCGAGCAAAGTTTGCCCGCTGTTGACCATTTTTTAGCCGTCAGTGTATACCTTTCGACCTCAAGTACATCATCGCCCCCTGCTATTAACAGTGACCCGTCATTTAACCTGCAAGCAGAATGGAATGCTCTCTCCTTAAGGAGGCTGGGTCCATCTGAGATTGAATTCAAATTTGTATTGTAAAGCCAGGTATTCCGCACTTTTTTCGGAGTGCGATTTTTCGCGGTAACGATTCCACCGGCTATCATCAAGATATTGGAACCAAGCTTGCTTACTGAGTATGCTCTCAGCTCCGAATAACCTAATCGCGCTGCCAGTCGTGTCGTTACACCTCTGGATTTAATGAATTTACTAAGGCACGTTTGATTATGAGACGAACGTTCTCCTGCAACCAGCCCTCCGAATCGGATATCAGTTTCGGTGATTGTTAGCAAGCTCATGTCAACTGGACTCGTGACTAAATTTAGCTCTTCGGTATTGCTTATTCCATTCATTTCTCCACAGCTTGAAGTAAGAAAAATCCCGAGCAAGATAGGAAGAATAGCTCTCAGGGATGTTCCCGATAACACTATATCCTCCCTTTCTCTGTTAATACTTTGGCTGTGGAAAATAATTCGAAGCTGGGATGCGGCCTGTGCTATCAGTTGATTGTACTGCATTTACAATCGCATTCTCAATCTGAGACCAATTTCCGCCTGCTGCGGCGACTTCTCCCGCGATTCTGGCACCGGTGTTGTTGTTGTGAATATCAACCCAAGTATCTTGAGTGATTCCTTTCCCTTGAAATAGATCTCTTCTGATGGTTGTATCAAATTCATGTACCAATCCGCCTTCAATAGCTGTTAACGTGGACGTCTGATATGCAATATAAGCCGAGGACAATGCATGACGAAGTGCATTTGCCTGGGCAAAGCTACTTATGGAAGTAATGCCATAGCTCCTTCCAACATAGCCAGCATAGTTTTGAAGTTTTTGCATTGACGCACTCATATCCCAAGGTAAAAGGCTAAGGGGCGGGCAGTTTGGCGTCCAGCCCGGTGTTTTATTTGAATTGACGACCGGGAGTTTCGATTTTGGTTTTGACGTGTTCAAGAGTCCAAACTGATCGACCCACGAAACAGGATTATTCCCTACATACCCGTACAGGTTCAAATCATCTCCTGCAAACGCAATCGGGTCAGGCTGCAAGAAGCGCCCGTTGGCTGGCGAGTAATATCGAGCTTTGTAATTGTAGAGTGCAAGCGAAGGCTCGTATCTTTGCCCGGTGAAGCCGAACGGGGCGCTAATGCTTCCGTCAGTCTGACCGAAAGGACCGTATTTGTTAATCGCAGTAACGGCGCCGGAATCATCCGTTTGTGCAATGGGTGAACCGAGCAGGTCTTGATGGAAGTAGCTGGTTGCGGAAGAATCAATCCGAATGAAGATCTCGTCCAGGCGATTGCCGCGAATATATCTTGCGGAAAGATCTCCTGCATTGTCGTATTCGCTGACGAGCTGCAGCCCGTCATACAAGAAGCCGGTGTTGGTGGTATCGACAGTCTTTTGCCCTTGCCTGTTGACTGGATCGTAAAGGTAATCCACAGTGCTGCTGCCGGTGCTTGCTTCTGTCAGGCGATTGAGATCATCAAAGCTTGCGCTCAGGGGACCGGCAGTCTGGCAGCCGTTTTCGTTGTAAGAATAATTATTTCCATTCACTGCCGGGTATTGATTGAGGCTGTTTGCCGCAGCATATGATTGAGCGATTTTGCTGTTTGGAGTCCAGACAAAGTCGCTGTTGTCGCAGTCGGTGCTAGTGATCTGGTGAACTTTGTCGTTGGTGAATGTGTAGGCGACCGAGCTTCCAGTGAAGCTGTGCTCAAGCGCAGTCATGTCGTTATTAAGACTATAGGCGTAAGAGCAGGTGACTCCGTTTTCGTAAGTGAGTGCGGTTCTGCGCGAGAGTTCATCGTAATCGAAATGGACTGCAGCGGTAGTGGCACCATTTAACTTGATGTCCGTTAGCCTGTTCAATTCGTCAAAGACATACTCGGCGTAATAGCTGTCGGGATAAGTGAGGCGGGTGCGATTGCCATTTTCATCAAGCTGATAAGAAATGGTTTTGCTGTCAGGTGTTGTTTGCTCGTTTAACCTGCCGGCGCCGTCGTAATTCCAGGAATAATCGCCGCTGGTCGGATCGCCAGGGTCTGTTAGGGTGTTGATATTCAGCAATCTGCCTGCAAGGTCGTAGGTCATGGTCTGCAGCGGCAATGAGCCAGGTTGTCTGGTCGAAAGCCGGTTCAAAACATCGAAAGTATTTGTAATGTCGTCGGCTTTGCGGGTGCGGAAATTTGTAAGGTTGCTGTTTTTGTCGTAAGAGCTTTGCTCGTAGCTTGTGTCCGGAAAGATTGTTTTGTCGAGCCGGTCGAAGCCGTCAAATGTGTAATTGGTGACATTGCCGCTAGCGTCTTCAATAGATGCAAGCCTGCCGTTGTCGGTGTAGGTTCTGGTTTCGGCAGCATTTCCCATCGGGTCTGTGACGAGGCTTAATCTGCCGAGAGAATCATGGGAGTATTGCCAGATGCGATTCTCTGCATC
>JAIEPM010000584.1 GCA_019748395.1 Candidatus Obscuribacterales bacterium
CCCATCCGAATTCTGATCTTCGTTGTATGCCACAAGACTAAAGGATTTTTCAGCGGGATTTGAAATGCCGTACTCTCTCATAAGTTCGGCAATTGTTTTAGAAGAATTGATTTGCGCTTTGAGCTCGCTTCGATCGGCTAAGAGCTTCTTAAGCTCCGGCCAGAGCGGCGATACGATCGCTGAAGTGTCAGCCGGAGCAGCAGCGGGTTTATAGACCGAAAGGTCAACCGGCGGAGCCTTGGCGATCGTGACCAGACCGGCTTCTAAGCCGGGCTCAGGCTTGCCGTTCTGAGCAAGCTTACGTCCAATCGGCACTTCGAGCCGATAAATGTCTTTTGCAATTGGTGAATCCGGATCTGTGGATGAGAGCTCAGTTTTCTGAGTTTTTTGCTCCGGAGTGATTTTGGAAAGCTTATTGTCGTCGCCTTTGTTTTTCTTAGCGCCCGGGAAATAAACATTAGCTACAACTTTGGGATTTCCGCGCTCCTTATTAATGTGAGCGTCAAGAAGAACTCCTGATTTGCTGGAGCCATTTGATGCAGTCAGGGTTACAGACTTACCTTTACTGATGATGACGGTTGCAGGACCAGCAGGACCAAGATTGGAAGAAGAAGGAATGTTGGTTTGCATCGGGCCTGTTTTAATATCAACGCCGTCGCACACACAAGACCCTTTATCCGCACTCAACGCCAGCGCATTGGCGGGCATCGCACTGGAAAGCGATGCTGAGGCAGCAGCAACCGTTGGAGCAGGCACTTTGCTGTGATCGGGAGGCGCATCCGGCTTCGATGCTATCGGCAGCGGGTCTTCCGCAGTGAGAGGCACCTTGTCCAGAATTTTATCAACGGCTCTTTGTTCCTGATATGTCATCGCCGTATGCACTTCAGTCTGCGTGGTTGCCATTTGTGCCATCGCCTGCGAAAAAACCTCAGAAACAGTGCTGCCGTCAGCCCGGGTTTCAGTCAAATAATTTTGCAGCTGCGAACTCATATGAGAGAGTGAATTATTGATATTGATTCCCAAGGAATTGAGAATAGCCTGATTTTGAGACGCCGGTATTGAGAATGAGTGCCCCTGCCCTTGAGCTAAGGCCGGGCTGATGAAAAGGCTGTCGAGAACAGAGAGAAAATCCGTGAAATTCTGCATGCTTGAAGCCAGCAGTGTTTCAGAGAGGAATTGACTGTTCTTCGAAACCTTGTTTTTGTTCTTGCCCCAATAAACAACCATGGCATTCGAGTCGGCTTCCAGGTAGTTCACACCCGTAGTGTTCAACTCCTGTCCTTTAACATCCGGACTGAGAAAGATTGCCATTTTTCGGCGAGGAATAATAATGCACCAGCTAGTAATGTAGTTCCGGTTGCTTGAATCGCTCCCCCAGACTCCCAGCGGCACAGCCACGAAATCATTGTAAGAGATATGCTCTTGTGTACCGTCTTTGTTAACCAGAGTTCCGCAAGAGTATTTATTCGGCATGCCGTCCTTGCCAGGAAAGCGATAGAGCATCAGTTCGCTGCCGTCATCGACCTGCATGCTGAACCATTCCCAGGCCAAACCTTTGTTCAGCGATGGATCACTCATGAACTCGTGGTCCATCCAGGTAACACCCTGTACTTGCGACGGCGCACCGCCGACACTGAGAACACCCTCTGTTTTCAAGTTCGTATAAGAGTAGTATTGCGAGGAACAGCCTTTGCAAGGCAGCTTCTGAATAAAGCCATTTGCACCATGAATCGCAGGAGGCTTCTGTGGAGTCAAGAGAAGATTGATACTGTAGTTCGGATTATCAAGCTTAAGAGCGAATTGCCCATCAAGCTGTTTCAAAGACCAACCTTCATGATCAAGAGAAAGGTTTTGACCGGGCGGCGAGATTTTAACTTTGCCGGAAGCCGCACTGTCGTATTTCTGCCTGTAGAAAAACTTCTTTTTCTCGTCGTCGGTAACTGCAAAGTGAACCATATGCAAGGTCTCATCAGACTCTTTTGCACCTATGGACGGATGCACGGCTTGCCTGAAGAAAGTCACCTCGTAGCCGTATCGCTTTCCTTCCTTGGTGAAAAGATGTCCGGTGAAATACCACCACTCCTGCTTGTAATCAGGATGATTTGCATGATCGGCCGGAAACTTAAACCTGAAGTTTGGACTTGCTTCCTGAAAGGTGGGAGTTGCAGGCGGCAGAGCTAGCGCCGGAGACGAGAGCATGAGCAATGACAGGCTCGACGCTAGAATCGAACGGCTGCTTTTCAAAGCTGATTCATTGCGCATTTTCTTTGCTTGGCCAAACACTTTATGTTTCATTCTCATCAAGCTCACCCAAATCGGCTCCGGAATCGCACGAGCGCAGTCCAGCTCGAAGCTGGTACACCTTAAGTATTGTACCCAGCAGCGCAGGTCCTACCCGCCTGAAAAGATTAAATTCCGGAGCCGGCGCCTGAGTCCAGATCCCTCTGCTCGGCACGGAAAAGAAAAATACAGACATCCTTTTGCCCCCCAAGAGTCGCCGCAACCAGTCGCAGTTTTTCCATCAAAGTCTGGTGCAAGCTAAGAGTCATGAGCATACGCACGCCCGGTCTCAAAAGTTCAAATACAAAAAGGCTTTTTTCAAGGGCTCTGTCCAGCGCCGAAACGGCGACCACAAGGACTTCGTCTTTGTCGCCGAGTTGATTTCTAATGTTTTCCAAGTTACGGAAACCGAGCTGCCTGTATGCAGCTTCTCCCGCCGCCATCAGCCTCAAATTTTCAAACTCGGAAGAATTCTGGATAAAGTAGGAGATAGAAGGTTGCTCGAGACCGCTGAGATAATCACGTAGCCCGGGAGAATTCTTCAGCTTTAGCATTCCAGCAATACAGCCTTCGACCGTCGCATCCAGAAGCAAGACTTTCTGTCCGGACAGAGCCAGACTTGTCGCGAACGCGGCGGCAGCTACAGATTCACCGTCCCCGGACTGGCAACCACAGATGATAACGGTCGGGTTCTCGCCACGCAAAGAAGAACGCCAGTTCAAGCGCAGCCTGTCCATAGGAGCAAGCAGCTCGCCTAAGTCCTCGACCG
>JAIEPM010000216.1 GCA_019748395.1 Candidatus Obscuribacterales bacterium
GAGTCGGGCGGCGAGCCGCTCGATGATGCGCAGCAGAAGGAGCGCTGCACAAAGCGCGGCGATGCAGAACATGACACAGTGAAAAGGCATGTGAGTTCTCGGGTTTGAATGTGGAATCTTAGACTGACTAAGACTCCCCGGCAACAGCGCCGGGGAAGTCGGTCTGAGTAATCAATCGAATTGGAAATCCGGGCCGAGCTTAGAAGTACTTGCGGCCGGAACGACCCTGCCGGTGAGCGCGCAGGGTCTTGTCCTTGCGCTTCGGCTTGGCGTAGCTGTTCTTGTACTTGCTCTTGTTGTTGCTGAAGCGCTGTTCGAGGACCGGCGTGTTCTCCTCGCCGTTCTCGGCGTCGAACTTGCTGGCGGCGGTCTCATCGTTTTGGAAGGCGCTCATGGACAGGCTCCGAGTTAATCTTTCGAAATTGCGGGTGGGCGACATGCCCACCACTGTCAGGACTTGAGAGCGAGAAACATGTGCGGTTCGAAGTTGTACTCGTACACTTCGAAGCCCATGCGCAGGTACATCGCTCGGGCGAGCGGGTTCGTTGTTTGCGGCATTTCGAGACTGGACATGCCTAGACGGCGTGCCTGTTCGATAACGCCTTGCGTGACTCGCCGCCCGAAACCGAGTCCTCGGAAAAGCGGCTTAGTATAAACACTGTGCAGGTGTCCGTCGATTCCTGAAACTCGCGAGCGAGCCAGGCCGGCGATGGCGACTATCTCTCTCTTAACCCGAAGCACATGAAAGTAATGCCAGGGGTCATTGAAAGTTCTTTTCAGCCAGCGCATCTGCATTGCGTTGTCGGGCTGCCAGTCTGAGTCGGGGTCGTATTCGACAGACAGGCAGTTCATCAGGTCCAGAATCTGAGGGAGGTCCTGGCGCAGCCAGCCTCGCTCTCGGGCTACGGCGGTTTTTTGTCGCAGGTCATTGGCTTTGGGCAACATGGTTGCACCTCTGCTGCAATAGCCGATTTTCCGACGATGTTTTTTTTTGTTAGGCAGCGAACTCAAGTTCAGCACTGTCGGAACGGGTGCTGAACTATGGGAGCGTTGCAGGATGCGTAATTTCTGGTATAGAAGATCTCAGAGAAAAAGAAATGAAGATGAATGATGTCGTTCTAGCATCAGGACTACTTTCAACTCAAGAATAGTTCCAGATAGTTCATTACGATTTTTCTCAATTTGCATTTGAGTGCGGTGCTGCTGGGGGGAATTACGTTGCGCCAGCTTCAAAGCCATTCTCAGAAATGTCCGGAATCGTTAAAGATTAGAAGCGCCGCTAGCGGATACTTTCTCTGTGGCGAAGCTGCCAGCGTTCTCGCAGCATGTAAAGAACCAGATTGTTAGGCATGATCTGCGGGTTGCTTTCCAGAAATTTGCGGCGATCAAGCTCGAAAGCTTCGCAAGCAAAACTCACTACAGCGCCGCTGCGTGAAACTCCGGCAACGCAGTTTGCATAAAGAGTTTCTGGCGCCGGGCGCTTGTGGCTCTTTTCCAGGAAATCGATTATTCGATCTGCTTCTGCTTCATCGAAAACCTCAATTTCTCTATCAAGGCGTTCTTCCAGCATTTCGATCAGGTTCAAGTATTCCGGTCTGATGTCTTCAAAAAAAGTCGAGTACCAGCGCTCGGAATTCGCCGGCCAGACTAGATCTGCTGCCTGTTTTCTTAATTGCTCGGGAAGAATACTTATGAAGCAATTTTGCTGAAGTAAATCTTCGCGGCTGCGCAAAAGCGAAGTGATGCCTTCATAACTCAGAGCTTTAGCAGCAACTATCATTGCCGGGTACCTCCAGGCTTTTGGAAATTATACCTGCAAGGTCCACTTAGATTAGCTCAGCTTAAGTCCTCGCGTAACTTAGCACTAGTTAATTGTCCGCTTTAACGGGGCTTTTACGAGGCTCGCGCCCGGCGCGCAGGCGCCAGGCATTGTAACGGCTGCAGCCTATGCGCTTAAGTCAGAGCAGTGTTTCTTTTCAGCTTTCGAAATCAGGAAAACCGGCAAGAGCCAGAGCAATTAGAGATTTGAATCTTCATTCGGCACTTATTTAAGGGCATCTGTGATGCTCCGTCATTGCGTTGATGACGATGCCGAAGCAGATTACGACTCTAGTGCTGAAGTTTTTGCCAGTTGCCTGAAATCGAAGCTCCAACCTGCGTTCACGTGAGGAATGTCTATGTCGAAATTGGATCCCAAGACCGCTGCCGTTGATTACAGCAAGATGCAAATCACGGTCAAGCAGTCGCACTTCAACCTGCCCGCCTTCTCCTTCCTCGTCTGCTTCGGCATGCTGCTCCTGCAGTGGAAGGCGGACCTCGTCGCCAGTCCTCTCAGCACCATCGGCGTCGCGGCGCTGGTCTCGCTGGTCGGTTGGGTCGTCATCGCTCTGCTGCTCAAGTTCGCCGTCGTGTTGCCGCTGCGCTTCACTCAGGGGCTGGACCGTGTCGCCTCGGTCTGCTACGCCGCCACCTTCGGACTCCTGCTTTACTACTGGGTCTCGCCCGGCGACGGCGTTTTCGATGTTCTGTTCACGATGGCGATCTCGGCTGTGCTCGCCATCCCCTGCTCGCTGGTGCTGATTCTTCCGGCGCGTGTCCTCGTCAGTTTCCTCGGCGATCTTTTCACGCGTGACGCGGAAGCAGTGCGTGTCGAGCCAAAGGTCGAGGAGCGTCGGCTTGGCTGTGTCCGGCTCCAGGACAGCGGTGTCAACCACGAGATGCAGCTCTGGATTCACCAGCAGGGCGACAAGTTCCATTACGAGGTCAAGCAGTGGTACAAAACGCACGCGCGCTACGTCCGCGCCTGTACGCTTGAAAGCGGCAAGCCGCAAGCCACCTACAAGCAAGCCTTCGAGCAAGGGCAGGCGGCGATGGAACGCCTGCTCAAGTCCTGAAGCTCTCTGACGCTTCTTACCGGGGCGCGGGAAAACTCTTTCCCGCGCCCCACTTCTCTTTTGTTCTCTATTGAGGTGAGATACATGCTTCGTCGACTGATTAACCTGCTGCTGGCCGGGCTGGGCATTTATGCCGTATACAAGCTCTGCGGCGGCGATGTGCTG
>JAIEPM010000322.1 GCA_019748395.1 Candidatus Obscuribacterales bacterium
TTATTATCAGCTCGGACCGCGGACTCTGCGGATCATACAATAGCAGCGTCCTGCGTTTTGCTCTCGAGCGCATTCGCCAGATACAAGCTGAAGGCAAAACAGCAAAGCTCATGCTTGTAGGATTGAAAGCTGCAACTTTCTTCCGGTCTATAAAAGCCGAAAAGCTCAAATCATACACATTGCTGCCTGCCATACCAACGGTGCAGGAAGCGAAGTTGATTGCAGATCAGGCAGCCGAATTTTATATGGACGGAACTGTTGATGCTGTTGAAATTATCAGCACCGACTTCATCAACATGCTTCGTTCGCAGGTAGCCAACACCAAGTTCTTGCCGGTGGAATTGCCGCCTGCACAGGACGATCCCGGTCTTGTGCCTGAAACCCTTTTTGAACCATCGATTCCGGCAGTGCTGGAACTTCAGTTAATTCCGAAGTACATCGAAAACGTGATCTTCCAGTGTTTGCTGGACGCATCGGCATCGGAACTGGCTGCTCGTATGAATGCCATGTCCAACGCCACAACCAATGCGCAGGAATTGATTCAAGGTCTCACCCTCATCTACAACCGCGCCCGTCAGGCCAGCATCACCCAGGAACTTCTGGAAGTCGTTGCCGGAGCTGAAGCGCTCAGAGGCTAAGGAGCAAAGTCAAAAAGCAGTCGGGACGAGTCGCCATCCCCGGCTGAGCCAAACAGCTCTTAGTCCAGGCTAAGGGTGTTCTGGGCTATAATTTCGCGCCATCTTTTTTCGATATAATCGCGGTCCTGACTCAAAGCGAAATAAAGAATCTGTGAGCGAAAACCGCCTGAGTTACGCAAATATTCAGCCAGTGGTTGAGATGCGATATCGGCGCGCGAAGCGAAATTCAAGTCTTCAAGCAATGATCTGGATGCAAAATCATAAACATCGTCGCCGGAAACCATGGCATAACGCTCCATGATTGTTTTTACGGCTGTACCTTCCACAACCTGATCCATCGCCCGCACCGATGATGCCAGGAAATCAGCCAGCCAATCCGGACATTTTTCACCCTGTTCAAATGAAAGCAAATAGAGAATGATGCAGCTCAGATGTTTGATTGCATCAGCATATTTATCGTAAGCAATCGGCTCGGCGGCCAGAGCCCTGATCGCTTCTCCGTACTTGCCCTGTCGGCACTGGCTCAGGCAATCGGCTATGCAATCGGCCGAAAGCATGGAGATTGTGGCAGTCAAATAAGCCAGACGATAAGAGCCGTCCTCTCGCGATTTGGGCTGCAAATCATCGCTGATATATACGAAATTATCGGTATGGCTGAGTCCAGGCGAGCCGCTCATATATAGTCCTCTTCTTCAGATAAATTATTGCAGGAAAGACGAATAGATACCGGGTTAAGCGGGAATTAAGAAGATGTCTCTATATATCAAGCAAGTTTCTCACCTGGAGCAAATCTATGTCCGGCAATCTCGAAAGCAACGACCAGAAACCCAGTCAACAGATGGAATCAGCAGATCTGACCAGCCACGGTTTCAGCCAAGCAGACCAACAAGAAGTTTTCAAGAGAATTGCTCAATCAAATAGATCTGATGTCGGCGGACTTGATCTTGATACCACTGATAGCGGCAACACCGATCAAAATCACAGACGCATCGAACAGCCTCACAACTGGTACGAAAACAGCAAACGCAGTTACACAATGCCTTCTGAAGCCCTGATCACAGGCAGTATCAGACCCATGCTGCAATCAGGATGGCGCAAGCTGAACGCTTAGAGTATCGAATAAATTCAGTGATGAGTATGTTTGCATTTGGCATGAGCCAGCAAACGGCGATTCAACATATGCCCGAAGATCAGAACTGTGTTGCCCAGAGTGATGATTCCGGCTTCGGCAATTTCACCCCAATAACGGGCTACAAAAGTAGCGAAGAAAACGAGAGACACGCCAACTAAGCCCGCCAGGATCAGTCGCTTGTCATGGTGCTTCAAATATCCAGGTATATAAGCCATCAGGCAGAAAGTGAGCACAAAACCGGCCAGGCTCACATGCACAAAATCGTGCTGCATCAGCGGTCTGGCCAGAACAGGCAGCAAAGCGACAACTATCGGCAAAAGCAAACAATGAATTGTACAGAGCGTTGAAGCAAAAACCCCAGCTATATCCATAAGCCCGACTACACGGGAGAAAATCGTTTCCGGCACATGTTGACCAGCCTGGGGCTCTGCTGAAATCGCTGCAGATGCACAAGTGGAGCCGTCGGCATGACTGTGATTATGCTGATGCTCGCCGGAAGCATGCCCACAAGAATCGTGGGCGCAAGCATCTACAGATTTCTCCACCGGAGGGGTCATTCAAGCCTCTTAAAAACCCTACTCATTGTAATTCAAAGCATAAGAACTGGTCATGCTCTGTTGCGCATTTATCAGGACAAAGAAGGCATATAAGAAAAAATGCAGCTTCAATTCATTCTAGCAGTCCCCAAACTAAAAGGGTCGGTTGTCAAGGAGCGCGTTGACTTAATACTAACTAAGCCGCTTGAAAGCCTCTCGATTCATTGCAAAACCTGATTCCCGATCTGCACGGCTACAGTTATAATCCAGCTATGGAAAGTGGAATAGAACAAGCATCTAGCGAAGAGATAGCGGCAGCCCTGGCAGCTGTATATATGTTCTGCCAGGAAGATAAAACTGCGGAGTTTGAAGAGGAAGCCCAGAAAAGCCTCTCAGCTTGGGGTTCAGCATCAAGGCTCGAAGCTGTAAATTTCTCGGCCGGAAAAATCCAGGCAAAATCGCAAGTCAAAAACGCTATGGGCTGGCGACAATCGTTCTCCAGGCGCTGGCTTTCTTTGTCGGTCGGGATATTTTGCGCGCTTTTTCTGCAAAATAATGCCGCAGAGGCACTTGAGCGGATTCAGTTTGATCCGACCGGAAAGGCAGCAAGCACAGCGCTCAAAGCACAAGAAAGCAAAGTTGATGCAGCGCCTGCTCAGCAAGCTGCGCAAAAAGCGCCGAAACTTGCGGCTGATGAATTTTACAAATCAAGCGGCTTTATCAGAATCGCACTAAACCCGAATTGCAGCAGCGCTGATAT
>JAIEPM010000359.1 GCA_019748395.1 Candidatus Obscuribacterales bacterium
ACCCGGTAAGCCCAGGCGACTGAAGATTGTTAATGCCGAATCGTATCGCCACAGGCAATGATTGGACTTAAATTGTCTGCGGATCCCGGCTTCGGCCAACTGGATTAGCAGTGCGAGCTTGCCGTCAATGCTCAAAATTCTGTAATTTCTGTTTTATCTCAGCCGCTAAATGCAGTGCCTGCTTAGTTTTTACTTTTGAGCTATCTAAGCTCATGGCTCAGGCAGTTCTAGATTTCAAGTTCGCTTTGTTTTAGCTTGGTGTCATCGGTTTCGTTTTTTCACTGGTTCGGGTTTAGACAAGTCTCTGACAGCAAATCTCCAAAAGCAATTCGAGTGCAGCAGCGCTCAGGCGGGAATTGCTTTTGCTTATCGGTGTAGAAACAAATGTCTCGCTTCAAGCATTTCGGACCTCGCTAGCGCTTTTCAATGAGGTCCTGGTCCATTCGTTCAGAAAGCACATCTGTGAACAAAAATCTAAAGTTCTCCCTCTGGATTGTCGGCGTGTTCTTATTCGCTCTGACGGTCGGTTCCTTCATTCCCAGCAAGCCGGTGGGCAGTAATCAGGCCGCTTCTGCCTCGGCGTCTCGCCCGTCTCAAGCTCTGGGGCGCTACTCACAGTCAGCCCCTCGCTCGGGCGCGGTTGCCACGGCTCCGCCTGTGCAAGCCACTGGTCGCGGCGCTGTCGTTGCAACGTCTGCTGCACCACCCAGTGCTAGAGCTGCTGTTCCTCCTCCTGAAAGTATCCAGTATTCTGAACTGCTTGAGCTTATTAAGGCCGGAAAGGTCAGCTCTCTCAGTTTTGAAAATGGCAGCTCTTCTGTGCTGGTTTCTCAAAATGGCAAAGCCGACTGCAAAGTCGTCATCCCGGATGACGGGAAGGCTGAATTGCGCGCACTTGCAGCTTTGCATTCAGTGAAAGTCAAGGTTCAAGCTCAGCCGGAGCCCGGTCCGAATATGCTGGCAATTCTCGGTGTGGTCGGCACTTTCCTGCTCATCCTGATCATTGGTTCCCAGTTGCTCCGTCGCGCCTCTCCTGAAAGTGGGATATTCAATATTGCCAAATCTCCCGGTCGGCGCGTGGATCAGCTTGGGGACTCTGTTCCGAAAGTCACTTTTGACCAGGTGGCCGGCGCGGACGAAGCTGTAAAAGAACTTCGTCGAGTTGTTACCGGGTTGGTTGGACGTGATACTTATGCAGCCTTCGATGCGGAGTTGCCCACCGGCATTTTGCTTGTGGGTCCTCCCGGCACCGGCAAAACGATGCTTGCCAAAGCAACGGCCGGCGAGTGTGAGGGCGGCATGGACATCCTGTCGGGCTCGGACTTCGTGTTTATGCTGGTTGGTGTCGGTGCGGGGCGGGTCCGTGATCTTTTCGCTTCGGCTCGCAAAAGCGTGGCTGAGACCGGCATGCCTCATGTTCTGTTTATCGACGAGATTGACGCGATTGGCGGCAAGCGTGGTGGTGGTGCCAGCAGCAATGGTGGCAATCAGGAACGTGAGCAAACTCTAAACCAGTTGCTTGTTGAAATGGATGGTGTTCAGGACAACCGCGGCATTCTGGTTATGGGTGCTACCAACCGGCTCGACATGCTGGACGAAGCGCTTCTGCGTCCTGGCCGCTTCGATTGCCATGTGAGAGTGGACTTGCCGGACCGGCGCGGACGTGAGGCCATTTTCGCAATTCACTGTGTGCGCAAGCCTCTGGCTGCGGAAGTGACTCTGGCACATCTGGCGGATCGCACTTACGGTTACAGCGGTGCCGACATTAAGGGTGCCTGCAATCGTGCTGCAATTCTTGCAGCCGAGCGTTGGTTTCACGAAACGGAGAGCTTGCGGCAGCAGGGGCTTAGCGAAGCGCAGATTGCGGCTCAGCATCCCCGACAAATCCTGCTCAAAGACTTCGATGAAGGCATCGATTTCGTGCGGCATGGCAATGCTGAGCCGGGCAAGCAAGCCGGAATGACCGACGTGCAGAAGAGGAACACTGCGATTCACGAGGCAGGTCATGCCTGTGTTTCGCAAGTGATGCCCGGCAGTGATCCGGTGGTCAAAATCACGATTCTTCGACGAGCCCGTGCTCTCGGTTATGTCCAGCAAATGCCCGACGGCGACCGGGTCGGTCTGGAAATGAGCGAGGCTATGGCTCGCATAGTTACAGCTCTGGCTGGACGTGCTGCTCAGGTTGTTTTGCTAGGCGTCAAAGACTCTGGTGCCAGCAATGACTTTCAGCAAGCCAATCATATGGCTCGTCTCATGGTTACTCGCTGGGGGATGTCTCGGCTTGGCCATATCTATGTCGGTGAATCGGATGGAAGCCCGATGCCGGGGATGTCAGCGAATGGCTTGAGCTGTGGACCAGCTCTTGCAGATCGCATCGACCTTGAAGTCTCGCGCATTGTCGAGGCTTGTTACGCGCTTGCTAAATCGGTCGTAACCGCCGACCGCGAGCGTATCGAAAAGCTCAATGCCATTCTTCTTGAGCAGGAAACGATTCTGGCTGATCAATGGAAAAGCTTCTGTCGCGATAATCCCAGCAATCTGAAAGCGGAAGATCTTCAATTCGACCCCTCGGCACCTGAAAGCACGGAGACCCACTAATGTACTACCATCAACCCAAACCTGGTGAAAAAGTCTCGTCTATCGCGGATCGCATTCGTGGTTCGATTGCGATTGCGCTGACCATCACTTTCCTCTCGCTTGGTGCCAACGCCACGGACCAACGCTGGCAAGGCATCTGCGTCATCGCAGGCATGCTCTACTTCATCACTTCGCTTGCGTATGTTTTCGAACACGCCTAGTTGAAGAACAAGAAACGGGTGACGCAAGGAGGCGTCACCGTTTCGTTCTTTTTGACCCTCTAGTAAAGCATATAGTTGATTTTTCGTCTTCTATAAGAACTTTGCTTCGGTCCGGCTGCTCCGGTATGGGTGTCGCCATGCGGCACCAGTTTGGCTGACCGAATACTTTGAGACTTCTGCTTCAGTGCAAGATCCGTCCGCCCGGTTTTCTGTTACAAGACCTAAACAAGCCTGTATCAGCTCAGGAAGGATTGCTAAACTTCTGATTTGCC
>JAIEPM010000546.1 GCA_019748395.1 Candidatus Obscuribacterales bacterium
AAGCGGGCCATCGGTTTCAGCCCCAGATGACGGGCTCGGCCTTCCGACATTAGCAGCAAAGCGCATGCACCATCATTGATACCACTAGCATTGCCGGCCGTTACAGTGCCGCCCTCTCTAAATATCGGCTTCAGTTTTTGAAGATCTGCCAGGCTGGTCTCCGGTCTTGGATGTTCGTCCGTGCTTATTACTTTCGCTTCGCCTTTTTTCTGAGGAATACTCAGGGGCACGATTTCTTCTGCAAAGATGCCTGCTTCCAGGGCTTTGCCGTACTTTTGCTGGCTTGAAAGGGCAAACTCATCCTGTCTTTCTCTTGTGATCTTGTATTTTTCTGCGACGTTTTCCGCGGTTTCGCCCATGCTGTAAGGATGATGCATGGCTGCCAGCTTCGGATTGGTAAATCTCCAGCCCAGTGTCGTGTCGAACATTTTAATGTCGCCGCGTGGAAAGCTGGTTTCAGCTTTGCCCATCACAAACGGCGCTCTGGTCATAGACTCAACGCCGCCTGCGATGAAAATTTCGCCTGCACCCACCTGAATGGCTCTTGCCGCCTGGGCAACTGCTTCCATGCTGGAAGCGCAAAGACGATTGACCGTGCAGCCGGCTACTGTTTCGGGCAAGCCCGCCAAGAGCAGCGACATGCGAGCGACGTTGCGGTTATCTTCGCCCGACTGATTCGCGCATCCGAAGATAACGTCTTCCACTTCTTGCGGGTCGAATTTGTTGCGGCGCAGCAACTCTGAAATTACGTGAGCGGCAAGATCATCGGGACGCACATCTTTGAGAGAGCCGTTGTAACGACCTATCGGTGTTCGGATGGCATCCACAATCACTACTTCTTTCATTTTTTCTCCTGCTCTTTCACGGTTTCCACAGATTTATTTACTAGAGTCTCAAACTCGGGATTGCTATCCAGAATTCATTGTCCTTACTCAGAGCTTTGAGCAATTCTTCTCCGGCATTTGGATTGCCGGCTACGGCTTTGCGGACAATCGGGTTCTTGTCTTTTGCCAGCTTCTGAAGAATGTCTTGCGGGCAATTGCTGTTTTCGGCAACGCTTTTACGCACCCAGCTTTCTTGATCTGAAGCCAGGGCTGCCAGTGATTCTTTGCTCAGCCTTTTGCTTTTAGCAACGCTTGCTCTGACTTCCAGACTATTGTCGCTTTTCATTTTTTCAAGTGTTGCTTGCTCCAGCGCTTCTTTATCTGCTGCTTCTGCTCTCAGGTCGGCGTCATGAGCGGCGCTGAATTTGAGAAGCACATCTGCCGGGCAGTTGCGGTGGCAGGCAATCACCAGCAAAAGTGAGTCGCCCGAATCATTGACCATTGCTTTAATTGCTTCCGGCGGCAAATCGGCTCTTTGCAAAAGACTGCGTCTGAGGGCGCCATCGGTATCCTTTGCCACTTCGCTCAGAGCTTCAGGCGGAGTAGAAGGATTCTGAGCCAGCGAAAATTTGACATTATCACTGCTTTCTTTTGCGAGCTTCATAAAAATATCTTTGCCGAGGCTCTGGTTGGATGCAAGATCCTGTCTGACTTTTTCAACTTGATCCGAGCTCAAGATCAAAAGAACATCCTGGCCGACCTTAGGATTTTTTGCCAGTTCCGCTCTGACATACGGGGATATGTCTGCGGCAAGCGCCTGTGCCGTGTTAGCTGAGATCGCCGGGTTTCCTGCGAGCAAGCGGCGCACCATGGCGGAGTCGTGTCCTGCCAGCTTCAGCTGTGTCTCGGGACTGAGGTCGGCTCGCGAAGCCAGTGCTTGCAGAACCGCGATTGTTTTGTCCTGACTTAGTTTATTCAGCAGATCTTTGGGCAAGTTTGGGTTAATTGCGGCTGCCGTTCTGACCAGAACTTCAGGATCATTGGCAAGCGGCGGCAAGGTGCTTGCCTGGCAGACCTGATTATGGGCAACAGCTTCACGCACATTCACGTTTTTGTCTTTTGATAAACGCAAAAGTAGATCCTGGCTGACTTTGGGGTTTGATGCCAGTTCGACTCTTACTTCAAAAGCCGGATCATTCACCAGCTTGTTAAATGCTTCCACTGGAGCGGCGCTATTTCCTGCCACCGATTGTCTGACCGTCATATTAGAATCGGCTGCCAGGTTAATGAGCGCTGCCGACGGTGTATTGGGATTTGCGGCAACGTAGGCTTTAACTCCAAGATCACCATCAGAGGCCAGGGCAAGTAGCACCGTCGGTGGTGTTTTCAGTTGCTTCGCCATAAATGTGCGAACCATGCGATCGCCTGTTTTTTGCAGACGCTGTTGTGTTTCAAGAGTTGTGTTAGGATTGGCTGCCAGTGCCAGCAGCATGAATTCCGTTTGAACAGGATTTTGGGCTAACTTTGCCAGCAAGTCGCCTGAGACTCGGGCATTGGCTGCAAGCAGTTCATAAGTAGATGGCTGCTGACCTTCAGTCAGCTTTTCCAGAATCTTGTGCTCGGGCAATTTGCTGCTGCGAATCAGTGCTTCGCGCACTCTTTGATCCGGGTCGTTTACAAGTAAAGCTTTGAGCTCCGCCGGACAGTTGGGGTTGGCAAGTACTGCCAGTCGAATTAAGGCCGAATCGTCTTGAGCCAGAACTTTCAAAGTGTCGGCAGGGCAGCTCGGATTTTGAGCGACGCTGATCTTTATGTGAGCGGCGACCACTGCAGCTGAGCCTTTGAGAACAGCTTCCTGTCTCAGGTTTAGATCTTGCTGTTGCTCTTTCTGTAATGGTGTTGATTTGCTGCTTGCTTCCGCCAGCTGGAGTCTGATGGACTTTTCGTTTTCAAAAGCGCAGACCGGAGAAAGCCATTGAGTCAAAAGCAGGCTAAAGGCAATTGACAAGCTCGCCTTCGTTTTCAGCATAGGAAGCGTCCTCATTCAGAAACAGGCTAAATTATAAACTTTGAGCCCCTTAAAGGCCTTCGGGATATCTCTCTTGGCTATCTTTATTTGGATCGATAAACACGCAAAACAATTTCGCGAAGCGTCGTTTTATCCATTTCCTGGCTTACATGCTCGATGTACTTAACCTGCCAGTCTTCTAAAGCTTTTATGACATTGGAAAGAGATAAGCAGGCTGCCTTTG
>JAIEPM010000025.1 GCA_019748395.1 Candidatus Obscuribacterales bacterium
GAAAGCGGCGGCATGCAGCTGGTTATTCATGCTCCTTTTGGTTCACGCATAAATAAGGCCTGGGGTCTTGCTTTGCGTAAATGCTTCTGTCGTTCTTTCAATTTTGAGCTGCAAGCGGCCGCTACCGACGACGGCCTGAATATTTCGCTTGCAGAACAGCATAGTTTTCCTCTGTCCGATGTGTTTAATTTTTTAAGCCCGGCGTCTCTTGCTCATATTCTTGAACAGGCCGCGCTGCAGTCTCCGATTTTTGCCACCCGCTTTCGCTGGGACGCAAATCGCTCGCTGGCTCTTTTGCGCTTTCAGGGCGGCAAAAAAGTGCCGCCTTTTATCCAGCGTATGCGCAGCGACGACCTACTGGCTGCCGTGTTTCCGGATGCGGCTGCCTGCCAGGATAACATCGAGGGTGATATTCAATTGCCGGAACATCCGCTCATAGAGGAAGTTATGAAGGATGTACTTACTGAAGCCATGGATTTGCCTGGTTTGCAAAAAATTCTCGATGAGATAAGCTCGGGCGAAATTAGCTGCTGCTCGGTCGATACGCCGCTGCCATCGGCTTTCAGTCATGAAATTTTGAATGCAAATCCATATGCTTTTCTAGATGACGCACCACTTGAAGAAAGACGTTCGCGTGCAGTCGAATTGCGCCGAGTTTTGCCTGATAAATTTAAGGATCTGGCATTGCTTGACGCCGGGGCGCTCAGTCAAGTTCAACTGGAAATTCTGCCGGACGTTCGGGACCCTGACGAGTTGCATGATTTACTGCAAACTCTTGTGCTTGCGCCGGAAGAGCGCTTTAAAAAATTAGTGCCCGGCAAAGAGCTGTTTTTTCAGGAACTTCAGAAGCAAAAACGAGTTGCCCGGCTTGAATTAGACGGCAAAGTTTATTTTCTGGCCGCAGAAAAAAAATATTGTTTTGAAGCGATGTATAAGAATGCCGGGGCAAAGGTTCAATATTTAAATGAGCTGGCCGATATAAAAGGACCTGAAATATCTTCCGAGGATGCTCTCTATCTTTGCCTGCAGGGCTGGTTCTCTTATTTTACGGCTGTCACTGCGGAAGAATTGAGTTCTGTTTTTTCAATTGCTCTTTCGGAAATTGAGTTTGCTTTATTGAAAATGGAAGCAAGTGGTGCAATTTTGCGTGGGCATTTCACGGACTCCGAGCACTTAGAGTGGTCTGAACGTCGCATACTTTCAAGAATTCACAAACTTACAATCGGCAGCTTGCGCAAAGAAATTGAAGCAGTCAGTCCGGCGCAGTTCATGAACTGGCTTTTGCAATGGCAGCATCTTGCTGCCGCTTCCCAACTGGCAAATGATGAACGCAGCACTCTTGAAATATTGCGGCAACTACAGGGGCTGGATCTGCCTGCCAATGCCTGGGAGTCCCAGATTCTTTGCCGCAGAATTAAAGACTACAGACCGGAAGTTTTAGATCGCCTCTGCTTAACCGGGCGCCTTGCTTGGGGACGTCTTTCCCCTCACCCGGGAAGTCTTGAGAGCTCCCAAAAGGATAAAAACTGGAGGGTAGTACCCAGCTCAGTTTCGCCGATTGCTTTTTTCTTGCGGCAGGAATGCGACTGGATGTCAGCCAAGCATCCGGCAGCTGCGTTTGAGAACAATCAAGGATTGAGTCATGAAGCAATCGCGGTGCGTGAGTTTCTAAAGCAAAGAGGTGCATCTTTCTTTGCTGAAATTACAAGAGCTACAGGGCGTTTGCAGTCTGAAGTGGAAAATGCACTCTGGGAACTGGTTTCGGCCGGACTGGTAACAGCCGATGGATTTGATAATTTGAGGTCCTTAATAGACCCGAAACGACGCTCCGGGCAGGGAAGGGCTAGAAATCAACGACCAAGACACAGCACCGGCCGCTGGTCTTTGCTTTATGTGGATGAGCTTGAGCGAAGCAAGCAACTTGAAGCCTTTTGCTTTGTGCTGCTAAAAAGATACGGTGTTGTATTTAGAGATTTGCTGGCTCGAGAAAATAACGCGCCTCGCTGGCGTGATTTGCTGCTTAGCTTCAGGCGCCTGGAAGATCGCGGCGAAATTCGCGGAGGGCGCTTTGTCAGCGGTTTTATCGGAGAGCAATTCGCACTGCCTGAAGCCGTCGAATCTTTGCGTGCTTCAAGGCATCGCTCAAGCTCTGAAATCATAAGTATTTCAGCCGCAGACCCCCTGAATTTGATTGGGATTATCATTCCCGGCAAAAAAGTGGCAAGCTCCGCGGCTGCTACGGTCAGCTTCCAAAACGGCTCTCAATATATAGATCCTTCAGAGGCTGCAAATCGACCAGCTTGAGCCGCTGTATTCCATAATCATTTGAGAATGTCAACGGTGATAAAATAACGAACTTGCTAATGAAATTTTGCTTGCTTCTGCTTTCAAGAAGCGATAGGACTTTTCATTTGTTGCTGGTTGCTTTGCTGAGGATTATGGAATGAGAGCCAAGTTTGCTTTATTTGATAGAACCCTGGCTTCGGGTTTAGCTCTGTCAGCCTGTTTTTCGCTCCTGCCTCCGCTTTCTTTTGCTTCTGCCGATTTAGCTTTAGCTTCTAAAGAAGCAAAAGTTGAGCTGTCTAAAAAGAAGAATCTAGCAAAAGGCAAAATAACAGAAGCCCAAACGCAGGCTCAAAAGGATGTCAAAAGACTCCCTGCCACAATTAAGCCAAGCGCCTATGAATTGACTATTGAGCCGGACCTGGAAAAGTTCAGTTATTCCGGTCAGGAGAGCATTTCAATAGTAATTGAAGCTGAAACAAAGGAAATTGAACTGAATGCTCTTGAGATGAATGTGGAAAGCGCAGAACTTGAGAAACCGGATGGTCAAAAGCTTGCCGCTAAAATTGAGATGGATCCGGCAAACGAAGTCCTTAAACTCTCATTCCCTGAGAATTTGCCTGCCGCTGCTTACAAGCTCCATCTCAAGTTCAACAGTATCCTTAACGATCAACTGCGAGGATTTTATCGTTCCTATTTTAAAGATAATAGCGGCGCAAAGCACTGGTTATGCAGCACACAGATGGAACCGGCCGATGCTCGCCGCATGTTTCCCTGTTTTGATGAACCAGAGTTCA
>JAIEPM010000125.1 GCA_019748395.1 Candidatus Obscuribacterales bacterium
CCTGAAAATTCAGGTAACTGTGGTTCGAGGCCTTGAGCCGGTGGAGACCGTTAGAGAAATCAGACCGTTTCAGGACGGTGTGATGGTGCGCTCCGGCGGGCGCGCCGGTGTGATTCTTCCAGGTGAAGCCTCTGATGCCTACTATGAAGTTGTTATGGCAAAACTGAAAGCCGGCATTCAGCCGAAGCAAGCGTGTCAAATCTACAAAATAAGGGCCGAAATCTATGAGCAGTCCAGTCAGTAGCTTTAACCGAAACCCTCTACTTTCCTGGGAACTTCTCTTATTGAAGATTCTCTTTTTCGGGCTGGTGGCAGTGCTCTTGAGCCGGCCGGTCGGGTCTATTTCCGGACGAATAGCCATGAAGCAGGACGGCTTCAATTTGTATTCCTACAATATGAAGCAACACAAGGTCTATGCAATTGCAATCGGGCCTCGTGACGGGGTTGAAGAAGAGCGGGGCGTGTGGGTCGACAACGATGGGCACTTTGAAATCGATCAGTTACCGGTTGGTGAATATACTCTCAAAGTTCGTGTGCCCGGCTTCTCCACCACTTACGATAACGGCATTTTTGTAGAAGAAGGCAAAAACACCGAACTGAACAGTCCTATTGCTCTGGATATTGCAGAGCCAAGCGTGACTGTCGGTACTAATTCGCGAGTATTTACCAGCAACGAAAAGCCTGCATTCTGGGCGCATTCACAGGGTGCCACCAGCATGAGTGTCAAGCTTTATCGAAGAGACCTTATGAAGATCCTCGGAACTCCTGAGGAAAAGAAACTTGGTGTGGAAATCAGTTCTGATCTTTCGCTATACAAACCATATGGTCAGGAAAAGAAAGAGGATCCAGCCTTTAAAGACTTGAAGCCTGTTAAAGAGTGGACAAGGACTTTGCAGCCGGATAGCCAGGACTGGTGCTACGAGAATTTCAAAACTGATGAAACCTTGCCTCCCGGTGATTACTTTGCTGCAGTTGAAGTTTCAAATATCAAGCACACTGTAGACCGCGGCGTGCTCTGGTTTACGGTTACGGATCTCGGTTTAATCGTCAAACAGGATTTCAATAAGACTGTGGTGCGTGCTCTTGATCTCAGAACATTGAAGCCTGTGGAAGGCGTGGCTGTTGAAGTCAGAAGTCGCGGTGATGCTAACGCCGCTTCTAGTGAAACTGAAGCTGATGATACAGGCGCGGCTGAGGGAGCTAAACTTGCTCAAACCGTTCTTCTAAGCAAAGGCAGTGCTAAAACCGGCAAGGATGGATTTGTTGAGTTCGGAGTTGGTAATTCCCTGAGCAAGGGCTGCAATGCCAATTTGATTGTTTGCGGCTTCAAAGGCGAGCAACATGCTTACGGCGGTATGTCGATGTATCGCAGCGCCGGGGAGCAACACAAAACATATTTTTATACTGACAGACCCATCTACAGACTTGGTCAAAGCGTTTGCTTCCGCGGCATCTGCCGCGATCTTGAAGGAAACGGCTTTAAGAATCCTGGAGAGCTGTCTCTTAACATCAGTCTTGAAGATCCGGATAACACCCAAATTTGGTCCGGTAAACTGAAAACCAATAAATTTGGAACCTTCAATGGCGTTCTTGAAATACCGAAAGAAGGCAAAACCGGTGCTTATCAAATCAATATTACGTACCCTGACGGCAGCAGCTCTTACGAGCGTATTGAAATCGATGAATATCGCAAGCCTGAATACAAGGTCGAAGTGACGCCGATTGATACGAGAGTATCTGCGGGCAGTAAGGCCAGGGCCAGAATTAAAGCCGTTTATTACTTCGGTGCGCCTGTCACCAACGCGAAAGTAAAATATACGATTTACTCGCAAAACGATTGGTATGGACGCTATCGCTTGATGTCGCGTCCGGACTACTATGATTACTTTGACGACTGGGATAGCAGCGGCAGCGACTACTATTACGGTGGTGACTATGTCAGCGAAGGTGAAGTTCAAACCGATGCTGCCGGAGAAGCTATTGTTGAATTCGACACGAAAGACGGTAGTTCCGATCTTGAAGGTATTTTCGATAGCAGCTATGAAGACAAAAGATACAAGGTCGAAGTGGAAGTCACGGACATAAGCCGCTTGAGCGTGCTCAGTTCCGGGTTCGTTTCAGTGACAAAAGGTGATTTTGTTTTATTCGTAGAACCGAAGAGTTATATCGCCAAAGTCGGTGAGAGAATCTCGAGCAACGTGCGTGCTGTCGACTACAGCGGCAATCCTGTGGCGAATCGCACGATCAGAATGCAATTGCTGCGACGTCTCTGGGATAGAAACGATCATTATTATCGCGGCACTAAAATCTACGAGGAGCTGGATGTCAAAACCGATAAAGACGGCAAAGCACATGTGGATTTTGATACCAAAGCCAAATTCCAGACCGACACCTATTACATTGTAGGAAGCGCTACTGATGACGGTGGTCACAGCATTCGCCAGAGCCAGAGTATCTGGGTCGCAAGCGATAACGAACCCTATTATCTTGCTTCCGACGATGCTCAAAAAGAGCCGTTATCGGTCAAACTCGATAAGGAAGTTTATAAGCCCGGTGAAACCATTCGTGCCATGATTTCTGCTCCTGTAACAGGAAAGGAAGGTGCCCAAGCCATTGTTTCTGTAGAGGGTGTTCAGCTCTACAACTACAGAACTGTGGATTTGAAAGCCAGTGCTACCCTGGTTGAAATACCTGTTGAAAAGGCTTATTCGCCTAATGTATATGTGGCAGTTACTTTTGTGAGCGCCAAACGGCAGTTCTACACGGCAAACCAGATGGTGAAGGTGGCTCCGCAATCCAACTTCTTGAATATCACGGTTACACCGGACAAAGTGAAATACCATCCAGGTGACATGGCGACCTATACTTTGAAAGCTTTGAGCAACGACGGCAAACCTGCTGCCAATGTCGAGCTCTCACTTGGTGTTGTTGATGAAAGCATTTATGCAATCCGCGCCGAAACAGCAGGCGACATTCGTAAATTCTTCTACAGCCAGCGCAGCAACAATGTCACCACCATCTGTTCTTTCCCGGAAGAGTATTCGGGAGGTCCAAACAAAATCGAACCTCGCGTTCGCAAAGACTTCAAAGATACGGCTGCCTG
>JAIEPM010000137.1 GCA_019748395.1 Candidatus Obscuribacterales bacterium
GCTCTAGAACTGTAGCTGACAAAGCCTGAAGCTGCTCGTGCACGGCTGTTATTTGTGCCTCTTTTTCATCTTTTAGGCGCTGGACCTCTTCTTCTGCCGCACGGCACGACGTCTCTGCCTGATCTTTTATCGTTTCCATTGCCGAAATTTGTTTCCGCAAAGCTACCGCTTCCAGCTCCACCAGTTCGGCCGTTTTTCGTTCTTCTTCAGCGCGTTTCTGGAGGTCTGGCAGTAGGAGAAGGGCTCTCTTTTGGTCAGCGATTATCTGTTCTTGTTCTCTGAGGGCTATCGCCTGAGCTTCAATGCGCTCAGCTAATGGCTTAACCAACTTTTCTGCCACCAACTCTAACCTTTGTAATTCAGTTTGGCGCCAGTCAGTGGGATCGTTGAATTCCTCGCCACTGACGTCTTCGGTTTCAACAAACGCGTCGTTGACTGGGTTGAAATTCATGTCTTCGGCCGGATTGCGGCCGGTTTTTTGCGCGATCGCCTCCTCAATTTGTTTTGTCGGATATATACGCCACTCATCTTTTCCGTATTGATTTCTTGTTCTCGTGCCTTTTAGGTCCCCATTTTGCAGCTTGTACTGAATAGTTCTGGGCGTGACGCCGAGTGCTTCAGCCGCTTCTTTTACAGAAATATTTTTCACAGGCGCCTCTATATATGGTGTCGCTCAATGGGATATACCGGCGACGGTTACAGGAAAAGTATAAGCCTCAAACGGCTTATTCGATCTCTTAAAGTTGCTCTGGTTGGCGAAATTCAAACTTAGCGAAAATCCGTCCGGTAGTTGTTCGCGTCCAACGAAATAGGCTGAAAGCTTGATTGCTTGTACGATCTTGGAAAGGATCAGAAAAATTTCTCGGTGAGTGAGACACGGGTGACGAAAAACCTGTGAGCATTTTCCCTTACCAATTCGCAGCTTTCGCTTCTTCGTAGTTATGGTTCGCTTGTCGCGCTTCGCTACACAGCGAAGCACTTCGTCATTTCGCTAATAGGGTGCCGAAGCAGCGAAGTAGGTGGCGAACTCTTCGTTGCTTTTGCGCCAGCTGCGAAGAAGGGTTTCGCTGCGGTTCGCAGTCGTGACGAAGGGAGTCCCGAAAATCCTTCGTGGGGTGACTTTTGCGGCTTCGCTGCTCGGCTTGGTTCTTAATTGTCCGATAAAAATGTATGCCCTGGCAGCGAAATTGCGGCGAAGCCCATTTCGCTGCAAAGTTTCGAGCTGCGAAATGGAGTGGTGTCACAACTGTGATTTCTGACGTAAATCAAGTCAATAAGCCGGTTTGGCTGAATACCGAAGTGCAAGCGAAATTTCGCTGCCGTGGCGAATGAACGAGTAGATCAGTGTTCTTCGAGATCCAAAGTGTTGATCTCAAATCCGGCACCTTATATAGTGGCATCAACGCTTGGCATTGCTTGCTGGCGTATATCTCTCGAATATTCTGGAGCTACTGCTCCCTAGAAAGAGTCAAAGACCTACAGAAACAAAAAACACCGCCAGGGGCGATGCTTTTTTGCAATGACCTTTGCCGGTCGATCGCTATTCATTTGTAGTTTCAGCTTTGGTTGGTGCCGTTTGCTGAAGTGCATCCAGAATAAGTGATTGAGCCAGTTAGGTCAACTCGTCTCTATCTAGAGAGGTAAGAACTACGGCTACAGCATTGCTGGCGGGCACTCATTCTGGTGGACCGCTCAGATTTTCACGCGCTCAATTTTTCCCCGCGTCATGCGACGAAGAGGTTCAGAAGTTTCTGAAACTGTTTCATCGCTACGGATACATATATAAGCCGCTAGCTGTGGGCTCCTGGCTGTCCGCAAATGAAAGCTGGCAGCTGACAGATACCGAAATCTTGAAAGCGATCGCCTGCGCGCACCCTAAATACATCCTCGGCTGTCGCGCCGGCCGTGCAACCCGATTTGCCGTTATAGACATCGATGCCGGCAGCCGTTACCACAACAAAACAGAACTCAGTCGAATTCGGCAAACGCTGTCTCAGGCTGGCTTGCAGAATTCTGTTCTATATCGATCTTCAGATTCTGACGGCTGGCATCTTTATTTGTTTTTCGATGAGCCGGTCAGCTCAAAAGACTTGAGAAAACAGCTTTTCGAGCTTTTCCTGCTCTCCGAATACATAATTGCAAAGGGCACTTTGGAGATTTTTCCTCATCCCGGCGATTCCACTATGGGGCAAGGACTACGCCTTCCGCTCCAGCCGGGCTGGGCATGGCTTAACGAAGACACCCTATCTGCACGCGACGACAGACTCGAATTGAGTCCAACAGAAGCGCTACTCAAATTCTTATCCGACCTTGAAAATGAAACAAACACACGCCACGACTTCCACAGAATGCGGTCTTTTGTAGAAGCGCTTGCTGCCCGTCAGGAACAAGTGAAGATTGAGACCACAAGAAATGTCTCTTCCAACAATGTGATTCCGTTGAACAGACTAAGAACTATCCAGGATGGAGAATCCGCCGAACTCGTCCAATCTGCTTTCGGACATTTGCCGCCAAACATCAACGCCGATGTTTGGGTAAAGGGAAGGACCTTTTATCAACATGGGCTCTTCGCACCATCACAAAGAGCAGAAGCTATTTTCTGTCTGAGCCATTATCTGTTTTACGGCGACCCGATGTTCGACATCCGCCCCCTCGGCTATGGATATGAGGACGAGCGAGAATGGACGATCCGTCAAATACTCGAGCTGAAACACAATGGACTTAGCCGCGAAATAAACAAGGGTTCCGGCGACGCATGGAGCCAGGCCTATCGAGCTGCGCACTGGACACCTCAATCTCAGCTGCAGCAAGAAGAAAAATCAAAACCATTCAAGAAAGTGGTGCCTAAAGCTTGGGAAAGAAACAACGCCAATAGAAAAGTTGATGCCCGCAAACGCATCCGCGAAGCCATAGAGATACTCGTTGCCTCTCAAGAGAAATTTACCGTCAGAGATATTAGAGAGCAGGCCGGATGCTCAATGGAAACGCTGTACAGCCATGCAGACATCTGGCAGTTCTTCCATCAACAGTCCAATCAACGGATCTTGACAGCTGTTACGGACGAATATAACGGTGTGGTGGGCGGCTGTTCTCCGGAAACTGCCGCCTGTCCAC
>JAIEPM010000619.1 GCA_019748395.1 Candidatus Obscuribacterales bacterium
GGGACAATAAAAAAACGGTTCAAAAAGTGGTTTCAAAGAAGCGGGCGCAGTTTTGACCAGGATCCTTACCGCCGGTGTATTTGAAGCCGGCGAAATTGAAATTCACATCGCTGGCAAGAAACAAGACCTATGGGAGAACGGGCGGAAACGCTGGTGGCACGGGCTTCAAAAATCCGGTGAGCGACATAATGCGGTGTTGGCTGTTGGGCATTATCTCTGGTACGGCGATAGTGAAAACGGCATAGCTGCACTGCCGGGCGCACGAAATGACAAATACAGAGCTAGGCTGATCGAGGAATGGCTAACAAAAAAACACAATGGCTTTTGCCGGCACATCGATCAAAACAACTGGGAAGTAATCAGAGCGCAGATAAAGCGTGCAGTGTGCTGGCGGGGCGACGGGCAAGTTAGGGACTATGAACCCTACCGGCTCACTGATCGGCTCTTAAAACGGCTGCTAGCCATCTTCCGGCAGACCGGCAAGGTCTGGACGGTCGACGAATTCAAACAAGCAAATGACGACAGACAAGAGGAAGCCCGTTGCAAAATACGGGCAGCTGTTGCTCAGTGCTTGGAAGAAGGCCGGCAAATAAGCCGGTCGACCCTGGAAGCTCTAACCGGATGCTCTCCGAACACGCTCAAGAAACATGCTGACCTGTGGAAGCTCTTTGCAATAGGATCAGGCGAATATAACCCGGGGGGGTGGGGGGTTTCTTGTTCTCTTTCGTTGGTTCCCTCCGAACCGCTTGAACTTGAAAACAGTTTTCTTGAGTTTGAGAATTTTGAAACTGGTTCTTGTTCAGATTCTCAGTTCGTAGAGTTGTCTGAACCGCAGCTTCCAGAACAGCCTTGTGAGCTAGCGCCAGTTTTATCTATTGCGTTTGACTCCCTACGCTTAGACATATCTGGAGCGACGGCGAACAACTCAACGGCAAGTACTCACAACGTCCTTGCCGCCATCACTCCATCTAAGTCTAGCTCCGGGGTCAAACGCTGGCGCACTCTTCGCTACGCTACGTGTGCAGGTGGGTCAAGCCTGGGGATCTCGGTTCGCTCCTTAAACGGCTTCCCCCCCGCTGACGCGGGTCCCCCCCATTTACCGCAAACCGGATTTTTTCTTGTGGCGCATTCGCGCGCGCTCCTTTCGTCGCGCCAGGGTCGGACTAGCGTCCGGATTTCTTTTTATGGGAGCTCAGTACGCCAATCTAACCGCAAGTGGTGGCACCGTTGGATAAGGGCTGGTAGCGAGCTCTTTCCTAGACGGCTGCTAAGTACTCTTCGTGTAGCAATCCCGCCTTAGAATGGTTACTTAGAGAACCCTTCTAAGGCAAGTCGCTCAACAACCCACATTCTTGCGAGAGTGCCCAGTGGCATCTTTTTTTGATCCGCCGCTTTCATCAAGACAAGCATAGTTTCTTCGTCGAGCCGGAACTGCACGGTGCTGGCTACGCTGAGTTCTTTCTTCGCCTGGTTCCTTAGTTTGTTTAGGCGGTCTTGAGCTGTAAGTTTTTTTTCTTTCACCGTCGTCATTGGCCTATCCTCTCTAAAAAGTCTTTCTTGTACGCTTTGCCGGCGTCCATTGCATGGAAAACATGCTCTCTGTCTTCTGTTTCAAAATACTCAATTCCGATTTCTAAAATGCGCCCTGAGTAAGTCCAGCCGATAATCATGGCTCGGTCATTACCTCGCTCGCTGGGTTCTAGGTCTTCGGCATAGGACAAATCAGAAGCAAATACTTCTTGAATTTCGCTCTGTGAAACACCGTGTTTGCGTAGGTTTTCCTCTTCAAACGTCACTGCGTGATTCTTGCTCCCGTACTGCTATGTCCTGTATTGTAATACAAATCATGACGCATGTCAACTGCTAAGAAGATCCTGCCTTTAGACAAGGCTCACCTATGCCAATTTTATTTGATTTGTAGCTCTGTTGTATTACAATTGTATTTACGGGGGACAGTGGCATGGTAAGCAAGAAAGACATAGAAAACTTTGACAAGGACAACGAACTTTGGGATAGCAAACAGCTTGGCGCTTCTGCGGAACATGCTCAGCAGGCTACAGAAGAAGATGACGCAGCCTTAGATGATGCGATGGGCCTACATCTCCTATCGTTCAGGATTCAAAAGCCGATCATCGAGCAACTGAAGCTACTGGCAAAGCTGGAAGGTATTGGCTATCAGCCGCTCATGCGAAAAGTTCTTACTGAGTATGTTCGGGAGAATGAACATCGACTGGAGCAGCTATTGACCCCACGCCAAGCCACTGAAAAGGCTGATGTCTTATTTGTCCAGGCCATTAAGCTCAGAGGGGAAATCCCAGGCTTGGCGCCATTGTCCAATGAACGGATCTTCGCAGAGTGCGACTATAACAAAGCGCTGACTGATTCAAATGCACTGTTTTGCACTGCATTTGAGAAGTGCCACGATCCAGTTCTGAAGCAGCATATCAAGCTAAGACTCTCTCAGATCAAGGAAATTCTCGACCAGGAGCTACAGGCTGAACACGATAAGAAGTACGGGAAGAGGCAAAAAGGCTAAGAATGGTTGCACTAAAAATAACCGACGATAAAGAGCAGGCGCTGATTCTAAGTGCTCTGATTAGCCACGCCTTTAAGTGCAAGGAAACTATCAGGCTCCATAACGAAACCAAAGATGCCCTCAAAGACAAGGCTATAGTGCGTGTAGCGGAGAAGGCTGCCGATGAAATGCAGGCGGCGCTGACTATGGTTGCTAAATATTATGGTGTGCATCTAGGTAACTCGAAATTCTATTGCTTGGACTGTGCGCCGGGTTCGGGCGAAGAATATGACCGAATGAAAGAGACCGAGTTTGCCTGGTGGAACGATTGCAGTAGTTGCGGCAATGGCGCTTTCTATTTCGTGGAGCCGAAAGTCTAGAACCGAAGCTAGCCGAGAAGCATTACATGTATGTTTAGGCGCTCTGCGCTCGCTCCTTTCGTCGCTCTAGGGATCTCCGTGGATTGTCTTTTGCCGCGCGGCTGAGGGGGCACCGAAGCCGAACCGACTCCGCGCACCCGCACGTAGTAAGGCAGATATCGTCTTGAGTGTCAATGGGTGGAAATGCCCGATTGCAAAGGCAGGAGGCGTTTATCAAAGCTTC
>JAIEPM010000096.1 GCA_019748395.1 Candidatus Obscuribacterales bacterium
AACGATGCTAGCCCTTGCTCTTTCACTGAATGCCGGCCAGGCCGCACCGAAGCTACTCACGACTCCGCCTGCAGCCGAGATTAAAGATGAGGGACGCATGCCGAAAACATCGGAAAAAATGAGGAAACGTGAATTTACCTCAGAGCATCTAAAACTGATCCGAAACCTAAGAATCACCTGGGTAAACTGCGAAGCCGGAGCACCGATGATCGATGTAGAGCGACGTTACGGCAGTAAAAGAATCTATGACGATATGGCTCGCATACTTGATATGAAAAATCCCGGCAAGTTGAGCGCAGAGCAAGTAACAAAGCTTGACGCTTTGGATGACGCCTTATCCTCAGATCTCTGCGCCTTGTTTCTGCAATACGCATCAATTCGACCCGGGAAATACAAAATCAACAACACTATGCGCAGTGACTTTCCGGATGGACATTTCACTATTAATGATGACGGCTCAGGAAGTCTTGAAATTCCGTCAAGTGAAAAAATGGAATTTCAACTCAGCGATGAACACATCAAGTTGCTGAGACGCGCGTCCTGGCGGTCATTTGCCGTAGACCCCAAACGCCCCTACGGCGACATGAGCTACTTTTACATAGACATAGCCGACGCGCTTGGAATTCCATTCAGAAGAGATTCAGAGGGTCGCCCTGAATTCAGCAAAGAGACAATAAAGCATATGGACCGCCTTCACGGCGAATCTGTGTTTGCCCTTCAAACATTTTTCAAATTTGCAGAACTAGAGCCGTGCTTCTTTGTTTTGAAATCAAATGAAGGCTGGCGCAAAATTGACAAATCCGCAGCGGAACTAGAACAGGACGAAGAAGCTTTATCAGCAAATCTTAAACTCAGACTTGGCTCAATTATGGAAATGCTCAAGTCCACTGCCATTCCCTGGCAAAACGCCAGTGCGCAAAAATCAATTGAAGCCACCACGCTACTGATTCAACAGCAGCCGGAGAATCCGCTTGTTTATGCCACTCGCGCTTCATACTACAAACAGTCGGGTAATCTCGAAAAAGCCATTGAAGACTACAGTAAAGCCATCGAGCTAGGCAAAGGCAAAGCACAATTAGCTTGCATGTGGCACGAGAGCCGGGCGCAGCTTTATGAGGCAGCAGGCAGATCGTCTGATGCAATTGCAGACCTCGACGAAGTTATTAGACTGATGCCGCAATATGTGCCTGCCTATTATTATCGCGGTCGCATTTACAACAGCAACAAAGAAATGACAAAAGCACTTTCCGACTTTAATTTTGTAATTGAATCGAACCCACACTGGAACGCAGACATATACTATTCGCGGGGCGTCGCTCATCTGGCGCTTGGAGATGCTGTATCAGCCGCATCAGATTTCAATACATATTTAGAAAGTGACAAATGGGGCGATCAAACAGCACCATATGCGGTACTGTTAGGGTACTGCGCGCTTAGAAAGGCGGGCAAGCCTATAGAAGCACAGTCTTTACTTTCAAGAGCGGACGAGAAACTTCATGGCGATTCATATCCTAATGCGGCAATTCAATACCTCAGATCGAAAATAACGGAGGACAAGCTGCTATCCATTGCAGCAAATAACGACGAGCTGACTGAAGTCCACTGGTACATCGCAGCGAAGATGCTCTTTGACTCTCGAATAGAAGATGCCAAAAAGCACTTGCGCTGGGTCATCGAACACGGCAACAAAAGCTTTCTCGATTACGAGTTAGCGAAAAATGAATTTGCGAAGCTATAAAATTGACAGCTCAATTAGCTTTATCAATAAACTTGGTCAGTGAGTTCTGCCCGCGTTCTAAATACTTCTTGCCGTATCTAGTGCCCTCTTTTACAGCCGCATTTTTGATTTTATCCGTAAGTATATCTTTGCTGGACTTCGCAGCAGCAGCAGTAGTTGCGGCCGGAGCCGCCGTATTTGCCGCGGTTCCGGTAGCGGCAGGAGTTGCAGCCGGAGTCACATTTGCGGCCGGCGTCGCGGCGGGAGTGGTTCCGGCAGCTGCCGGAGTCGCGGTCGTCCCTGAACCGCTTAGCTTACCAAGATTCAGTCCTTTCTTGAGCAGTTGATTTTTCCCTGAACTCAAAGCCTTATCCATAACTTTTTCAATGTCATTAGCCAAAGCAGCAGACTGAGCAAGCAGCATTGTCCCCGCAAGAAGCGCTAGTAAAGTTTTCGGTGACATAAAGCTCCTCCTGATAACACCCGTCTAAATACCCGGTCTATTCTATCCTTCCCTCGTCCCCCCCAAAACGAAACTTAGGAGCTCGTTCAAGTTCTGCTCTGCCGCCCTCCAGCAGTAACCGAGGCGGAGAAAAACAACGCTTAAGAGCCCCAGATCAAGTATTCCCGGTTCTACCAGCACAAGCCTGAGCAGTCCTAGTTTCAATAGCTGTAACTTTGGAATACCGCATTCTTGGCGGCACCGATAAGCAAATTGCCCCTAATCATCAATTCGAACACGCCTCTGCTGCTTCTTCGCCGAAGTAATTCGCTTGCCCTCAACCCGCCGAGCTACAGAAGCTTTGCTAGGTTTCGTCTTTCTCCTCAACACAGGCGGCGTTGTCACCGAGCCAATCATCTCATCGAGTTTAAGCAGGCAGTCTTCAGCATTGCGATTCTGATCACGAAATTTTTGGCTGGTTATTATCAACTCGCCTTCAAGAGTAATCCGGCTGGCATATTTTTCCAGAAAGCGAGACTTCACAGCATCCGGCAAACTGGCACTGTTCACAGGTGACCAGCGCAAAATAGCCTTACTATTTACCTTGTTTACGTTTTGACCGCCCGGCCCGCCACTGCGAGCGAAGCTGAATTCATATTCAGTAGGAGGAATTTCGATTTTTTCAGTCACTTAAGGCTTTCCTCCGACGTCTTCTATAACTTCACTATCGCCCGAAATCTCCGAGTATACAGCCACCGATTCATTCCGCGCCCGTTCTCTTGGATACCTCCGGCAAAGATTTACGGTTATAGATATGTTGCTCAAAACTTACGTTATCCATTCCGTTGTTTGGATATTGAGCAGACGCTGTGCTATTATCAGGAATCTTCGGGCGATTAGCTCAATGGTGGAGCACCTCGTTTACACCGAGGGGGTTGGGAGTTCGAGTCTCTCATCGCCCA
>JAIEPM010000116.1 GCA_019748395.1 Candidatus Obscuribacterales bacterium
CCTAAGTAAAATTCCCCAAATCGCCCTCGGTCCAGGGTTTAAGCCCATTAAAGATCTTAACCGATCTGTATTGGGCGTCGCCCCTACGGGTAATTCAATCGGAACAATTTCACTGAGGCTTGCGCTTCTTGAATCGATTTTCGGTAGGGCTGTCGCTATGAATCGCTCTTCGGTAGGGGTGTCGCCATGCGGCACCCGTTGTTGGAGGATCGCTAAAATACGCCTGCATTTTTTCACAAGCGAACTCTATAAATGGCTCCAAGGAAAATGCTTCAGGCAGGCTGAGTGAAATTAATAAGTAGGCAGCGAGGGATCAACCTCATGAGCCCAGCCTAAAATGCCGCCTGTAAGGTTTCTTGTTTTTTGAAAGCCCTGACTTTCAAGAAATTGCATGGCTCTCATCGAGCGTCCGCCGCTTTTGCAATAGACCACGATTTCAGCGGAAGGATCAAGCTCCTTAAACCTTGCGGGAAGTTCAGGCAGCGGAATATGAGTTGATTGAGGCAGTCGGCAAAGTGCAACTTCCTCATGATTGCGCACATCAAGCAAAAGCAGATTCCTACCGGATTTCAGCTCTGCATCAAGTTCCCGGGGAGCAATTATTTTCATGTTTGCAGTTTTTTCCTCCGATTTACATGAAACGATCAGATCTTCAAGAGTTTTGATTTTTGGATTGCTGCCGCAAACGGCGCAATCAACGTTCTTAGAAAACGAAAGAGTGTCGAAGCGCATGGAAAGAGCATCGCAAAGCAACAATTTGCCCGAAAGAATCTGTCCTATTTCAAGGATTACTTTCAGGGCTTCACTTGCCTGAACACTGCCGATAATACCGGCAATTACACCAAGCACTCCAGCCTCGGCGCAATTCGGCACGGCGTCTGCCGAGGGCGCTTCCGGGAAAAGGCAGCGATAGCATGGTCCGCCTTTAAATCCAAGCACAGTTACCTGACCCTCAAAACGATAAATAGCACCATGCACCAGTGTTTTTTTGGAAAGCACACAAGCATCATTGATAAGATAGCGAGTAGCGAAATTATCGCTGCCGTCAATAATCAGATCATAAGCAGAGATGAGATCAATAACGTTATCCGCCTGAACTCGAAGTTCATGCGGACTGAGCTCGATCTCCGGATTGAGTGCTCGAAGCCGGGTGAGGGCACGCTCAATTTTCGGAGCACCGACATCGCTATCGCTGTACAAAATTTGTCTTTGCAGATTTGAACGATCAACCCGATCAAACTCGGCAATGCCGATGCGTCCAATTCCTGCGGCCGCCAGATATAAAAGCGCAGGCGAGCCCAAGCCGCCGGCACCGATAAGCAGCACTGAGGCATTTTTCAATTTAGCCTGCCCGGCAAGAGATACTTCCGGAAGCAAGAGCTGCCTGCTGTAACGCAGTAATTCGGAATTGCTCAGAGCTGAACTCAAAGCTTTACCCCCCACTCAGAGCACAAACAATTTGAATACGCTCATTACCAGCAAGCTTCAGACCAATGCTCGGTGACAGCTCTTTATCCACATAAATTCGAATATGTTTGCGAATCGCATCTTGCTCGTCAATCATCCGGAATCGAATTCCGGGAAAGCGGCGGTCCAGATTATCAAGTAACTCGGCAAGTGTAGAGCCGCACTCTTCGACTTCGCATAAATTTCCGGTGTAAGAGCGTAAAGGGCTTGGAATCAAAACAAGCATAAAAGCCTCAGCGCATTACCGTTACAGAATAAATTTCAGGCAAATAGCGACTAATGCATTTCCAGGATGCACCTTCATCCGAGCTGGCCCAGACTTCGCCCTGACTGTTGCCGAAATAAAGTCCAAGCGGGCGAGCATAATCCGAACACATAGCCTGCCTTTTGACCGTGAAATAGGCATTCTTGCGAGGCAAGCCCTTATCCTGACGCTTCCAGCTTTCACCGGCATCATCACTCATATAAACGGCCGGTTTGCCACCGGGGCTGGTGCGAGGCCAGACAGTACTGCCGTCCATGGGGAAGACCCAGATTTTATTAGCATTCTTTGGATGCAGCACAATCGGAAAACCTATATCGCCGATCTCTCGCGGCATGTTATCGCCGATACGCTTCCAGACTCTCAAGGGCAAATCAAGACGATAAATACCGCAGTGATTCTGTTGATAATAACGCTCAGGCTTTACTGGATGCTGCACGACCAGATGCGGGTCATGCCCGTACTCGGCGTCGGGGTCAGGCAGAAACTCGGCATAGCAGCCCTTATTCATAGGAAACCAGGACTTGCCTTTATCTTCAGAGGCAAAAACGCCGCCCACCGAAATTCCCACAATCATATGTTCAGGATTTTGCGGATGAATGTTTATGGAATGAAGCAGCTGCCCGCCCGGCGTGGCGCCGATTTCAGTCCATTTAGCATAGTCCGGGTTGTCATTAAAACCAGCTAGAGCCTGCCAGCTATCCCCATTGTCATTGGATTCAAAAATTCCAGGCGGAGATGTTCCCGCGTACCATTTATTCGGGTCGCATTCATGACCCGGGCTCAACCAGAAAACGACTTCAACGGCGCGACCCTTTTCTTCCTCTTTCAGCTTTGGAAAAGCCGGAGGATTTTTTGCTTCCCGCCAGCTCTTGCCGCCATCCTGAGAGTGATAAACAGTTGGTCCCAAATGTCCTGTTTTAGCAGCCATAATCAGATTTTTAGGCTGCCGGGGATCCGAAACTATGTGATAGATTATGTGCCCCAGAAAAATCGGGTCGGATAAGGTCCATTTCCGACGCTCGTTATCACTTTTGAGGATAAAGGCGCCTTTTCGTGTACCAATCAATAATGATACGGGCTTGGCCATAGAAGCTCTCTTAAGGTCTGACAGAGCTCTATAGTTTACTAGCAAAAGTGCTTTGCCGGATGAATTTCGAAAGCGAGCTTCCTAAAGCCCTGCTAGACTTATTTGAGTAATATCGTATGCGAGACAGTATAGAATTCATGAGTCAGAATAAAGTATCAATTTTAGAGGCTGGGCTTTTCTCTCTGCTGAGTTGCCTGTTGACGATAAGCAGCCCGGCGCTGGCAGATGAAAGTGAAAAGAGCAATTCAACTGCGGAAAACAGCAGCAGCGCCGATTCAGAAGCAAGCAAAGAAAAAAGCGAGCAAAAA
>JAIEPM010000539.1 GCA_019748395.1 Candidatus Obscuribacterales bacterium
TTCGTGCTCTGTAGTTTATATGAAGGGCTCGGGGCTGTGATGATTGAAGCGGCGATGGCTGGTTTGCCCGTGCTCTGCCATCCGCATGGCGGCAGCCGCTACATCTTGCAAGACAGTCGCTGGTTTGTCGACATGAGCGAGTCCGGAAATTTGTCCAGACGCTTAATTGAATGGCGCGAGCGACCGCTGTCAACGGCGGTCGTCAGGCAGTTACATGATTCCGTTCATGAGCGTTTCAATGAAGGGCGGCTGGCTCGGGATTTTGAGGAAATGGTCCAAAAAGTTTTTGTTTCTTCCGAACTTTCAAGCCGGGCGCTTATTTAATCGTCAGTTCAGAACCGACTTTCAATCTTCCTTGCTCAATGAGTTCTTTGAGAACTGTTTCGGGAAGCTGAATGCAACCGCCTGAGTTGGCAAAACCGATGTTCTTTTTCTCATTGGAAGTTCCGTGCAAAGCAATGGAAAACCAGTAAACTGTGCCCTTGTAGTTGCTTAGTTTGGGACCTGTCGGTGCATCGCGAGAGTCCAGTCCAATGTAGCCTGCACCATAGGCGCTATCGGCTTTGCCGTCGCCGTTGAAGTCAATGGAGTTCATATTTGCAAAAAGCTTTGAGAGATCTGCTTTCGAGTATAGATAGGTCATTGCAATTTTTTCGCCATTGTATTTCTGCTTCAACTCGCTGGAAATGGCATTGTAGGCGGGATTTTTATAAAGTACTAAATCTACTTTGCAATGAGCCGCCGGGCTGATGCAATCGTTCATATTTTTCTTCTGAGCAAGCCCGCCGCGGCCTATGCCGACCGCCGAACGGAGCAGTACTTTCCCATTTTTGTTGCTCAGCCTGAGTTCTCGTTTGCTGCGGTCTATAACTAGATTCGTTTCGCTCTCAGCCAAGCAAGTGTCGACGAAACATGGGCAAATCATAAGCCCCATCGAAGCTGCGGCGACTTGGGCTATTTTCGTTGCTCTCTCAATGGGTCTGACCCATTGACGCCATGCTTTCTTTTTTGTAGTGGTCGAGAATAACATCAATATCCTGTCCCTGTTGCAGTCCTACAAGTCTGTTCAGCATTCGTCCGGAGCGATCCATAACCATCACGGTCGGGATTTGTGCAATGTTCAAATCTTGGACAAGCTTCTGGTTTTTATCCACGTTGACCGGGATATATTGCACGAAGCCTTTGTATTTGTGAGCAGCTTCCTCGACTATCGGCGCCAGTTTTCGGCAACTAGGACACCATGCTGCCGAAAATTCATATACAAATAGAACCGGTGAATCGAACTGGGCCGTCAGCGGCGCTGTGTTTTGAGGAGCGAGCGCTTGAGTCGGCATTTGCTGGCTTTGTGCAGGCGGAATTGCTGATTGTTGTTGCTGTACTTGATCGGAATAAGGCATTGCAGTAGTTGCTTGATTTTGCGTTCCGCGAAGCATGTTTTGCAATGCGGCATCCAGTGATTCTATTTGAGGGGCCACCGGCGGCATCTCCGGTTCGGCATCGGCTGCTGGAAACTGAGCAAGCAAACAGGCTGTAGCGATTAATAGTGCTGAGAACTTCATGATGCTTCCTCGACGCTTACGAGGCCAAGTATATAGCTGTAATTCTTCGTCTTCAATAAAAGTTTCGTAGTATCCCCCTGACTTCAGGAGCGGATCTGGAAATTCTCGAAATCGGCAAGAAAATCAACGGCATGAGTTTTGCTTAAGGTTCCGGCGCTGCTTCTTCAACGATTTGTGCAAGACATCGAGCAAACATGCGCTTTTGCTCAGGCTTTGTCAGCTTTGATCTGTCAGAATGTTCTGTCGACTTGGCGGTTAAATTCAGAAATGCACCGGCTCTTTTTTATTTTGATTCTATTCCTTAGCTTTTGCCTTGGCGCATTTTCGCCTGCCAGTGCTGCTGAACATGCTAAGAGTGGACCATCGAATGCAGGAGAGCCGAAGGCAGCCGGCAAGAGCGCTGCTGACGCTTCGAAAACTGAGGCGGCAAAATCTGCTGAAGAAGATGAAAAAAGCTGGAAAGAGCTTTTAGAGTCCGCTTCAAGATTTTATGAGCAGGGTAAGCTTAATGAAGCTTCCGAGGCTATGGAAGCTGCTCTTGGAGCGGCCGAGCGATTGAGAGCCGACGGTTCGCGTTCTAATGCTTTTTTCAAGCTTGCCGAGCAATATCTCTATCTGAAACAGTACGAGCGAGCCAAGACCTTGATACAAGAAGGCTTGAGCTTGCAACGGAAAATTCCGGGTTTTAAGAACATCGCAAATGCAAATGTTCTGGACAATCTGGCTCAGGCTTATGCGCGCAGTGGTGAGCCTCTGGAAGCAAGCAAATTTGAGAAAGAGGCTCTTTCGATTTATGAATCCTTGCACAAAACCGAGACGCATGACTACGCAATTGCTCTGTCCAATCATGCTAATACTTTACGCCAACTGAAAGAGTACAAGGACTCCGAGCAGTTTTTTGCTAAAGCTGTGGCGGTGGAGCAAAAGGTTGACGGCAAGGATAGTCTTGAACTGGCAAAAATTTTGCTGAATGCCGGTGGGCTTTACTGTGAAATGGATAAACTCGATTCAGCAAAACGCCTGCTTGATCGTGCCGAAAAAATTATTCAGTCCAAGCTGAGTCCGAGCCATCCGCTTTATTTGCTGAGTATCAAAAGCGAAAGAGTGATGTACAAAAAAAGGTTGGACGCCCTGCTCAAAAACGATTCAAATGCAATTCGTCCTGAAGTGGCAAGCGTTGTTTTGCGGCTTGCTGCACTTTACGAGAATGAAGGAGACCTTGCTCAATCTGTCGCCGCTTACAAACAAGCGCTTGGTATTGAAGAGCAGCTTCTGGCGCCCGATTCGCCGGAGCTCCAGAAAATTAAAGATGCTTATCTTGCCGCTTTGAAAAAATTTTCAAACTAGCACTCTTCTTCTTCTTTTATGAAGGAAAGCATAACTCTTTGCTGGACTTCCAGTGATTGTTGATGCACCGAGGCAAGTGATTGAATGAAATTTTCGAGCACTGGATTCTCCGGGCTTTGAATTTCCGAGGATCCTTTTGATTCGAAAACCCTTGCTCCTTTTGTATTAGGTCGAGATGGCGACGGTATCAAAACCGGTGCCGGTGCTCTGCGGACTGTGCTTACTAAATTGCTTCTTGTTTTAAAGCTCGCTGAAAGCTTAGCCG
>JAIEPM010000235.1 GCA_019748395.1 Candidatus Obscuribacterales bacterium
TACCCGCACTTTTCATAATGCCGACCCCAAGTATCATTTCTAAAGCTGAATTATGAACTCAGCCTGAACGCCGAATATCAAAAACGCCCGCAAAAAACAGGGCTAGCACAGATCATAAGGGATTATACAAGGGTGCTTCTTAATGAACGGTGAGATTCACACAAACCTGTACAATTCCCAGCCAAAATCCTATAAAACCGCCTAAAAACTCAAGCCACTTGAGCTCGGTTTTGCAAATGCGCAAAACCAGCACCTCAAGTTGCTGCGGCGAAAACTGTTCAATTTTGTTGGCAATCATGCCGTAAGTGCCGAGCTTCGGAATTGCCTGTTCAAGCAAGGCTCCAAGCTCGCGTTTAAGATAGAAGTAAATGAATGCCGAAACTTCTCGCTTGATTTTTTCAAGCCATTCCTCGGGAATCGAGCTCGGGTTGAAGCGAATAATTGCAGCTTGTACCGTCCCGACCGCTTCGCCCTGTATGCGTTCAACACCAGAAATCAAATCTTGCTTGTGTTCGACTAAGAACGTCTCTGCAAATGAAATCAGGCTTGTACGAAGGTTGGAAATACTCTGCAAAGGCATAGCTCGCATATCGAAAGTCATGATTTTTTGAGCGATTTGCTCTTTCAACTCAAAGCGCTTGATTAAATCGGAAATGACCTTATTTGCTTTCTCCGGGTCTGTTTCCATAAATTTACGTGATTCATTGCAAACATTTTTGACATTGATAATTCTGGCAAGCAGCTTCAGAGGCGGCGTTGCATGAGCTTGAATCGAGTCGTCCAGAGCTCCGATGTTTTGCGGCGTGAGCAAATTCACAAGCACTGTTCGAATTTGCGTGGGATTAACCATGTTTTCCATGATTCGCTCGGCAAACTCTTCCGATTGCTCTTTAGAAATGCGAGTTGAAAGAATGACATGATCAAAAAGCTTCTCCAGCATTGAAGCAACTCGGCGATCGGATTTTTTCTCGACCCCGTCCACAAGAGTCACCATGTACTGCTGCAAGAGCGCCGGACTCAATTCGGAAATATCACGAGCAAGTCTGTGTAGTTTTTCAGTGTCTCGAAATTCTCGAAGGACCGCATCGACAAAACTATCCACAGCCAGATAAATATTTTGTTCTGTAACCAGACTTTCAACCTGAGCTTTCACGTCATTTGTGGTTAAAAGCGTATCCGTGATTGTGCCGGCCACATGCTGGGCAAGCTTATTGCGTCGTTTCGGGAAAATGCCGGGAGTGCAAGGTATTTGCCAATTCGTGAAAGGGAAATACCAGGCTTCATAAGGACGAAAGAGAGCCGAAATTGCCATCCAGGTAGCCAGCCAGCCGTGCAGGGCGTAGAACACCGGCGGGAAGACATATTTCATAATTATGGTGGTTACGGCTGGAAAATCCACGAAGGGACGCCTTGCTAGCTACTTTGCCGAAGTATAAATAGATTGAATCTCAGAATGCTTAAACCCTGATAAGACAAATATATCAAAGTCAGTTAATGGTTTCATGTCAATAAGATCGTAGACTATAACTTGGCTTTTTCCATTTAACGGAAGAGGCTGGTTTTTACGAGCATCTGCTTCAGGGTTTTGCAAAATCATGTTTATTAATCGCACAGATTCAGAACATATCAAGAGGCTTAAGGCAAGGACGAATTTGGGAGCTATTTGTCTGCTCCTCTCGCTTGCTTTGACTTTGCCCGCGAATGCTCTTCCCTTCGGCAAAGACAAAGACGAAGAGCCGTCACCGGATTTGGTGCCCAAAATCAAGCTGAGCAAAGAGCAGGAAACAGAGTTCAATACAAGCCTGAAAAACGGTCAAGCCTATGTTAAACAAGGCAATTTCGAACTGGCCCAAATTTGCTTTATGCGCTGTACAACCTTAAACCCGAGCAGCTCCGACGCCCACCTCGGGCTTGCCTATTGCCATGTCGGGCTCAAGCACAACGAGCAGGCCATGGTCGAAGTTTTTGAAGCTCTTCGTTGCGAACCAAACAAAATCGAAACCAGATTTTTGCTGGGCGACATCATGATGAAAGATGCCCGCTGGGATGAAGCAGGCGGGCAGTATTTGCAGATTCTCAAACAATCACCCGATGATCTGGCAGCCAGAGGCAACCTTGCTACTTGTTTGCAGATGATGGGGCAGATTGAACCGGCGATCGGGCAGTACAAATATATCCTTGAAAAAGATCCAAAATCTTCCATGGCAGCTTTCAATCTGGCAGCTGCTTACGAGCAAAAGAACATGGTCGACGAAGCTGCAATTTACTACAAGAAAGTTGTAGAACTCGATCCCAACAACGCTTTTGCCTATTGCTCTCTGGCTAAATGCCTGGCAGCCAAGAAAGATTTCAAAGCTGCTCAGGTTCTTTTGAATTATGTCAAAAGCAAGCTGGGAGCCAATAATCATTATCTCCATCTGGTGCAGGGCTACGTGAACGAAGGGCTGGGCGACAAGCGCGGCGCTATCGAAGAATACACAAAAGCCGTAGCTCTGAATCCCAACGATGGTGACAGTAAATCGTCGCTGACGCGCCTTTTGAATATGGGCAACACAGGCGGCAGAGTTAACAAACCCGGAAACCTAAGCGGTCTAAAGAGTCTCAGCGGACTCACACCCATTGCTAAGTAAGGAAGAAGCATCGAATGAAAATCAGAATTGCTACAGGTCTTATCTTGTCTCTAGCTTTCTCAGCAGGCAGCATATCTGCAAACGCTGCAAATGATCAGGACAAAGAAGATATTCAAAACACAATCATTCGCTATCAAGCCGCAATCGGCGTCAATCCGAAAAATCCGGATACGCATTTGAAGCTGGGCGATACATATATGATGTCCGGAAATCTGGAAGGAGCTATTAAGGAATACAAAAGCGCCATGGATCTGGCTCCAAGCGACGGGCAAGCTCCATACAACCTCGGACGCGCCTACATGCGCCAGAAAAATATCGACCTGGCGATTGCTTCTCTGAAAGAAGCTTGCAAGCGGGAGCCGAACAACGCCGATTATCACGTGCGCTACGGTCAAATTCTTTGCCGCAAGCAGAAAGACGAAGAAGCCATTGCCGAGTTCAGACAGGCAATCAAATCCAACGCTTCAAGCGCAATTGCACATAGAGAACTGGGCGCAGCCCTTGGATTGAAAGGCGATATTCAAGCTCAAATGCTTGAAGAACAAAAAGCAATTGAAT
>JAIEPM010000006.1 GCA_019748395.1 Candidatus Obscuribacterales bacterium
CTGGGGCAGGCGTCTTAGTCACGTGCATCCTGGCCCGCACTTCTTCGTCGAAAATTTCAGCACCGCCGCCGGGCATAGAACCAAGACCGGCCGCGACCAATCGCTCTAGAGTTTCTTTGTAGCTGATGCCTTCCAGATTGGACATATACTCAATTTCAACAGCGGTCATGGCTTTCAGATGAACCTGTGGAAATTTGCTTTTGATGGCGCGCATCACTTCTTCGTAGTAGTTGATGTCGCAAGCAGGGTTGAGTCCGCCGACCATGTGAATTTCCCGAATACCAAGCTTGATGCCTTTTTCTGCCTCACTCAGCACCCGGTCTACTGTCCATGTATAACTTGTGTTGCCGCTCAAGCCCGGGTTCGCGTAGGAGCAGAAGCGACAGGTCTCAACGCAGAAATTAGTGGGGTTGAGATGCATGTTGTGGTTGTAGTAAACGTAGCGTTCTTTGCCCGGTCCTGCTTTTCGAACGCGTGCGTATTCGCCCAGCGCACCAACTGTTAATAAATCCTCAGCTTCGTATAGCCTAATGGCATCCTCACGGCTGAGTCTTGTTCCGTCCACAACCTTTCGGGCGATATCACTAAGAGGATGCGAGCCGGAAAGTGCTTTATCTACAAGGGCTGACACAGTTGGAACTCCTTACAAGCAGGCAAAGCTATATACAGTCCAGATCCTAGCATGCAGACCAGTGCCGATTTCAGGCAAATGGAAAGTCGGCAATCTATGTTTAGAAGCGCTCAGCTCCAAATAAATCTTGAGCTGAGTGCAGCAATAAAGTAAAATCCCGGGAATCGGCAGATGAAATTTTGAAAAGGAAACTGCAAATGTCGGGCGATTTTGATGATGAAGGCAACGAAGACGATGACGACGAGTATGGAGAGGACAACGAAGAGTTATCAGCCTCCAAAGTCCGTCAAATACTGACACCCTACGAAAGAGCTGCCTGGATCCCTGTTTGCAATTTGGGCGATGGACCTGTTGATTGCTCGAAGTTCTCGGGCATTCCCTACCTCAACGCCAAGGATAGCTGGCCTCTTTGCGATGTTTGCAAAAATCCGATGCAACTGATTTTGCAGCTTGATTTGAAAGAAGCTTCAAAGCAATCTAAATCAGATTGCGGTGAGGGTCTCTTGCAATTGTTTTATTGCCACCATGCAAGTAAGAATGCAAGAAAGAACTCTTTTCTCAGGTTATTAGAGCCCGGTGACAAGCCACAAAAAATTGAGAAGAGCCCGGTTCCCAATGCTTATCCTGCAAAGCGCATCACGGGCTGGACGCTAATCGAAAACGACTATCCGCACTCTTCTGAACTCTTCCAATTTGAAGATGACATCGAATGCGATATCCAAGATCTTGCAGATTTTGTCGATCGCACTGAGGAATTCAGACCAAAGCGCGGAGACAAACTCAGAGGCTGGCATGCCTGGCCGCAGGGGGCGGATATTCACTCTTGCGACACTTGCGGGACTGATCTTGAACTCTTGATGCAAATTGACAGCAAGTCAAACCTGCCGCTCGAATTTGGATCCGACGGTACAGCTTTAATTGCTCAGTGCCCGGTTCATAAAGATCAATTACGATTCGACTGGAGCAATTAGTTGAGCGCAGCTGCGGGCTAGGCATGGCCTAGCCCCTACCGGAGCAAATGCAGGACCGAGCCTGGACCATACCGAAGCACATGCAAGACCGGTGATGATCCTGATTCTGGCAATCGACGAAAATTTAGCCTCAAGTGTAGGGGAGACGCCATGCGTCTCCCGGTGTTAAGCAGACACCATGCGTCTCCCGGTTTTTGCAAACGACTATAGCCAATGCAGGACCGGGCATGGACCGGATCCCGGCAATCTTTTGACCTTTTCAGGCTTTTGCGGCGTTGGGCATGAAATGCGGGGCGACGGCAATGTCTTGAACTACGATTTCTTGCCAGACATTGCCGATCACGTAGGGCTCGTCGGCTAGATATTTTTCGACATCGTCGGCGCTTGGAAAATTCAAAACCATAATCGAGCCTATCATTTGACCTTCCGGGCTCAGGAGCGCGGCGCCCATTAGTAAAGTTCCTTCCTGTCGCATCTTTTCAGCCCGCTCAAGATGAGCCGGACGAGCCGCCAGGCGGCGATCGAGGGCGTCTTTGTCCTTGCCGTCTCTTCCGGTCAGCAAAAATTGCATCTGAATCTCAGCTCCTGCCTTAGTTGCTAAATCCTAGCAAGCAGAAGTTTTTCAGGCATGAATTCCAGCTGATTCTTTAAGCGTCTATGGTTTTAAGCGCTCAGACTTTTTTGGCGAATTTCGGCTGGTCTATTAAAAGGTCATCGAAAATGTCATTCAAGCAAGATGCTGATTCGGCAATTCTATTTGACTCAAGCTGTCTTTTGCTTGGTACATAGGCAGACTCAACGACTTCTGCCGGCTGCACAGTTGTAGAATCCAGAGCCAGGCTGGGTAGCTCCGGGCTTTCTTCATTTTGGCGAATGATCGGCTGACTGCCCGTGCTGCTTAATGTTTTAAGAATTGAATTCAGCATTAATGTCTCTTCTAAACAAGTAACGATAGGAGGACTCTAAAGTAGATTTGTGCAAATAATGTGGAATCTCAAACTATACCGCGTCGTTTCTTGCTTTCTTTGGGGCTGACGCTGATATGGCTCTTTTTGCCCAGCATTAACTCATGCGCCAGAACTTGAAAGAACTGACTGCGGTCCGCCTGCCTGATTACAGCCATATTATGCGCTTCCGCCAGGCTTACCGGATAACCCTGACCCTTCTGAATCTGACTCAGCAGGGCAGACAGTGAAAAATCAAGCAGCTCTTTGTCGTCAAACAACCAGCGCGGAATTTCCAGTCGAGCCGATTCCTGCCCTAAATTTAAGTATGCAAAACAGACCTGGTTTCGTGCTTCTAAAGCGGCGGAGCAGCGGGCGGCAGAGAGGAAAAAATTGCTGCGGGAGTTCTGGGGAATTTTAGATGAAATCAGCTGGCGGTCTGAAAGCGGCCAAAAAGAAGAGCAGGGAAACTCTTCTTCGTTTATAGCCGCGCAATAAAGCTGGCAACGACTGCCCGGATATGGGCAAGACCAGATGCGCAGATTGTTGACGATGTCCGAGCTCCGAGAATGGCTTATATAGCCGACCAGTGCCAGACGGGCGGCATTAAATGCGTCCAGTTCCATGCTGAAGCGTTCAAGTAAGTCTTGCTGAAAT
>JAIEPM010000218.1 GCA_019748395.1 Candidatus Obscuribacterales bacterium
GAACTCAGCAGGGCACAGTGATCAGCATGAAAGGTGAAGGTGTGCCGCACTTGAGCCATCCTGATCGCCGCGGGGATCAACTGGTCCATCTTTTTATTGAAACACCGACAAAACTGAGCGACGAAGAGAAAGAACTTTATAGAAAGCTTTCCGAACTTCGCGGCGAGAAGCTGGAACTGCCTGAGTCGGAACGGCCGGCAGCAGCAAAAGAGCAGTCCGGGCAGAAAGATCACAAAGATGCCAAGGAAGGGCATCATTCGATTTTTGATGCAATCGCCGGAGTTTTCAAAGGCAAGCACGCCGGCGGAGAATAAAAACAGTTGCTTTCAACGCATTTGATTAAAGGCATTCTTGCAGCAGTTCTATTAGTTTCGCTTTGTCTCCTGCCTGTTTTTGCAACCAGACTTCCTCCCGAATCAAAAAAGTTGGTGCAGGAAATTTATCCGGCAGGTAATACGCGCATTGACGGCTCGGTCGAACTACCCGATCGAAATCTTCTCCTACCTCTAATTCCTGCTGCAAATCCACTGAAAAAGCTGAAGCCGGAAGGCTTGCAAAAATACCCGGCAAATGCCGAAGAGCCGGATCTGCTCATTTACGAAAACGGTTGGGCTCATATTAAAACCGAGCGAAAAAACAACACTGTGACTCTGAAGTTTCCGGCCGATTTGCCCGAAGCTACAAAGAAAAAACTTTTGACCATGCACCTGCCCTCGGATTTGATTGTGCCGAACGGCTTTGTTTTGCCGAAATCTATGAAAGCCCTGATTGGTGACTTAAATATACCGATCGCAGAAGATGTGGCTCTTATGAAACCAGAGTTCGGACGCAAGCCGGCCGCTACAGAAGCACAAGGCGTTTATAAAGGTGCAGGCACTTTTGCAATCGTTTCGATCAAAGACGGAAGCATAATTCTTCTGGACGCGAAAAATTTCACAAAAGTGGCTGAGTTTCCAACTGAAGGAACCCCGTCCGGAATGGCTTTTGTAGATGCTCGCATTTATATTGCAGACCAGGCGAAGAATCGCGTATTGATGCTCGACCCGCTCGCGCGCAGATTTCTAGGACAGATTGATTTACCGGCAGGAACCGCCCCAAAAGGCATAGCCGCCTCACCAAACGGCAAATGGCTTTATGTTTCTTTGAGCGGCAGTTCAGAGGTTGCAGTCATTGAAACTGAAACCGGCAAAATTTTAGTCAAAACCAAAGCGCCGACAGGTCCGGGAAAAATACTGATCACTCCCGACGGCGTTTATGTATCAGTCCTGAGCGTCACAGCCTCGGAACTCTCGGTGCTGGCCAGCTACAATCAAAGGCTAATCGGCTCCTGCAAATTAGGAGATGTGCCCACAGGACTCGCAATTCACCCGAGCGAAAAGATTGCATACGTCAGCAACAGAAGATCCAATACAGTTTCAATAGTCGACCTCACAAAACGCACGGTTCTAAATACAATCAAAACCGGCAACTCGCCGACAGGACTGGCAATAAGTCCGGACGGGCAGAAGCTTTATGTTGCTCAGGGGCGAGACAATGTTATCACCATATACGACACCAAAATGCTGCAAAAACTACAGGAAGTCAGATTACCCCTGGATGTTGATTTTCCATATGCAATCAGCTTGACTCCGGACGGCAAACACCTGCTTGTTTCCAGCCAGCAAACAGACACGGTCGGAGTTCTGGACACGGAAAAATTGGAGTTCAGCAAACAAATTCAGGTAGGTCACACAACCCACGAAATAATCTGGATACCGGCCGGCTAAAAGCCGGAGTCTTTAAGCGGCGGGCGCTTGGTGCTGCCGTCGCCGAAACCGGAATCTGCGGAAGAACTCGAAGATGACGAGGAAGATGAAGAAGTGGAAGAGCTTGATTGACTGCTGTTGTTTTGCTCGAGAATCGTAGCCGATAGAATTTTGTCACCAGGGCGCATCGCATAAACAGCATTCATTCCGTTCAGCACTTTGCCAAAAACCGCATATTTGCCGTTTAGTTGCGGCATCGGGGCTTTCAAAATATAGAACTGGCAGCTGGCGCTATTGGGATTATTACTGCGGGCCATTGCCAGCATACCGGCCTGGTTGTGATTTAGATCAGGTCTTGTTTCAAGCCTTATGTATTTGGGCTGACCCTGAGCGTCGGTAGCAGCACCGGAGCCGTTGCCGTTTGGATCGCCGCCCTGAATCACCCAGTTTTCAACGCGATGGAAAATCAGCCCGTTGTAAAAGCCGCTTTCCACAAGGTCAAGAAAATTTCCGGCTGTATAAGGCAGCAAACTGTAAAAAATCCTCATGGTGATTGGACCTTTTGTGGTTTCCAATCGAACAAACTGGTCCGAATTAGCCTGCGCATAAAGCGGCAGCGAAATGGCGGAAGTTCCCAGAGCTAAAGCAATAGCAATTAGTCCGCTCAATAAACTTCGACGTTTCATACTGCCGACTTTCCTTTTTGATTCGTTTATCCTCTGTCGCCGGTTCTTGAGGCGACCCGGCCATTATAGTTGATCATTTCACAATAAGGAGCGCGCGCAGCTTGTCGACTCTTAGAACTGGCTCTGGAAAGCAGGCGGGACGCCTGCGCTCCCGGGCGACAGGACTCAGGACATTACATGAGCGGCTTTATTCAGGAAGCGAGTAATGCTGGCTTGATAAAGAAGTTCTACGGTGCCGACCGGACCGCTTCTGTGTTTACCGATGATGATTTCAGCTTCGCCGCGCTGTTCACTCTCAGGATTATAGTAATCATCGCGATAAATGAACATAACGATGTCGGCATCTTGTTCGATACTGCCGCTTTCTCTCAAATCGGAAAGCATAGGGCGCTTATTTTGCCGGGCTTCAACCGCACGGGATAACTGCGAAAGCGCAATTACCGGAACATTCAATTCTCTGGCCAGCTGCTTCAATCCCCTTGAGATTTCCGAAACTTCTTGCACACGATTATCTGTGGCTTTACGCCCTGTCATCAGCTGAATATAGTCAATGATGATTAAACCAAGATCTTTCAATTCAGCTTTCAACCGGCGACACTTAGCTCGAATATCGAGATAAGAAACAACCGGAGAATCGTCTATATAAAGCGGTGCATCACCCAATCGTCCCATGGCGTTAGCCAGAGCAGTCCAGTCATTGGTTTGCAAAAAGCCGGACTTAATTTTGCTTGCGTCAATTCTGGCTTCCGCGCAAAGTAAACGCTGAACAAGTTG
>JAIEPM010000565.1 GCA_019748395.1 Candidatus Obscuribacterales bacterium
ATGGAATTCAAGCAAGATCCTGAAATCGACGGTTTCGACCTGCTCAAAGTTGATAAAGAACTGTCCTTTGATGCAAAAAAGGAGTCGGACGGCTCAATCACACTGCAGAACATGGAAGGTTTTACAGCCGAATCTGATACGGCTTTTGGAAGAAAAAGCGCAAAGATTCTCGAAACAAAAATCTCCAAAACTGAAAGCGGCGAGACTGAAGTCCGGGGAGAAGCCAGAGCAAAACTAGGCAAGTTCAATATCAAACGGGTTAATATCTCGACAAAACCGGCAGAAGTTTATGAACAGGTAAAAACGCTGTTTGACGACATAACGGATTACAATCAGAAGAATCAGCCGAAATCACCCCTGCCAAAGCTTTCAATTGAATGAATCAGCGAGTTCTTGCGTGAAATTTCAACTCAGAGCTGAGCTTCTTTTTTAAATCGTTTATTGAAGAATAAATCAAACAGCGCTGACCTTTCACGTCAAATTTCAATTCATCCACATTCTTGCAAATCAGTAAAGTATTGACTTTGCAGCCCCAGGCATAGCCAACTTCAAGATAAACATTGGCATTTGCTCCCGTTAAATCGGCAATCACCAATTGCGCTGTTTCAATTCGCGATTTAATTCTTTCGACAATGTCACCGGTAAAAACAGCAATGTCCACTCGCTCGCACAAAAAACCTGCTTCCTGAACAGGTCCGTGAATACCGAAAATAAAAGTATCTTCCATTTCCTCTAGAAACGGCATCGCCACAAAAATATGAGGCTTCTCTTGCGAGCACCCCGCATCCGAAATCGGCCTCGATAGCTCGTTAAGCTGCGGACTGATTCGCGGTTTATAATTCTCAGCTAAAATTTCAGCAAGTCGCTTTGCTCTAGCTGCATTCTTTTCGACAAAGCTGATTTCCTCAAGCCCGGTCATTATCTGAGGGTCGGAGAGCACGTCGAGAATACCGGCCAGTTGTGCCAGAAAAACTTCTCGCTCATCCATGCCGATATTGACACCATGAATAGTCATTGCCAGATGTCTGCTCTGTGGAGCTACTTTATTTAGATGAAGAATTGCAGATTTTCCAAACTCACGAAGCAATGAATAAGTGAGCTTTTTCAAAGGCGCTAAGCCCACAAAAAGAACCTGGTCGGCGCCAATCTTTTTATCGCCGGGAAGCAGCCTGAATTCACCGGGAGCAAGGAATTCACCCCCCGAATCCCAGCCCTTGCCAAGACCGAGTTCGCGTCCAACGGCCAGGTCCGCACCGTGCCACCACTGCGCGTACTTGAGAACAAGCACATTACACGGATAGTCAAGCACATCCGCATTTTTCACGGTGATTTTCGGATCATGCAAACGCATAGCCTTCTCCGGCGATACTTGTCTAAGCTAGCATACCCTTAAAGTTCCCGACTCCAAAATATGCTAATTTTACATACCCTGCAAAGGCGCTAAGTTCCCAAGCTTGAGGTTATGATGAGAGATTCTCATGAATCAGCTAGAAGGCTGGCCCGAAGGTCAAAGGGTATTTTTGCCGCAATTTTATTGTCGGCTTCTTTTTGCCGGATGCCAATCTGCTTTGCTTCAGCCGCTTCTGAACTCAAAGACAAAATTCCAGACGCGGGAGTTATTAGCTCGCTGCCGACCAGCAAGGTCGACCAGCAGTTTATCGAATCTTTGAAAAGCGCCGCGAATTTCAGCGACTATCAAGTCGGATGCCGTCTTTTTACTCAAAAAGAAGAAGGCTGGAAAGCCTTCGGCGGGGCTCAACTCTATTACAAGCAAAAATCCTTGATCAGAGCAGTTATAAAATCGTCCGATTATCGCGACGGCTCGGTGGTGGTGAAAGAGCCGGACGGCAGTATAAAAGGGCGGGGCGGCGGTCTTTTGAGATCGATCAAAATGAACATCGAGCCGGATTCCAGAACAATTCGCCTGCCCACAGGCTATAGCCTGACTTCCAGTGACTTCAATTCTTTATACGAAGCACTGAAAGCTAACATCACAAAAGGTTTTGTAGCCACCGCCACAAGCAGCGGGGTTAATATCAAGCTATTTAAAGATCCCGTGCAGGTTCTGGTTATTAACTCAGGCGTCGGCAGCGAAAAGAAAATTTCCGAAGTTATATTTATAGACCCTCACAGCAAACTGCCGCTTGCCTGGAATACTTACAAAGACGGCAAGCCTAATGCGCTTGTATTTTTTGAAGGGCTGGTTTCAAACAAAGGTCTTTCCGACGATCTATTCCACATTTAGACTGGGGATTTGAAAATGTTTTCAAAAGAATCGATTGCAGCTTGCAGCTTGTTCCTTGCTCTTCTTTATGCAGCGCAAGCAAAGGCGGAAGAGCCCGGGTCAACACGATTGTTCAACAGAATCAAGCTGTCTGAAAGAAGCGGAACAGAGTTTCATCCCAGGTTGCTTACAGATCCCAACTTGAGCAAAGACGACATGCTGAGCGATCTCCGCGATGCCAGACTTTCACTATCACAAGTAAAGCAACAAGCAGTAAATTTGTTCATGGAAGCAACACGCACACTGGTGACGGTCAAGGACACGCCCGTGGAGCATACGCCTCAGGAAATAAACACAGCCATGCTTGATGAAAAAGCCAATTTCCTTCCCCCTCGCAAAGAGTGGCTGGTCTTCTACATGAATACGCTTGAACCGATTATAAAACTGATGACCGACGACATGAACGACGTCGAAACTAACGGCATTCAAGGCCCGGCAAATTTAAGAGACAAGCTGAAAACATTCTGGCAGCCATGGAAAGCCGAAGTAATTTCTATAAACAAGTCCATGGATGAATTGCAGGATTTGATCACCCCGGATAGCGGCACAAACGTAAAACTGGCAAAAACGGCTCTGGCGATTTTTGACAGCGCCAGCCGTATGGAAAAAGTTCGCTTTGATGCAGCGAAGTTCTGCAAAGACGAATTGAGCAAAGAATAATCGACCAAATATTTTCAACGCACAACAACACGGCAACAAAACGCTGGCAATATATATTCAGCGTCAGCCGGAGAAGTGCTATGGACAGGATTGAAACATCCCAGCTCCTGAAACCACACAAATCCCACCAAGACTTCAGTCCCGAGAACTGTCTCAAAGGCATTGCACTGTCTTTATTTGAGGGAGCAGTTCAGAATCCATACAACGGCTTGACGCAAATTTATAACGAAAGCATGGGCCAAGACAATTACAATTTGCCTCTCATGCAAATATCGTC
>JAIEPM010000339.1 GCA_019748395.1 Candidatus Obscuribacterales bacterium
ATCTCGCCGTTCTTGAATCCTTCCACGATGCGGCGCAACTCGCTGACTGCCTCGTCGCAGCCGGCAACATCGTCGAAAGTGATCTTTTCAAGACTGCCGTTCAGCTTCTTAGTATCCCTGGCGCGGGATTTGACCATGTTGCTGAAGCGAGCTCCGCCTGCAGCTCCGGCCTGAGACCTGGTCATCAGCCAGCGCTGAATGAAAAAGCCGATTACTGAACTGGCTACAATGAAGATTCCCATGTAGAGAAAAGTCTCGTAGGAAAAGCCGCCGCCGGAAGCCTGTGCCACCACCACCGGTGCAGACGGCGCGGGCGGAGGAGCAGGAATCACATCATATGCGATCCGCAACTCGTCAGCTCGCTTGCGCAATTCGACCCGCGCCTCGCTGTCGGGAAGCAGCAGCGACACAGGGGCTGCATTGTTACGGTAGAGAGTAACTTTGCCGCTACCCAGATCAAAAGCCAGTGACTTCACTTCGCCGGGATTCTTCTCGATGAAATCACGAAGCTGGAAAAGCGTCCGAATCTCGGCGGAGCTGCGTTCGGCAGGGGCTGCCTGCGAAGCTTGAGCAATAAACTCGGTCTTTGACGAGCTGGAACTAGAAATGTTCTGGACGGGGCGAGAAACTGCCGCAGCCCGGCCACGAGCCACAGGCGGACCCGGACGCGGATTGACATAACTGTCAGGCAGAAAATAAGCGATGGTGGCCGCAATCATTGCAGCAGACACTATCCAGAGGAAGAAGTTTCGATATTCCTTCATGAACTTAAGTAGTTCCCATCTCTATTGCCTTATAGCGAAGGCGAAGAACAGTCGGTTCGATGGGTGTGATTATGCCGACTGTGGGTTAATGGATGAGCTGTACCGACACGATAAATGCGTGAGATCTTTGCAGTTTGTAAGTCAGGACTTGGGGGCGCTAGGTACCTGGCGTCATCCGAAAGGGAGAGAACTAAAAATACTGTGAAGACCTCATGACAGCAACCCAAAGCCTATTTTCAAGAGATCTTGTCAAGAGGACGCATTCTTTCAAGGAGCTTTCAAGTCCGTAATTTGCGCTGTCAATTCTTGAAAACAAGAGAAGCACCTAATTCTCAACTAATTCTTTCGGGCTAGCGCAGCCTGCCTAGGTCTGCCGGACGGAAGCTGCCAGCCTGCCGCCTTACGCACCTGCGCTAAGTGGGCAGGCCTAGCCCGGCAGCTCCGACACCGGCTGCAACGCTCAGCCCGTGGGGCTGAAAGCCATAGCGCTGCCGGCCTGTTCTGACTCCGGCGCCAGCCGGGACAGAGCTGAGACTGGATGAAACTCCCTTAAAAAGCCGCAACTATTGCCAATTTACGTTTCTTTTGCAAGCGGCAAAATGAATAATCAAGAGGTATCCGTTCGCTAAAAATTCTCGAGGTCCAAAAGCCAGAAAACCCATCCCAATCTTTCCTTCCAGGAAATGAAAAACGCCTTTGAAGCGTTGAGTGGATTCCGGCATTCGAACCAGGGCAAACGTGTCAGCGCTGCTGACCTGGATACTTCGGTTTCTTCAAATCTCACCAACCGTCACCGAGCAAGCAATCAGCCTGCCCGGTTCCTTCACTTGCGAGGAGAAATTCTCTATGTCAAAGAACAGTTTCATTCAACTGGGCGGCAGCAAGCGGCAAGCTCCCCAGAACAAGCGAATCAAGGTCACGCCGCAGACAAAGACGATGCGTCTCCACCTGCGCATCAACGACAGCAACTCCACCCTGCCTCGTCTGGCTGCAGCGGTTAAGAACGGCGAGATGACTCCGCTCAGCGCCGAACAGCTCAGCGTGCTCCTGAGTCACGCCTGCCAGTCGGCAGTCGGCAAAGTGAGCAAAGCTGTCAGCGAAGCTGGTTTCAGCGTCGGCAATTTCGACCCTCACACCGGTCTGCTGCCGGTTGAGGGCAGCGCCCGCCTGGTGCGACAGCACTTCGGCGCAACGCTCAACGAATATCTCGACGAGCGCGGCAATGCCTTCACGGGCCGCAAGGGGGTCCTGAGCCTGCCGAGCGAATGGGACATCAGCGATGAAGTCGCCGCTGTCCACGGCATCGACCAGCGGCCCAAGCTGCAACCACGCTACATCGACGCCGGCGTCATCGGTGTGCAACCGCGGCAATCCATGGCACGCTCCTGGAATGCCAAGGCTGCCGCAGACCACTACGGTGTGCCTCAGAACAAGCTGGGTGGTGGCTGGTCCGTCGGCTTCGTCTCGCTGGGCGGCGGTCTTGACCCGAAGGTCTGCGAACGTGCAAACGCTCGCCTCGGTCTTTCGGCGCCCAAGATCACAATCATCACGGTCGACGGGGCCAGCAACAGTCCAAGCGGCTCGATGGACGGTGCCGACGGCGAAAACTACCTGGACTCCCAGGTGCAGGCTGCAGTGGCTCCGCTGGCCGACCAGATCATGGCCATCGGTCCCAACACGGTCACAGGCTTCGCCAACGCTCTTCTGGCTCTGGCCAAGCACGAAAGAAAGCCACGCAAGATCAGCATCAGCTGGGGCGCACGCGAAGACGGCGAATGGACCGACAGTGACCGCGACCTCTTCGATCGCGCTCTGCAGGTCTGCATGGCCATGGGCATCAACGTTTTCTGCGCCGCCGGCGACGACGGCTCCAGCGACGGCGCCAAGGACGGCAAGGCACACTGCGACTACCCGGCCAGCTCCCCCTGGAACTGCGCTTGCAGCGGCGTGTACGACAACGGCTCGGTCGTGAAAGCGTGGAATGCGACCTTCGGCGGCGCCACCGGTGGTGGTGTCAGCCTCAAGTACCCGCAGTACACGGCCGAACAACTGCTTCTGCAGAAGGCCGGCGTCAAGCTGCCTGTTCACGCAGACACCGGCAAGCCCGGTCGAGTCGTCGGAGACATCGCCGGCATCGCCGACCCTGCCACCGGCATCGAAGTCATGGCTCCCAACGGCAGCATCCACGTGATCGGCGGTACCTCTGCGGTTTCGCCTTTCCATGCCGCAGCCGGCGTCTGCCTCGACTCGGAGCTGGGCAAAGCCACGCCCGACTTCAACGCCACTCTCTACAAGCTGGCCGCCGACGGCAAGAACGTTTGCATGCCGGTCACGAAAGGCAGCAACGGTGCCTACAACTGCAACGACGGTGACGTGTTCAACGCCGTTTGCGGTCTGGGTCCGATCGACTACAAAAAGTTCTTCGCTGCCCTCAAGTAAGCAGAAGAAGATTCCTCT
>JAIEPM010000176.1 GCA_019748395.1 Candidatus Obscuribacterales bacterium
TTTCTTGGACGCTTGTTGGGACGGTTTCGCAAAGCTCTTTGACTTGCTTTGATGTAATTTTCTTCGGGAAAAACGAGTTTCCGAGGGGATAAGATCTTGTTCCTATGTGGAACGCCGCAGAATCCATGCCTCGTGCAGAGCTGGAGAAGCTTCAACTGGAGCTTCTGAATAATACGCTCAGGCGTATCGGGTCTGTGCCCTTCTATAAAGAAGCGCTTCGGGAAAAGCATTTGCTCGGCAGGGAAATTGGCTCTCTGGCTGATTTGCGTCAATATCCTTTTACAAGCAAAAGCCAATTGCGCGACCAATATCCCGGCGGCATGATTGCGGTGGACTCCAGTCAAATAAGCCGTTTTCATGCATCATCCGGAACTCGCGGCAAGCCGACGTTGGTGGCTTACACAAAGCAGGATTTGAATGACTGGGCAGATCTTGGTGCTCGCAGTCTCTATGCTGCAGGTGTTCGCCCCGGGGACATAGTTCACAACTCATACGGTTATGGGCTGTTTACGGGTGGGCTCGGCGTTCATTCTGCAATTGAGCGTCTTGGAGCAATTGCAGTTCCGGCTTCGGGGGGCAAAACCCAGCAGCAAATAGTTTTATTGAAAGACCTCAAAGCGCGGGTTCTTTGTTCAACTCCGTCTTACGCTTTGCATATTGCCGGGGCGCTTGCTGAGATGGAAACGAGCGTTGACGAGCTCTCGTTAAATATCGGTATTTTCGGCGCCGAGCCCTGGACGGAGCCGATGCGTCGGCGTATCGAAGCGGAACTCAATCTTCAGGCGATTGATATTTACGGCTTGAGCGAAATTATGGGACCGGGCGTTTCGATCGAATGTTTGGAAGCACGCGATGGCTTGCATATCTGGGAAGACTTTTTTCTTGCTGAAATAATTAACCCTCTCACTTTAGAACCGCTTTCTGAAGGCGAAGAAGGGGAGCTTGTAATTACGACTTTGCAAAAAGAAGCCATGCCTTTGCTGCGCTATCGAACCGGTGACCTTTCCCGTTTGATCAAGGAAAAATGCAAATGCGGGCGCAGTATGGCGAGGATGCAAAGAGTCAGGGCTCGTCTGGATGACATGCTCATAATTCGTGGCGTGAACGTCTATCCTTCAGAAATAGAGAATATTCTCCTGAAAGTCGATGAACTTGCGCCACACTATCAGTTGGTTCTCAAACGTGAGCGATCTCTGGACGAGCTATCCGTGCAAGTCGAAATTACAGATGACATTCTGGCTCGCTGGGCTGAAGTCCGCGATGAAAGCCTGAAACTCAATGAGCTCAGTGAGCGCATTAAAGTGCTTTTGAAAGAAAATCTGGGTATCAGCGTGGCTGTGGAGTTATTGCCGGCTCGTTCAATAGAACGCAGTCAGGGGAAAGCTTCGCGTTTACTTGACCTGCGCCGGACTCAGGAGAGCTGATATGAAAGCCGGATTGAGCGAAGGTTACAGTGCAGAACTGGAAATACTTGTAGAACCCAGCATGTTTGCAGGCTTCGACGGCAAAATTATTCACAACTTGTATTCAACCTCGGCTCTGGTTTACCACATGGAGTGGGCGGCCAGAAAGACCATACTGCCTTTTCTCGATGAGCAAGAGGAAGGTATGGGCTGCCGGGTCAACGTCGAGCATAAAATGCCTGCTCCGGAAGGAAGCAGGATTAAGCTCATAGCCAGAGTTACTGATGTTCATACCAATAAGGTGGAATGCCAGGTTGAAGCATTCGGACCGCATGGGCAAATCGCTCGCGGTTCGGTGACTCAAGCCATTGTCGAAAAGTCCTGGTTGGCTGAAAAGCTCAGGGAATTGACGACGGGACCGGACGAGGAAAAGCACAGCCTGGTTTGATATCCAGGTTTGATGATAAGGAGAAAAAAAGTGGTTGCAAAAATAATAGCTCTCTATAAACAACCGGCCGACCCGAAAGCGTTCGACGCGAAATATTTCAATGAGCATGTACCGATTGCAAAAGAAATACCAGGTTTGCAGTTGCTGGAAATTTCACGGGTGCTGGGTGCGCCGGATGGCAAGCCTGAGTATCACCTGATGGTAGAACTTTATTTTGAAAGTATTGATGCTGCCAAAGCCGGGCTTGAAAGTCCTGAAGGCGAGGCGGCTCGAAAGCATGCTCAGAGCTTTGCCGGTGATTTGCTGAGTTTGATGTTTGCCGAAGTTGACAGCAAAGAGTGATTTGAGGCTAGAGCAGAATGTTACAAGTCGAAAAAATGCTCAATGGAGTAAGTCCGGAAGAATTCAACTTCCAACGCATTCTATACAGCAAAGAAAACTATGTTGCCACAATCACAATCAACCGTCCGGAAGTGCTCAATTGCTTCGATATGATCACCTTGAAAGAGCTGGCAGCCGCTTTTGAAGATGTGACTCACGACGACAATATAGCGGTTGCTGTGATTACCGGTGCCGGTGAAAGAGCTTTTTGCACCGGCGCTGATTTGAAGGAGCAGGAAGAGCATATTCTTAAGAAGCCGAACAACTATTACAAGTGGATGTATGCCTTCATAGAAATGCACGATCGTTTGCGCAATATCGGCAAACCGACAATCGCCAGGCTGAACGGCATGGTCGTGGGCGGCGGCAACGAGCTTAATATGGCTTGCGATCTGGCTATTGCTGCAGACCACGTTACGATAAAACAGGTCGGTGCTGCCAGGGGCAGTGTCGCCGCCGGTGGTGCTACTCAGTGGTTGCCTCTTGTGGTCGGGGACCGTCGAGCTCGCGAAATGCTTTTGCTTTGCGAAGCTATCGATGCTTATACGGCACTAGATTGGGGTCTTGTAAATCAAGTCGTACCGATGTCCATGCTTGATGAATCTGTTGCTCAGATGGCTGAGAAGCTTTATAAAAAGCTGCCGGAATGCACCAGATATACCAAGCAGCAGCTAAATTTCTGGAAAGACTTCTCCTGGTCTATGACTATCGGTCATGCCAGAGATTGGTTGAGTTTGCATGCAGGTTCTCTGGAAACTGCAGAAGGCTTGCGTTCTTTCCGCCAGAAAAACGAAATTAATTACCCGGGTATCCGTTGCAAATCGGCCGGACCGGTTGCACCGCCGCCGCCGCTCGGCAGCCCGGAATAAGGTTCTATTCACTACTGTTTGGAGAGGTCAAAAATGACAGTCACAATGAAAGAGGAGAAGGAGATGAGCACGCTCAGCTACAAGAACATCAAGACTGAAACAGATGGTCAAATAGCCATAG
>JAIEPM010000678.1 GCA_019748395.1 Candidatus Obscuribacterales bacterium
CCTTTATTTTCTGTATTTTGTACCCTGAGTTATTCTCCGGCAACTTAAGACCAAACATTGCTTCGCTAAAAAACAGATCAAATAGCCCGGCAGTTGATTGAGCTTTCAATGACTGCCCTTTCATAGTCTGCCCGATCAATTGATGCAAGAAAATTCGATTGTTCAGCTCTGCTTTACGAAAAGCCAGATCACCAAACAAGGAATGACTTGAATAAGTTTTAGTAGCGGGATTCAGATCATAAATCAGCTTTTCTTTGAAATTGTAAATGCGCGAATAGTCCTTGCAGCTCACTAGAAGCCCATCAGGACTGGTCTTAACAGTCAGCGCTTGCTTCTCAGCAGCTTTCCACTTGGGCTCTGCTTCCTGCGAAAAAACTTTGGGAGCTCCAGCGGCAAGCAGTTCCGGACTCTTGCGCAAAGCGCCAAGATCAACTTTCTTAGCAGGAGCTTCAGCCAGCTCCCGCAAGGTTTCAAATTCGTATGAATCAGCCAGAGCCGGCTGATTAGAAGCATTGAAGAAGGCTAAGAGTAAGAAGCTCAGAGAGGATAATAAGGCAAATTGCTTTGGCTTGTAATCCACGCCCATCCCCTTTCCCTTAAGAGCGAATCCGCACTCTATGAGTTTTCGGCACTCTCGTCAATCGGCTTCATATTCAAGTTTCCGCTGATTTCCTCAGTTCCGGCTTTCACCGAGGAATCAAGTTTTTGCTCTTTAAGGTCGTCGTTTTTGCCTGAAGCAGACTCCGGCTTTGACTGACTTTCAACCCCGGAAGCGGCGTTGGCAGCCTCTTCAAAGCGGTTCAATCGACCGTGTTTTTTCCGTTTTGCAGGCTTGTCCACGGGCAATTCACCCGTGTAAAAATAATCGAGAACAAGCTTGATACAGGCAGCAACCGGAATTGCAATCAGCATGCCTAATCCGCCGGCCAGCGTCTCACCGCAGAGGACGGCAAAAATAACGGCAAGAGGATGCAATTCTACGGCATGACCGATGATGGCAGGCACGACGGCGTAGTCCTCCACCCAGCGAGCCAGCGTGTAGCCGATGATAATCACAAGTGCGGCATGAGGTCCAAACTGCGCTATACCGACAAGAGTGGCAGTAGTTGTGGCAAGAATCGGGCCAAGCACAGGAATAATTTCCAAAAAGCCGCTCAAAATCGCCACCGGTAATGCATATTTCATGCCGTTTCCAAAGCCCAAAAGGCTCAGCCCGAAGTGCAAAAAGAGCCAGGCAAAGGAGGACATAATTACGATTAAAAGAATCTGCCCCTGCACATATTTGCTGAGCATACGGTTCATTCGACCAAAGAGATCGATAATGCTCATCCGCTTGTTTTCCGGCACATAACGAAGGAAGAAACGCCCTACAGTTTGTGAATCCAGAGTGAAATAAATGGAAGAAACCACACAAACCAGGAGCGAAAGGGCCAGATGCGAAATCTCGCCGACGCCTTTTTGTAATTCTTCAGGTTTGCTCAAATTGTTGAAGATGCCGTTCAGAACCTGCTCGGTCAACTGATCGACATCCCCCTGGTATTTGATGATACCGGTAATTTGCTCGACGGCTTTATGCACCAGAGCTTGTTGATTTTGCGGGTCGGCAAGTTCTTTGGCTTCTTTGGCTATAGCCGGACCGAGAAGCCAGATAGCCGACGCCAGAGCTCCAAGGATGGTCACGTAGACTACAGCCGTGGCAACGCCGATAGGCAGGCGAGTTTTTTGACTGAGAGCTTGCACCACTGGTAATACCAGGTAGGCAATAATACCGCCGACAATAATGGGCGGAAATACATGCCTTACCTGGTAAATAAACCAGATGATGATGAATGTTGCGATCCAGCGAAACATTGCCGTCTTTCTAGAGAGCTGCTACCGGTTCCTGAGCGAGTGCTTTGAAATCATGAATATCGCCGCGAACAAGCTTGCGCAGAATCCATGCAGGACGGAAGCGCTCACCATGTATGGCTTGATGTGCTTCCAGCTCGGAGAGGGTCCAGTCAAGACCTTTCTCTTCAGCCAGTGAAATCAAACCGCGAGTCAAGCCGCATCCCCACTGCATCGCCACGTCGACGTCAGCAGGCTCTGCAACTTTTTCTTGAATTGCATAAAGTGCTTCGTTGAACATAGGCAGAATGACCCGGAAAGCATCAAAATTTTTCGGGTGAGCAGAAGACGGCTTTTCTTTGCGGGCAGCTTCGAGCAAAGCATTCAGCTCAGGATTGACTTCCAGGGCTTCACCTTTTTTCGGAATCTGTCCGGGCGTGTGCATGTAGAATCCGGCTCCGGCTTTCTGACCGAGGAATTTCTTCTCCACCATCAACTTTAATAACGGCGCCGGTTCAAATCGCAAACCGTATTCTTTATAGAGGAACTCAGTTACATGAGCGCAAACGTCAATGCCGGTCATGTCGAAAAGCGTAAATGGTCCCATCGGCAAACCAAATTCGACAGCAGCTTTATCGATTTCTGCCGGACTTTGTTTGCCTTCTTGCAGCACATAAAGAGCTTCGTTCAAATATGGAAAGAGCAGGCGGTTAACAAGGAAACCCGGACACTCTTCCACGCGCACCGGCACTTTCTGCAAGTCGCGGCAGAGCTTCAAAGCGATCTCTGTAGTTTGCTTGGATGTATTGATGCCGGGAATCACTTCCACAAGCTTCATGATCTGAGCCGGATTGAAGAAGTGCATGCCGACGACCTTATCAGGACGTTTGGTACAAGCGCCGATTTCGGAAATCGAAAGAGCCGAAGTATTGCTTGCCAGAATCGCATGGGGCGGGCAGATTTTGTCGAGCTGCGTGAAAACATCCTTCTTGACTTCGATTGTTTCCAGAGCCGCTTCCACAACCAGATCTAGATCTTCAAATCCGCTATATGTTGTAGCCCCTTTGACATTAGCAAATAAATAATCAGCTTCTGTCTGGGTCAAGGTGCCTTTCTTTACTCGCGAATCATACATTCTCTTAATGTTGGCCAATCCGCGGTCGACGAAATCCTGATTAATATCTTTGAGAATTACCTCAATTCCCGCAGCGCTGAGCACTTGAGCGATACCAGCACCCATAGTTCCTGCACCAACAACTGCCGCTTTCTGCACTTTCATAAGCACCTCAGAAACTCTATCTAAATCTATAACCTGAATGGTTATGCTAGCATAGCCGGGTTTGGGTTCTTACTAATTTTTGGTGCAAGTAATATTGCCGTGGCAGAGTTTATGACA
>JAIEPM010000362.1 GCA_019748395.1 Candidatus Obscuribacterales bacterium
GTTTACTGTTTCCTGTCCGAGTGCATTTATATCACGCGCAAGTTGCCCGAAGCTGTTGAAATACATGACGCGGCTGTTTCCTAGAGGATCAACCGCTTCTGACCTGGACCCGGCAAAATAATAGAGAGAAGTGCCTTCGTCTGAAGGGGTCTGGCTCATGATGCGACCAAGAGAATCATATTCATTGGTGACAAATGGAGTTGAAGGATTTGCCGGGAAAAAATATTCAGTCAAAAGACCGGGATCTGAATATGAATAAGTGGTTGATTTGCTCTCTGCATCGACAGACTCGGTAAGATTGCCGTTTGAGTCGACAGTGAAGGAGACTTCTCTGCCGTTGCCGTCAGCAACGCTTGTGAGGCGGTCGTCCGTGTAGGTTAATGTCAGAGTCCGGTCCAAGCCGTTAGTGACAGAGCTGACTCGACTCGGCTGCGTCATGCCAGCAAATTAGCTCGTTGGCAGAATAATATAGATTCTTCCGGGCAGGTCACGCTAACCGCAAAAAAAAACATTATCCACAAATGGGGGTAGTTCAATGGCCAACTGACCAGCCTGCAGGATTGGTTCAAAGATCGGGGGTATCTCAGCACTGTTGAAACAAATTTTCGAAGCCTCTATGCAGAGAGCGGGCTGTCAACTTTTTCGCACCGGACAGACACGTTAAATCGAGCCCCAAATTACGAAGAGGTCAGTCGCCATGGCCAAAATTAATGAAATGATGAGTAGCCCTAACCAAATTAACTTGAATCTGCTTTTCTTAGCTTGAGGGGCACTTAAACGGCCAATGCTAAGAAAGGCTAATGACAGCGGCGCAAGAGGAACAAGCGCTAAATGCCGCCAAAGCCAATTGTAGACTGAGGTGTAGGCAGACAACTCATGCTGCATGGAAACTATCCATATTCCGATTAAAATCGCAAATAACGATAGCCATGAGAACACGTACCAAATTCTATGAATGTTTGTTTTTTTGTTGGCGTATGGCATTTAGACTCCTGTTATGGTGTCAATTTATCATGGAGTCACTTGGTATCACCTTTTGTAGCTTGATGGCAGCCCGATTTGTGGTCCCCAGTTATATCCCGGTGCAAATACTGGAATCATCGGTACAATTCCGGAATGTGTCAATGATTTCGAGACACTTTTTTGAAAACAGTTTGGTAATAGACATAGATCGTAGCTTTGCATCTTGATTCTTGCCGAAATCCCTATTTTTTGAATACCCCAAAAATGCAATGTCCAATCGGTTAAACTGTAGAGAAGCTCATTTCCCGCCGTTTTCCACAGTTTGACCAATGAATCATAAGCAATATTATCGGCGATGCCCGATAATATTGCCACTAACTGCGGTGCTACGCTGACACAGCTACCTTGACCCCAGGCTCTGTAAGCTTTAGCTCGAAATGGCCGTCGGGTGGATTAATCCATGCTGCAGGGGGCAACTCAAGAGTATTCGGGGCGCCATGAACAAATCGTTCCGGGTTGCTTTTGAAAGCTTTGTCTAAGACCGCCTGGCGCCTCTGATTACACTGTTTAGCTTTTCCGTAATGGACGGTGCTGGGAGTCATCAAAGCGATGCCTGAATGATAATGCACATTGTTGTACCAATCGAAAAATGCGCTACAAAAGCTCTTCGCATGCTCTGTAGAACCGAATCTTTCTGGGTATGTCGGTTGATATTTGAGCGTCTTAAATTGGCTTTCAGAAAACGGATTGTCATTGCTAACATGCGGTCTGTTCAAGGATTTGGTGATTCCGAGATCAGCGAACAACATCGCCAGAGTTTTCGAAGTCATCGCTTTACCATTGTCAGAATGAACTACAAGATCCGAACCGGCTACGTTTTGACGCCTACATGTTGTCGCGAATAAATCTCGCGCGGTCTCTGCGCTTTCCCTTGGTGCTAAAGTCCATCCAACAACATGCCGGCTGTAAATGTCGATGATCACATACAGATAAAAACATGTCCATTTCGTAGGTCCGCGCAATTTGGTGATATCCCAAGACCACACTTGGTTCGGAGCTGTGGCAAGCAGTTCTGGACGAGTGTATTCGGGATGTCGCCGAACCCGCCGGCGCTCTTGTACTTCGTCGAGCGAATGCAAAATCCGATACATAGTTCTGATTGAGCAGAAATAACGACCTTCATCCAGCAAGGAAGCATAAATTTGCGCTGGAGTTTTGTCCATGAAGCGAGCCTCATGGAGTACATCAATAACTTGCTCTATTTCTTCTTTCGACAAAGCTCGATGGGATCTACTTGTTCTAATTGAGTGAACGCCGCCTGTAGCAGGAGGTTTCAGTAAGCGATAATAAGTCGCTCGAGGAAGCTTCAACGCACGACATATCATCCTTGCATTGCCAATTCGCTCCGCAAGCAGTCTGATATCGATGGCTACCTGTCGTCTGTCGAATCGATCGTCATCGTCAGCATCTGTGATATTTTTTTTTGAAGTTGAATGATTTCGTTCGCCTGCTGAAGCTTCTTTTGCAATTTTGCGTTCTCTTCTTTTAACTTCTTGTTTTCATTCAGCAGTGGGCTGGGAGCATTGGTCTTTCTTGTCGCGATTTGCCTCAAATCACGCTCTGTGCGCCATTTGTTCAAAGTGTGCACATACAAGCCTTCACGCCGAAGCGCAGCTGCTAAATCACTGGCGGATAACCTGTCTGTTTCATTCAGAATTCTCTCTCTGTCTGCAGCGGACCATTTCCTGCGCTGAGCACGGGCCGGTACCTCAGTGGGCGGCAAAGAGGCTTCAGCAACACCAGGAATCTTTTCTTTTTTTTCTCTGACCAGCGGTTCTGGATGATTGGATAAATCAAACCATTCAGGATGTTTGGGTCTCAATCGCTTAAACCAAAAATAGTAGTTGTTCTTTGAAATGTTCATCACACGGCAATATTCTGTGACTCCCTTTGGATATTTCCTAGCCTCTATGATTATTTTCGTCCAGTATTTTTCGCGAGCAGCTGGATTCTTTCCTGGCGTTTTCTTCATGCAGTCCTCTTTCCCACGCAAGCTCAGCTTGAACCAAATGCGATACCAGCACAAGGCTATGCACCGCATATAGAACCCGCGATATTTGCATAAGTGTTTGTAGGTAGTTTCCGAACCTACGCGTACAGAAACTTGACTACTGGGTGTGTCTCATTAATCATAGACACAAAGGGTTTCCCATCGGGTCTGTGACGAGGCTTAATCTGCCGAGAGAATCATGGGAGTATTGCCAGATGCGATTCTCTGCATC
>JAIEPM010000391.1 GCA_019748395.1 Candidatus Obscuribacterales bacterium
AAAACCTGCTGATTTTTCGACTTCGGCTACACCGTCAATCTTGTTGATATTGCCAAGTCCAAGACGTTGAAAATTGGGCAGCTTTAGCCCTCCGACTGCTCTGGCTGTGTTAGCCAGAGTATTGCAGCTTGCCGGGTCGCCGAATTTTGCAAAGTCCGGTGCAGCTCCGATGCCGCAACCGTCCACCACAAGTATGATCGCCCGTCTTTCGTCCAGAGCGGTGTTAGCCATAAGTTTCTCCCTTGAGGCGCAATCTGCTATTTTGCAGCACTGAATTAGTATATCTCTCAGGCTTTTGCAAATTTAATTCCGGGATGAATTTGTAAATGAGGCTGCGCTAGCTAGCGTCCGTATATGCTGCCTGGCCGGGGATTTCGAATTTCTCTGCATATGAGTATTTTGCAATTCTCTATTTATATCATTGCAACCGGAATGTCGCTTTTGCTACGGTTCAGCCGTCAATCCAGCACCCCAGTCCAGAAAAAACAGCTTCGCCCCAAAAAGCTTTTAACTAAGAGTCTTTGAAAAGAAACGCAGCAAATTTGCCGCGCTTCGGGCGAGTCTATTCTGGGACTTGTGTGATGGTTTTTCTCGGCAGCTTCAGCTGTCTTCTCGTCAGCAGCGTCTCTCAGGCAGGGAGTGATGTCTGCGTCAATTTTGACCTGTCTTGAACTCGGCGCAATTACGCGCCCAAGAAAATCCCAAGGAGAAAGCTATGAAGAAGCTTTTGACAGCATTCGCTCTTTTGACCGCTCTGTTCGTGTCGGTTCCCAGCGCTTTCGCGCATGGTCACAGCGGCGGTGTTCATGTCGGTGGCGGCGTCCATGTCGGCGGTCACGGTGGGGTCCATGTCGGTGGCGGTGTCCACGTCGGCGGCGGATACAACCACTACAACCACGGACACTACAACTACGGCGGCTACAATCGCAGTGGTTTCGGCATCGGCATTTACGTGAACCCGGGATACGGCTATCCGCGCCCCTACCCCAATCCGTACCCATACCCGTACCCGGCTCCGACCCCGGCTCCGATCACTGTCCTTGTCACGGATTATTGCAACGGACAGGTCTGGACACACTACGTTGTCGCCTACTGGAACCGCGCTTACGGCGGCTGGTGGTATTACGACTGCAACGGCATCTACCGTCGCGCCCGCTAATTCACTTCGGCAGCTTGAGCTGAGCTCTTGAGTTGCAAAATCACCATGGAAAAACTACTTGCAATCGACGTCGGCAACACCAACGTCAAATACGGACTCTTTCTCAATGGTGAACTGAGCCAGACCTGGAAGCACCCGACCAGCGATACTGCCGCCAAATGCGCGGAGTTCCTGGCAAAAACGGATGCTCCCTGTGCCCTGGCTTGTGTTTCACCGGAAGCCGGCAAACTCATCAAAGCAGCTCTTGGCTCTCGTTTGCTGCTTGAAGTAACCGCAGCCTCTCAGACCGTTCTTGCCGATATGGCAGATGGAATGGGTGCCGATCGCGTTGCTGATGCAGTTGCGGCTTTCCTGCTTTACGGCAACGGCTCGGCCGTGATCTCGATGTCTTTCGGCACTGCCTCGACGCTTCTGGCTATGGATGCCGGCGGCAAAGTTCTGGGCGGCTGGATTTCATCCGGTCTAGCTGCTCAGCTGGAAGTGATGCACGAACGCTGTGCATTGCTGCCGCTCTTGAGCATGAGCAAGCCCGACACTGCGCTCGGCGTCGACACTGAAACTCATATGAGCAACGGTGTCCTGCTGGGCAATATCGGCGCTGCTCGCGAATGGATTCAGACTGCAACGCGCCAGCTCGGCGTGGAGAAGGCTGTTTCCGTAGCTACAGGCGGCTGGGCTCAGGTTCTGCAGGACAAGGGCCGGGTCTTTGACCATTACGATTCCGCCCTTACGCTCAAAGGCATTTACGAGATTGCCAGTCGGAAAAAGGCTTAGCCTTTTGGCAGCGTCCCGGAAGAATTCAAAACTCTTTCGGGACGCTTGCTACTTTTTCTGAGACTACGAACGCATATAGTGGTAAGCTTTAAAAAGCTGAGAGCAGATGGTTCTTTTCAGATCCATCTGTCTCAGCCCAGCCTGCGAGTTTTAGAAGAGCTCGCCTTGCAGTTTGTTGACCTTCTTGCGTCGGGGGCGCCGGCTGATTCGACGCGGCTTGCAAGCTTTCTTGGGCTTGCTCTTGCTCGACGGCAGCTCATCGCCGAAAAGCGTCGCTTGCACGACAGGTTTGATGACGAGCGGCGCTGCAGGCGTCGCCTGAATCGGCGTGCTCGTTGTTGCAGCGGCAGGCGGCGCCGCTTTGGGCTCTTCCGTTTTCGGCGGCTGCGCAGTCTGCGGCTTGTCGGCAACCGGCACCGTGTGGTCGACCGCGTAAGCGCCGTCGCGGTAGATGCAGGTTTTGCCTTTCAAGCGTCCGAGAATTCTGAGCACGATTCGCGCCGTGTCGGCCCGGTGGCTGAACTGCGAAAAACTGCGCTGTTCGACTTCGCTTTCCCGGGCAAGCATGAACTTGCGCCAGGCTTTGCCGTCGAAAAGAGAAGCGCGAATCACGCCGCTGTAACCGCCGCTGCAGTTGCCCCGCGCCCGCTTCTTGCGTCCGTCCTCGTCGAGGTGGCTGTGGATGCGGAAGGTGCCGGGACGAACCTGCCGCGGGCAGCGCTGACTTGGAAAATCACTCTCGAGCGCGCCATGCACGTAAGCGTTGCCGGTGAGGACAAGCGGCTCGTTTTTCTTTGGCTCTTTCATAATTAGACTCCCTTGGTTTATGGTTGAAAGCCAGCTTGCAAGAGCATTGGAGCTCTTGCATTTTGTGAAAAACAAAGGGCGGCAGAGTTTTTCAGGCTCTGCCGCCCCGTTTCAGCCGTTGCCTTTCGGGCTTAGCTGTGGTTCTTCGCCGCGTCCAGGAATTGCAGGACGTAGAGAAGGAAGTTGATGTAGTCGAGATAGAGGTTCATCGACAGCTGAATCGCCGCTTCCCAGGTGTTCACCGACTTCGCCAGACGGAAGAAGTCGAAGATGAAGTAACCCGAGAAGATCAGCATGCCGAAGCCGGCTTCGATCATGCTGCCCAGGCGACTCAGGCGCCAGAAAATCGTCACGAAGCCGACGACAATCAGCCCCAGCAGCCCGAAGAAGAGGATGCCTCCCAGAAAGCTGAAGTCGATGCCGGAGAGTGCGCCGACCGCACCGCAAACGGCCATGACCCCACCCGTCCCGAGGAATGCACCGGCGACGGTGCGCCAGCCGAGTCGTTC
>JAIEPM010000162.1 GCA_019748395.1 Candidatus Obscuribacterales bacterium
CACCCTTTCAAATTACGCGAAAAGAAATGCTTTGAGCAAAGACTTGCTCAGCGCCCTTGACGCTGCGATAGATGACTTTGCATCTCGCAAGCTGGCAGTGGTTATTCTCCGCGCAGAGGCAGGTGTCAAGGTCTGGTCCGCAGGGCACGACATCTCGGAATTGCCCTTGCGACGCGACCCACTGGGCTACGATGATCCGCTCGAAACAACATTGCGCAAGATTCAAATGTTTCCAGGACCGGTAATTTGCATGGTGCAAGGCGGCGTCTGGGGAGGCGCCTGCGACATTGCGATGACAAGCGACATCGTGATCGGTGACGAAACAGCAACGTTTGCAATTACGCCGGTAAAGCTGGGGCTTCCATATAATGCATCGGGAGTTCTTCACTTCATGAATCGCGTTGGTATCAACATCGCTAAAGAAATGTTCTTCACCGCAGACCCTATAAAAGCAGAACGCGCAAAAGAACTGGGAATCCTCAATCACCTGGTTCCGTCAGCAGAGCTCGAAGCATTTACAATGACGATGGCAGAGCGCATCTCGTCGCACTCGCCATTGAGCATCGCGGTAATAAAAGAACAGTTTCGCCTGCTATCTGCAGCGCATCCTATGTCGCCAGATACGTTCGAGCGCATTCAAGGGCTGCGTCGCGTAGTCTACGACAGCGACGATTACGCCGAAGGCATCACTGCATTCAAGCAAAAGCGCCCGCCTGTTTTCCAAGGGAAGTAAGCAGAGAGACCTGCATCGAAGGAAACTCTCCAGGATGAATCGCGAATCTGAACGCCGCTTGAGACACAACAAGTACCGATCGACAGTAAAGCAGCTATTCTTTCTAATTTCAGCGAAGGTTTCAAGCAAGATCCAACTTAACCTTCAACGCCCGAACCATCTCAGCCAAAAATACTTTTCCCAAAAGATCAGAGTTTGAATAATCAGAAAGCCACGTCTCAGCATTGGGAGAGTACATTTCTGCCCGATCAAACTTGTAAGCCGATTTGAAGCAATGAAGAATTCGAAAATCTAAGTTCCCCCAGGAATTGTATATCTCGTCAAGGTATTGGACGGGAACGGCAGCTTTTATGCAAGAGAGTGCAAGCGCTCCCTGCTCAATTGTCCAACTCTCTCGAACCTTTTGTCGGCTCGGCAAAAGGTTCAAGCGAAATAATTTTCTCAAGACCGGCAGCCCCTCAACGCCACTAATCCTGAGCCATTCGTCATAGATGCTATAGGTGAAGTCAATAGCATCTCTTCGTATTGCCCGGACCGCCTCAGAGCTAGCCAAAAAGACACCAGAGTTGAACATCGGCCACTCTTTTTCACCCTCATAAACAATTTTGCCGGCAGCCTCTGTCCCGCAAAATCGCGTGACTAGAGAATCGAAATCCACAAATCGATTCCGGTCAGTCAGGCCTCCACGTCGACAGAGAAATTGTGCTTCACCACTCCTTATAGGATCAAGAATGTTGTCTAAGGATTTTCGAACTACAGTATCGCAGTCCAAGTACATCAATACGTCGTACTCAGAAGGATCTATAGCGTAAAACACACTCAACTTTGAAGTCTGCGCGATCGCCCCCAACCGAGGAAAAGTTCTAAATTCGATCGGAGAAAAATGTTTGCGGAAAAAGGAAGCAACATCCTCACTGAGTGGGTCGTTGTTTGTTATCAACGTAACCGGAATGTCGCTGAGCGCGCCGCCGTTTCTTCGCAGACTGAACAAACATAGCGTTACTTGGTTTAGAAATGACGATGTCGTTTCTGACACCATTCCCAAATGGATTTTCATCGTCTCATCCCCAAATTCTTGTTTCACCCTCTGAAACTACTGAAATTTGCCGACGGTCGAATCGCCGATAACAACGCTCATTGAAGGGCAGACTCGCTGCAAGTCCTGCAAATCGGTGATTGCCGATTGAGGCATGTTGTAAGCGAAAACTCTTTTGAGTTTAGGAAATCGGGCGAAGCTTTGAAAGGTGCCCGGCTCTCCCCAAACTCGCGATAAAGATACTTCCTCGAGGTTCGGCGCATTCAGCCCTTCGAGAAACTTCTGGCTCATTTTGCTTTTGCGCAAAGAAAAGTATGTAAGCGCAGGCAAATTAACGCGACAGGTGGATGCCGCTGCCACTCCGGTGTTTTCCAGCAGAAGTCGTTTCAGATTAGGCGGGAGCGATGCTGCGAAACTGGCACAATCAGGCACGTCATTGCAAATTTCCAAAAAGAACAGCTGATTCATCTGATGGATGTTTCGCATATCCGCTTGTGTCAGCGGCGCGGGCTGGCTTACAGCCAACTCCTCAAGATTAGGAAAGTTTTTCGCAAGAGAACTCAGAGCTTTGCTGTTATCCGCAGTCGACATGAGAATTGCTTCTCGAACGCCTTTCAAATTAGTAGGATTCTCAAACAAATCGGGATCAGCATTTCCCAGAGTATGAACGGTGCGAACTGGATGCTTGCGAATCTGCTGCCAATCTTCCGCAGTCACAGGTCCTTCAACTTCGAGACTGCTGTCATGACAATACACGAAGTCCGAGCGATAGGGCTGTGCTTTCTCGCCGAAGCTATGCGCGGCGCCGCCGGCAATGAGAAAAGAAAGCGCTAGCGAAGTCATTTTGAACTTCAAGATCCGGTCCCCCTGGCTCGATTTGCAGGTGCTAATTTAGCACAGCAGGCTGAGCCTTTCCAGTTTTCTGATGCCCAACCCTGGACAAACCGGCAAGTGAAGTAGACGCGACTTTGCCGGCTGACTTTCAGGCGTTGATTTCCAGGCTATACTCTTCCAGTTTCATTCTAATTTTGTTGAGCAAAACCAACTGTGCATCACTGGAAAGTTGCTGGTCCTTTATCAAGTGCACAGCCAGACAATAAGAAAGGTCAATATCATGGGCACCAATCAGTCGTTCGCAAAGTAAGCGGCAGAACCTTGCAGCATTTTCAGAGGCGCTTGCGGCTGAATCATTAATGGATGAATTGAAGTCGAATCTGATTTTGGGATCTCTCACAAGCTCTGATACCTCAAATCGAAATACGCATTTGGAAGTACAGCGCGCACAGGTCGGGTGTGGTCCGACATCGCGCTTATGCGCTTCCAAAAATCCATCTCGCCATGCTTTGAGCTCGGCAATTTCCAGGCGCCTATTCACCGCACTCGGCTTAAAAGCCGGGCTCAAAAGGGAGAGCAATTTATTTTTCTGTGCTTCAACTTCATCGAACGACCACCAATTCTGATCGCCTTTTCGTTCAAAATAT
>JAIEPM010000482.1 GCA_019748395.1 Candidatus Obscuribacterales bacterium
ACAGTAAACAAATGAACTAGACACACACATTAGGTACAAAAGAGGGATTTGAGAATTGTCATTCCGGGTAGATTTGCTCCGCTCAGAACGCTGCTCAGCAAGGCGCCCTGATTGTTGAAAATGTTGGTGGCAGCAAGATGCGCCGTGCTAACCGCCGGATTCGTCGAAATGGCGTATATGGAACCGGAGTTGTTGATGTCGCCGGTCAGGGAAATTGTTGAACTTGTTCCGAAATCGATTATTGCACTCGCGCCGGAAGCTACTGTTAGACCGGCTGCTCCTTTCAGTGCATCCGCGCTCAAAAGCTGGTTCTGCGACGAAACAAGCACCGGCGCTGCCGTTGACGTGCTAACTTGAGTACTAGTTTGCGTTGCGGTGCTTGTTTCAGCATATACAGGTATCTGGCTGGCAAGCAAGCACATAATCAGGGGAAAACATGTGGAGAACGGTTTCACAATACAACCCTCGCAAGTGCTTTTACGATCAGCCAAACAGGACTACAACAGAAGCTGCCAAAACAGGTCCGCAAAACTTGATGATCAAGCTCCGCTTGCTTTGCTTTGAGTTCTAATATTCAAATTAAATTCAGTCGAATTCTATCAGAGACATTATCCGAGCGCAATTATCTTTGGATTTTTCACCTGCTGTCTGCAGGTCGCCCGATTCATTTATGTTCCTGTGGATTGCATCAGTAACGCCATTTCCTGTCTCAGTGAATTCGCCCTGACGGATCTGCCAAGAGCTTCGGCTGTGACTATGCACATGGTAAGTGCCATCACTGTCGCCGGGTCGTTTGCGCCCAGTAGATCTTTGCTCAAGTCATGAGTGTATGTCGCCAATTCGTCGGCTTTATCAAAAACTTTCTTACCCAGATAGCAATTTATTTGTGCAAAAAACACTGTCAGGAACTGGGCTTCTGCAAAATCGCGACTGCGGCGGAGAATACTCACGCCTATGTCCAGATGGTGCATAGCCTCATCCAGTCGATTCTGTTCTACAAACAATCGACCAATTGCGCCGAGACTGTATGCGTAGCGTAATCTGTTCTTTCCTGGATTGCGAAAGGAAAAATCAACAGCTTGACTCAATGTTGTTTCTGCGTTTTTGAAATCGCCCAACATGCGGTGTGCGTCACCAAGTGCAATAAGACTGTCTGTCAGCTCATCCTTCAGCTCATTTTTTTGCGCAATTTCTACAGCGCGTTTTAAATTAGTAAGGGCATCATTTACTAATCCGGATTCCATAGCCGCTATGCCGGCGTTAAACGAAACTGACCATTCGTTAGATTGAATTTCCGATTCCATTCATTTCTCCTGCGGACGGACTTGAAATCTCCGGTAGGCTAATGCCGATCTGTTCCAGAAGTTGCAGATCATATCGCTTGGTCCTTTGATCAATCAAATAAGGATTAATGATGGTGACCGGAGAGTTAGCTTTGCTTTGCGGACCGAGACGGATTAAGAATCTGTCGGATTTGAAAAAAAGAAGCATATTTGAGACTTTTGTTCTACATTATAGCTTGCTGTTTTTGTCGGAACTTCTTGATGCGCCTGACAACGCGGTTGCGAGCCCCAATTCTTTTAGCTGTTTTTGCTCTTGCTTCTTCTGAGCAGCTGCTTTTGCCATTTGCTGCTCACTCCGCAAAGGAATCTGCTAAGAGCGGGGCTATGACCGGAATGGGTGATATGTCCGACATGCAGAATATGCCTGGCATGAGCATGCCTATGGCTATGCCGAAAAATAAGAAAGGGCAGACATCTAGTTCTAAGAATGCTGCGCCTGCAAAACCCGGTATGCCAGGGATGGGCGGCATGAATGATATGTCTGAAATGTCCAATATGCCCGGTATGCAGACTAAAGAGTCCGGCAATTTACCCGGACCACGCATTGAAGCTTCGCCCTCCCTCGTTGATACCAATGGTGGTGCTGCCCCAGACCCTATTCCGGCTCAGCAACGAAGAGAACTGAGACTTGAATTCAATGTTTATGGCGAACCGGATAGTTCTCAAAATCCGATAAGTCTTCCTGAGTTAGAGAAACTCGCCGTTGAGCATAATCCAACCTTGATACAATCGCGCACACAAATTGAGGGCGAACTGGGCAAGGCTCAACAGGCGGGTCTTTTCCCCAACCCGGGCATGGGCTACAGCGGCGATCTTCTTGGATTGCGTGGAGCAGGCGGGGGTGAATGGCAGGGTGCCATGCTGCAGCAAGAAGTGATTCTCGGCGGCAAGTTGAAATTGAGCCGACAGAAATACCTGGCTCGTGTCGATGCTGCAAAGCAGCAAGCTGTGGCGCAGTCATACAAAGTGAAAAATGACGTGCAAACGCACTACTATCGAGTCCTTGCAGCTTTAGCGCGTTTGAAAATGCAAAATGAACTCTGGAAGTCCACGCGTGATCGCTGGCTTACAGTCGGTGAGATGGCAAATCTTGGAGAGGCGAGCCAGGCAGATCGCCATCTGGCAAACGCAACGCAAGAGGAGCAGCGCCTGCAAGTTCTGGAAGCCGAAAATGATTTGATGCTTGCCTGGGAAAATCTCACTGCCGTTGTCGGTCTGGAGATGCCATATCGAAAACTTGAAGGAGAGCTTGAAGGAGAGCCGGTTCTCGTGCCCTGGCAGAATCTGGAAAACCGCTTGATAAAAGACAGCCCGCAAATGGGTGAAGCGCTGGCAAAATTACGCTCGGATGAGATTACCCTAAAAAGAGAGCAGCGGCAGAAGATTCCAAATGTTGTGATGAGTGCAGGCGCGGGCTACGATCAACTCGACAAAAGCTTTGCTGCCAGAGCGAATCTTCAAGTGGTAAATATTCCGCTCTTTGATCGCAATCAGGGCACCGTGCAACAAGCTCGTGCAGATCTCGATCGGCAGAAGGCTCAAGTTCAACTGCTGGCATTGCAACTGCGCCGTGCGCTTGCGCATCAATACAGGCAGTACGTGACGGCTGTGCAACACGTGCAGGCGTATAAGAAAGTGATTTTGCCGCAACTGCAAGCGCGCTACGCACTTATGCTCAAGAGTTATGAAGATACACGCACTGATTGGCCGGCTGTGCTTGAATCGCAGAGAGACTTTTTTGAAAAGCGTCTTGCTTACATACACCATTTGGAAGAATGGCGCGCGCAGGAAGTTCTTATAAACGGCTTCTTACTCACCGGTGCGCTCAATGCACCGGAGGGAATCACGCCGCCCGGTCATATCGACGCTACGCCGAAACCTCGTTAATTTCATCGCAGGAGCGATCATGTCAGACGAC
>JAIEPM010000629.1 GCA_019748395.1 Candidatus Obscuribacterales bacterium
GCGCTCCTTCCTTGCCGCAAGCGACTCAGGGACTGGACGGAAGCTCACATACTTTTCAAGCCGACTACGATTTGCTCAAAAACGTAGCAAATGTCAACGACGACTACAACATCATCGGCAAGCCCTTCAAGAAAACCTGCAAAGCCGGCGTGATCATGTCGCACGATCAGGTACAACAACAAGCAGGCACCGGCGCACTTGGCTGCACAGGCAGAATTTACTTCCAGGAAGTCGTAAATAACGGACCCATGATTAACAGCGGCGCAGCCAATCCACCAGTTCTTTGCGAACCAGCCACAAAATAATGCCTGAATTACTCACACAAGCACGTCCCAAAACTGAACTTATTGAGCCCATAACGCTCAAGGTGCCTGAGCAATGGCAGCATCAGACCAGTAAAAATTCGAGTCTGGCGCAGGCTTTTTATCATGCCTCCAGCGGCATTATTTTTGCACTTAAAAATGAACGCATGTTTCGTATTCATTTACTCCTGGCGATGGGAGCTGTTTTTCTGGGACTTATGGGACGCTTTGATCTGATGCAATGGATTGCCGCTCTATTTTCGGTCGGCTTAATTGTAGCCATGGAACTCGTTAACACCGCTGTCGAGCGGGTTGCCGATCTGATGACCAGAGGTTCCTATCATCATCTTGCCCGCGAAGCAAAAGACGTAGCGGCAGGAGCTGTGCTATTCTCGATCGTGCTGGGAATTGCTGTTGTGGCAACTTGCTTCTTATACAACATCAAGCAACAATATTTTGCTCTAAATATTTAGCAGACAGCTGCTAAGCCGTGCGGCTTGGACAGGGTGACGCATGGCGTCACGCCTACCGATAACGGGTAGTTTGGATTAGCACTTGCGGTTGCGTCGGCGCGGATTCGGCAAAGCCGGTTTTCCGGGAGCGCTTGGACCTCTTGGTGGATTCAAAATATTTGGGTCGTTTGCCGTGCCGCAGGCACAGCCTCCGCAGCCGCAACCCTGACAAAAAAGAAAAATCGAAAGCAAACCTGCTCCGGAAAGAAATAAGGTCAGCAATTTCTTCAACATAGAGCAGTTCTACCTTTGTCCAGAAAATTTTGCAGTCTAATTATCTTCTATTGACAATAATATTGAGGCAATTTGCTCAGTATTTCGGCGCAATTAAGCGCATCCGAATGCGTAAGTCTGCAATGCGCCGAGATTCGATTTTGCTTTTCTTTTGTTTTGGGACCGGATAATAATCCGGCCGAGCAGGATCGGCTAGAGCATGGCAATGACAGACACCTTTCACAGCCAGTGGAAATCGTGTTTTGAGAGGACCAAGAATCAAAAGCAAAAATAAAGCAATCAACACTACGCAAAGAGCTGCTGGAAATCTGTCTTTCCAGCACTTTTGCCTGCAAGCTTCGCTTTTGCTTGATTTGCTGCCGACCGCCGCAGATTCTTGTTTTTCATTCATTTAAGCGTTTTCCAAAAGATTCAATTCCTGGAAGAATCAAATTTCAACTATTTGCTTTGCCCATAGTATTTTACGCCATGCTGCTCATGATATTGCGCTTTTCCGTCATTTGCAGAGGGATTGCCATTTGATTGCGGCAAAGGACTGTCTCCTTTCAACAATGAACGAATATCTGCTTCCGTCACTCCCGCTTTTCCGGCAAGGTCTCGAAGCTCCTGTTCTGAGCTGGGAAGAGCAGCAGATTTCGCTTTTTGAGGAGGCGTGCTGATAACCGGTGAACTGCTCTGAAGCGGAGCAGGACCTTTCAATGCCTCCGGATTATCAATGCTGTAAATCCCTTCAGATTTGGCTTTCCATCTTGAACCATCCGGCATATTCAATGGCTGGCTCTGGTCTCCGCTTGGGTCGATAACCACAGTACCGTCGGCCGGAGTATCGGTTGCAGTCCCTGTTTGAGGGTCAGCAGCTTCCACGGTGCTCACCGGACCGCCCTCGCTTTCGGCTTTCTTTGCTTCGCTAACCGGGTCGCTTGCAGAGGCGCTTTCAGAAACAGCTGAAGTCTCGGAATTTGAAGCAGAGCTCTGCTCCTCAGCCTGCTTTGGATTTGAGTCGACTGTTGTAAGAGCAGGCTTATTATTCAAAGACAAAACAGCCAGAAGAACAAAGGCTATTGAAACGCAAACAATCAGAAGAGCCCTATCGCGCTTTTTCTTTGCCACAAGCGGACAGGGAGCAGTAATAAATTTTCCGTCTTTTCGTCTGTAAAGAGTGGGATTGCTTTTGTCTTCCTGCTTTAAAACCATTTTTTGAGCTTCAGAAAGCTCCAGATCCTTGAAATCATAAACATAGAGTTTGCACTGGCTGCATAGAGCTATTTTTGCTCTGGCATCAGAGCTTTCGCAGTCGGCAGTACAGCCAAATTCCTTGCGATATTGATCGTCTGTCATCCGAGGCTTCAGCGGCATAGGCGCTTTCAGCTTCAGTTTTTCCTCTTCTTTTGTTTTCTTATCAGCAAAGTTTTTTTCGACAAAATCTTTGATCGCATCATGATCTAGCGCGGTCTTCTTAATCACGTCCGATACATGAAAAAGACCTTTCAACTCAGAAACTCGTGTAACAGGCGGAGCATCCTCTGTCTCCTGCGACGACGAGGACTGCTCAGAAGCAGCTGCCTGAGCCGGAACAACCTGATCTTTATCCGAATTTTCCGGCGACATTATCGAAACCCGCTGCCGATCTATCAATTGGCCTTATTCCCCTCGAAAGGCTTTTTCATCGTTAACAATTCTAAACCCGTGCTTAGCATGCCCGAATAAATGGGAACATAGCATCACATTGGGAATTTGAAAGGGCAATTTATGGCGAGCATCCTCTATGTCGATGATGATGTCGATTTGACCTGGATGGTTTCCATAATGCTGAAAGAGGAAGGGCACAGTGCCGAAATAGTTCATACAGGCACAGAGGGCTGGGAAAAAGCTAAAGCCAATCAATATGACCTCTTACTTCTCGATTGGGACCTGCCGGGACTGAACGGCATCAATATCTTGCGGCGCTTTCGTGAAGCGGGAAATAACGCTCCCGTTATCATGATGACGGCACACACTTCTCCTTCCGATAAAGAACTGGCCCTCGACTCCGGTGCGGATGATTATGTCGCTAAACCATTCAACCATATTGAATTAGCAGCAAGAGTCAGAGCGCTCTTGCGAAGAGCCAGGACACAGCAAGCGGCACCGGCACCCGCCGCCGCAGCGCCACCACCGGCGCCACCAAAACCGAACCCATTAGGCAGCGGCAACGAAGCCGTGCTTGCCAGAGCAGATTTGG
>JAIEPM010000236.1 GCA_019748395.1 Candidatus Obscuribacterales bacterium
TCTGAGAGAATATTATCTAGCGAACCACTTAGCTTTATTTATTTTGGTGGTGGAACTCCCTCTGTTCTTGAAGCACAGCAGGCTTTCGTTGTAGTCGGTAAAAACTTCAGCGGCAAACAAGGCGATCTGGAAATTGAAATAGACAATTACACAGCCGAGCCGCTTGCTGCATCCACTCGCAGCATAGTGGCGATCAGTCACAAACACTCAAAAGTCGGGCCGATTAAAGAAATGAAAATCAGCCGAGGAGATCAAATCTCCTTGCCGACGGAGGTGGATATCGCCAAGGTAGAAATGAGATATCAAAGTGCCGTCAAGGGCAGCAAAGGCATCTGGAATCTGCATGTTCAGGGCAGCACGCTACCGTGCGTAGTGGCGCTGGGAAATGGCGAGAGACAGCAGATACGCTTCGGCTCTTACAGGCTCGGGACTCAAAACCTCTTCCTCAGCCCGGGCGGTGTGCAAAACTCCTTCAGACTTGAAGGCGAGCAGAACTTGCCCACAGAGAAATTGAGCGTGCACATTCTCACGAATGGGCTTTTTGACCCCTATAGCTTGAAAGCCACGCAAACTCTGGTATCAAAATCGGCAGCAGCAGCCGAAGTCAAAGCCGAAGCCCTCAGACTCAAGAAAAGAGAAATTGGTCTGGAAGCGCAAGCCGTGCATCTCAAAGCCGAGCGCAGCGAATTACTCAAAGAGGGAAAACTTAGCCCAAACGAGGACAGCCGCCTGGAATCGAAAGAGCGGTCAATTTCTTCAAGGATTTACCGTCTTGAAAAAATGTTGCAAGCTCGCCGCGTAATTATCGAAACCTACCCGAACAACGACTTTGCAAAATTGATGGATCAAGCAGCCGGAGAATCACTGGGCTCTCTTGAATCAGCTCTGGCTCTCAAAGATTTCGGTTTTACGGAAGCGCGTCTTTTGAAATCAACTGGTCGAAAACACACAGAAGAACAAAGCAGCGCTCAGCTGGCAAGCTTCCCTGCGCAAAGTTACAACACACCTGCGCCTGCGGCACTTACGAGTTACAGGAAGAAGTGGGGTAAGCGCGCTTATGTGCCGCCGCCGCCCGAGGCAGCTCTTCTCATCGCGCCGCCCGCTCCTTATCGACCGGATCCTAACGATCTGAGTCCATTCCTGACGGAACTGCCTGCAGCGCTGAAAACGGCAGCGCTGAAAGGCAGCAAAGCGAAAAAGACTCAGCTCCAGGGCAAATCGAGCAAATCGAAAAACAAACAGCGCGGTCAGGGCAGCAAATTGCATGAGCTCAGGAATCAGGCTCATGCAATTAACAAAGGACAGAGCCCCAAATCAAAAAATCAGCCGCTGACCAAGCAGGGCTAAAATACCTGCAGGCATAGCTCATGAATAAAGCCGAAGGCCATAACTGAATGCTAAAGATGCCTGACTTAAAACTCAAAGTATTCCATCAAGGACTGATCATTGTAGGTGTACCTTTTCTGATAGAGCTGATAATTATCGGCAACCTCTGGATGCTGCTTATACAGTCGGACAAAGAACGAAGCAGAGAAAACAGATACCGCCAATACACGGCGATGGGAGCCCGAATGATGGCTCTCACTTACGACGGACCATATATGCTTTTCAACTATTTGCAATCGGGTGACCGCAGACTTCTGAAAGTCTACGAAAAGGACATTGCACTGGTAAGACATCTAAAGGCCGAATCGAAAAAAATAGCCAGCAATGATCCGATTGTCGAAGATGCTTCCAATGAAATAGCGGAGTCACTTGAAACATTTCTTTCTCTCACCGACCAGGTCGCCGCAAGCAGCAAAGGCGGTGCCATGGGGCTTCTCAGTGAGTTGCCGAATTTGCAGGCCAGATTCAATAACGCCAAAGACCTCGCAATTGAGCGATTGGCGGTGATGATCCGCATCGGACAACGCTCGACTCAAGAAACAGAACGCCGTATTCAGCACGTACGCAATTTGCAGGCCGGCATACTCAGCTTCGGACTTTTTGCAAATCTCGGTGTTGCTGTGCTCTTGCTCTTATTTTACAAGCGCAAGATCATGAAACGCCTCGGCACGATCAGCACCAATACTCTCAGGATATCGCAAGCAGAGACTCTTGAGAAAGCACTTGCAGGACACGATGAAATCGCGATGCTTGACAAAGCTTTTCATTCAATGGACCGGCAACTGAAAGAAGCATCAGAACGCGAAAGAAATCTTTTCAATAACGCAAGCGACGTAATTTGCGTCTTAGACGAAAACTATAAGTTCATCAAGATAAACCCGGCAAGCCGCAGGCTCTGGCACTATGAGCCGGAAGCTTTACTTAATCGAGACATTTTTTACCTGCTTCCCGATTTTGAAACTGAAAAACTAAAAGACGCCCTTGCACGCTGTAAAAGCTCACATGAAGCCTCGTTGATTGAGCTCACGATCAAAGTAGGCAAGGAGCAAACACTTGAAACAATCTGGTCTGCTTACTGGTCTGAAACTGAAAGAAGTCTATTCTGTGTTGTACACGACATCAGCGAAAGAAAAGAAAGCGAACGCATAAAGCAAGAATTCCTCTCTATGATCAGCTCAGACCTGAAACGACCATTGAGCAGAATCTCAGAGCAGGTGAACACACTGCTTTGCCTGAAAGCCGGAGGATTACCGGCACAAGCCATTGAAAAATTGTCGGTCGTTCAAAAGAATGTCTCTCGCCTGCTCTTACTTGTAAACGATTTGCTCCAGATCTCGGAGTTGGAATCGGGAAAGCTGGAGCTTTCAAAAGAAGATTGTTCCATAGAAGAACTCATAAAACGCTCAATCCTGGATGTCGAATCTCTTGCCGAAAAGCAAAGGATCAAAATTGATTACAAGGTTGATGCAAATAAATGCTTTGTCGACCCAAACCGCATAATGCAGGTTCTGGTAAATCTCCTATCAAATGCTGTGAAATTTTCTCCGGAGGAAGGTCGCATTGAACTGAGCGCCGGACGCGAAGGTGACTATATTGAAGTCAAAATTAAAGACCAGGGTCGTGGAGTTCCAGCTTCTCACCGGCAGACAATATTCGAAAAATTCAAGCAAGTAGAAGCAGCCGACGGCAAGCGCCAAGCCGGTACAGGACTGGGTTTACCCATATGCAAACAAATCATCGAGGAGCATGGTGGAACAATTGGAGTAGAAAGCGAGGAAGCAAAAGGCAGCACCTTCTGGTTTCGCGTGCCTGTTGATGAAAGCGCCAGCATGAAAATCAAAGCCCTCCGCCAACAAGAAAGTAGCCATAAAGACTCAGCGGGCAGAAGCGAACCCAG
>JAIEPM010000276.1 GCA_019748395.1 Candidatus Obscuribacterales bacterium
ATATTTTCTGACTTTGCCCAGGCTATTTCTTTTTTCAAGGCTGATTCAAGGTCGAATTGAGCTTTAAAATTGAATTTGCTCTGAAAAACCTTGCTTGAAATCGAGTTGTGGCGACTGAGCTTAGCTAGCCGGTCCTGGCTTAGCGGCGAATTCTTTCCCAGAAAGATCTTTGCAAGTTTAGATGCAAAATCTACAAGACCGGGCGAAAGGCTTTTCAATTTGACTTCTTTTTGAGCAGAAATCAGAATCGCTTCGGACAGTCGTCTTATCGATACCGGCGCCGGATTAGCAACGTTGTATATATAGAACCCGTCTTCAGGATTGCTGATCACAAGTGAAATTGCAGCTGCCAGGTCTTCAGCGAAAATAAGACTTTTCATGGCTGCGCCCTGGCCGATTATGAAATATTTGCCGCTTAAAACCTGGCGAATTAATGAGAGCATATTGCCGCGATCGCCTTCTCCAAAAACCAGGGCCGGGCGAATTACAACAGTTGCCGGGCAGGGGCAATTGCTCAGATAATTTTCGGAGGCTATTTTTGACGCCGCATAAAGAGTGTCGTCTTTCAATATTGTGTTTTCATCGACCATTTGCGTTTCGCAGTTGCCGTATACGGAACTTGAACTCAAAAAGATAAACTGTTCAACTGCGCATTTTGCGGCAGCATGCGCCAGCATGGCTGTTGGTCTGATGTTGCATGATTCATATAGTTCCTCAGCCGCATCCGCCTGGTGCACCAGAGCTGCGCAGTGAACTATGACCGTGCAGTTCTGGCATAAGCGTTCTGCGTCTTGAGGTTTCATTGTTGTCAGATCGCAAACTGCTTTTTCGATTTCATCGCCGGGAAAAAGTTTTTGCAGAACTTCTTGAGAGCGACCATGAGCCCGCACTTTCAGTCCGCTTCTCTGTAGCCGAGCCACAAGCGCTCGGCCAATCATACCGCTTGCCCCTGTCACCAATATCATCTTATTTAGTCGAACTCACTATTGTAGTTTTTTCCGGCTCAGACTTTTTTTTGCCATCAGCTTCCTCCTCTTGCGGAGAAACAAATTCTGCTACATCTCTTTCAAAGACACCGCCTTTTTTACTGGGAAGGAGGTTCTGCACAAAGGAGAGCATGATGAAGATCAAAGCTCGAAACCAGATGGCCGAGTAAACAAGCCCGTTGAAGGGCGCCCAGTATTTTGATGCCAGATGCTTCTTGTAAAAAACTTCCATGCCTTTATGCAGGTTGATGGTGGCGCCGATGCGGCGGAAGCGGCTGGATGCACCGTGATAATGATAAACAACTGCCGCCGGATAATAACGCACGGACCAGCCGGCTTCTTTCAGTCGCCAGCACCAGTCGATATCTTCGCCGAACATGAAGATGTCTTCGTCGAGAAGTCCGATTCTTTCAATGGCGGTATTTCTCAACATCATGCATGAGCCGGAAAGAGCGTCGACTTCCAGCTCTTGATCCGGATCGGCGTTAGTAAGGTTGTATCTCGCAAAAACAGGATTCTTCGGGAAAATCCGGCTCAAATAAGTAAGCCTGTAAAATGCAGCTTCCGGTGTGGGAAATGAACGACGGCAGGCTAGCTGTAAACTGCCATCCGGATTCAATACTTTTGGTCCTACGGCGCCGCATTTTTCATGGCGCTCAAGGTAGTCGGCCATTTTTGAAACAGCAGATTCGACAACAACCGTATCAGGATTCAAAAGCAGAACATAATCGCCTTTTGCAAGAGGAATAACCTGATTGCAAGCGCGGCCAAAGCCGACATTGTCCTGATTCTCTATGGTGATCACTGAGGGAAAGTCGCGTCGCAGCATTTCTACCGAGCCGTCGGCCGAATTATTGTCTACAACGAAAATTTCAAACTCTTCCGAGCGCGGGTCTGCAAGAACTGAGCGCAACGCTCCGGCTAGTAAAACGGGCGTTTTCCAGTTGACAACGACTAGGCTAACTCTTGGCTTGCTCACCAGACGATTCAACCATAGAACTTATTTCAGGTGCTGAGTTTGGGCTAATCTCGCGACCTGGATAAATTTTTGAAAGCCTTGCTCCGCTGAGTTTAAGAGCTGTTCTGGTTATTATTAAATCACTGGCAACTTAAGCGTTTAAGTCACGGGAGCTTCACAAGCTTAAATCCCGGCACTGGACTCTTCTTCCGGCTTGCTCGCATACAAGCTTTTTTGAAGGAGCAGAATTCTCTGCTGTAGTTCCGGATTGTCTTCCGACCATTCAAGAGCCACGGAGAATGCTTTCAGGGATAGCTCAAGACATTCGAAATCGTCTTTTTCACTGCCCAGAGCGTGCAGTGCTTTGGCATAAAGAGTCCAGACCAGCGGGTCGTTTGAAGAAACTGTCGCAATCACATGGCCCAACAGCGCCACTGCCTCGCCGTTTAAGTCGATTTCCATAAACATTTCTGCTTGTTCACACGCCGAGCTTGGGTCTTCCGGCGTCAGCTCGCTGACACGATTGTATTCTTCATTGGCTTGCTCATATTCTTCCAGTTCTCGAAAAAGTCGTGCACGTTTGAGATGCAAAGCCGCATTTCGCACCTGATTTTCAAGCGCCTCATCGAGGATTTGGATCGCAGCACCCAAATCATTTTGCTTTTCTTTGCAGGCTGCAAGTTCAAGCCATGCTCGCGATTCGCGACGATCCATATTGAGAGCCTTGCGGCATGACTTTTCGGCTTCTTCAAAATTACCCAGCTGGTAAAGGCATTCAGCATAGTCGCAGCAGATTGTGACATTGTCAGGATCTGCAAGCAGTGCTTTTTTTAACTCAAGTAAACCGCTTTCCCAGTTGCCGAAGCGACCAAGCGCTTTGCCGAGCTTGTGCCTCATCTCATTGTCCAGCTCGGCAAGCTCTTCCACTCGTCTAAATGCGCTGACGCTCAGTTCCCAGATTTCGGCTTTGAAGGCTGAGTTTGCCAGCATTGTCCAGAGAGCCGTGCTATTCGGTAGGACATACAAACCGGCTTGCAAAGTTTGGCTTGCTTCCACGGGGCGATTTTGCAAAAGCAAAGTCAAAGCAAGTTCGCGCCAACCCTCTTCCAGGCTGGGGTCTTCGTCTATGGCATACTGGAAAGCCTGCTTGGCGCCTGAATAGTTTGTGGACGAACGCAACTGTTTTCCAAGTGCCTGCCATTCGTGGAACTTCAGTGTCACCTTTTAACCAGGCCCCCCATAGCGTTCTTTAAGTATACGCGCGGCTTCTACTAAAGAGGCAATTTTGGCCTCGGCCAATTTGCTCGAGCTCACCGGATTGTCTGCAAATGTGGCAAATCCG
>JAIEPM010000595.1 GCA_019748395.1 Candidatus Obscuribacterales bacterium
GATGCAGGTACATATTTTGAGGCGGCTCTTGCCGGGCGAATTTTAGAACTGCCGCAGCGTGTTTACAATCAAGCCCTGCCCAGCTCAATTCTTGTGGACATGAGACATGAGTTTTTGCTTGGCAATAAGTCGATCATTTCCCAAACTTTGCAAGAAGAATTGAGCGCCTGCCTCGAAAGGAAAGAACAGGCCATTCTATTGATAAACAGAAGGGGTTATGCCAGTCACGTTTTCTGTCGAGCCTGCGGCAATGTATTGCGTTGCAAGCACTGCAGCGTTTCTCTGGTATTTCATAGCAGCGGCAGCAGCCCCGAAAAAATAAAAGAGGAGGGACTGGCCAGAAATGGGAGATTGAACTGCCATCATTGCGGCTTTCAGCAAAGTGCCGTGCAAAACTGTCCGGCTTGCCAGAGTCCTTTCTTGAAACAATTTGGTCTAGGTACCCAAAAAGTCGAAGAAGAAACGCTCGCCCTTTTTCCGGAAGCTCGTATTCTGAGGCTCGACAGCGACATCAGTTCCAGAAAAGGGGCTTACGAAGAGATCTTCAACAAGTTTGCAAATGGCGATGCCGACATTTTGATCGGCACGCAAATAGTCGCTAAAGGGCTCGACATTCACAGAGTAACAGTCGTGGGAGTTCTGGCTGCCGATGCGGCTTTCAACTTACCGGATTTCAGATCTCTGGAACGGGGTTTTCAACTTCTCACCCAGGTCTCAGGACGAGCCGGACGAGGCGAATTCCCGGGTAAAGTTATTCTGCAAACTTACAACACGGAATTACCGGCCTTGCTCATGGCCAAAAATCAGGACTACGCAAGCTTTGTCGAGTCAGAACTCGCAGCCCGCCGTGATTTTGACTATCCGCCCTTCAGCCGCCTTTTGCGTATTCTGGCCAGCGGTCCGGATGAAGAACAGGTGCAATCAGCTCTGGAGCGCCTTGCCGAAGAACTGAGCAATTATCTTGAAGAGTTTGATGCCATAAAAATCCTCGGACCGGCACCCTGCCTGATAGAGCGCATCAAAGGGCAATTCCGCTTTCATATCATCATCAAAAATTTGATGGGAGACTCAGGTCAGGAAGCAATCGCTTCATTCTTCAGAAGCAAACCACATTTCCCGGGAGTCAGGCTGACCATCGATGTCGATCCGATGGATCTTGTATGAGTGAATTGCAGAAAACTTATACTTATCTGATAAAGAGTCTTTATTAACAAGAATGAACAAATTTCGAGCTACTAGATAGCCTAACTTAACTGAGTTCTCTGGCAAAGGCAGATCTTCTCTTGTAAACTCTGCGAAATTGGCAGGCTCTTGGACTTTCTGGTGATCAGCATCTATTACCTCCTTTTCTTTTTTGCTCTGGCTCTGGCCGGACCATTCTTGCTATTGAGCAAAAAAGCCACTAGAGCAGGTGTTTTTCAGAAGTTCGGAATTTTGCCTGAAGATCTTAAAACCCGCATAAAAGCCATCCCTGAAAGCCAAGCCCGCATCTGGTTTCATGCGGTATCCGTGGGCGAGTTCAACGCTCTTTATCCACTGGCCGAAGAGTTTAGCAAAAGGCATCCTGACTACAAAATCTTCATTTCGACTACGACTGCAACCGGGCAAGAACTGGCCAAAAAGAGGGCAGGCGACATTGCTGAAGTGTTTTACTTTCCATTTGATCTGCCTTTCTCACTCAATTGCTTCCTTGATCTAATTCGCCCGGACACTGTCGGTATTGTCGAGACTGAGATCTGGCCGGGGTTTATGCATGAATGTCATAAACGCAAAATCAACGTTGTTCTTTTAAACGGCAGACTTTCACCAAGATCACTTAAAGGTTACAGCCGCTGGCGCTGTTTTTTCCAGCCTGTCCTGGCGCAATTTCGGGCACTGGCTGTGCAATCCCAAGCCGAAAAGTCTCGATACCTCTCACTTGCAGGCAAGAATTTGCGTATCGAAGTATGCGGCAATATCAAACTGGACGGACTGAAAGCTTGCAGTCAAAGCGAAACTGAAGCACTGCGCCGGGAACTAAAAATAGACAAAAGCGAACTTACGCTTGTAGCCGGTTCGACTCACGAGGGCGAAGAAACAGCCTTTATTAAAGCCTTGAAAGAATTGAACAACAGCTTCCGCCTGATTCTTGTGCCGCGACATCCGGAAAGGTTCGAGCGGGCAGCCGAACTTATCGAAATGCACGGTTTTCGGGTTCGCCGCTTCTCTAGAAATGAAGCTTTTGAAAGCGAAAAAGACATCTATCTTCTGGACACGATCGGGCAATTGAACAAGTTTTATTCGCTTGCCGATATTGCTTTTGTCGGCGGCACTCTGGCCAATATCGGCGGTCATAATCTGGCCGAGCCCTGCGCTTATAGAACACCGGTGCTTTGCGGTCCGCACACACATAAGGCTCGCGACTTAGAGCAAAAGTTGACAGAAGCCGAAGCTCTTCTGCAATTGAACGATGAGAAAGACCTTAGCTCCACTTTGAAATCATTGCTAGATTCGCCTGAGAAGCGCGAAAGACTCGGAGAGAACGGCTACCGTTTTCTTTCAGCTAATCAAGGTGCTCTTGTCAAAACATTGGACTTGCTGGAAGAATACCTCGGCAGTAAAGAGCGGGAAATCGAAGTCGAAGTGGCTGGGAGACGACTTAGATGAGCTGGTATAAACCTGAAAATAAGCAAGAGAAGCTGCTCAATTCGTTGTTGCAGCCAATCAGCGCGCTTTATTTTCTGGGAACCTTATCCAGACTGAAAGGCTATGAAAGCCGTGTTCTAAAACAAAAACGTCTCAGTGTTCCGGTTGTAAGCGTCGGCAACCTGACGGTCGGAGGCACCGGTAAAACTCCAATTACCATAGATCTGGCGCGCAACCTGCAACAATTCGGTTTGAAAGTCGGCATCCTCAGTCGCGGTTACAAGCGGCAGTCCGTGGACAAAGTGCTTGTTGTCAGTGACGGCAGAAAAATTCTGGTTGATTCGGCACAGTCGGGAGACGAGCCTTATTTAATTGCCAGAGCCGTACCGGGAGCAGTGGTGATTGTAGGCGCCTGCCGCTATGAAGCCGGTCTGCTTGCTGTTCAAGATTACGGATGCGATGTTATCGTACTTGATGACGGTTTCCAGCACCTGAAGCTTTCCCGGGATTTCGATGTGGTCGTTTATGACTACAACGATGATCCCAAAAATCTGCAGTTACTGCCCGCAGGCAGATTGCGGGAGCCGCTGGCATCAATTTCTCGAGCGGACTGCCTTGTTATAAGCAAGGTTCCGGACAATCCGGACCCGGCCAGACTGAGCGCA
>JAIEPM010000553.1 GCA_019748395.1 Candidatus Obscuribacterales bacterium
CCAGCAAAATAAAAGCAACTGCTTTTGCAAGAGAGAGAAAAAGCGCGGAAATATCCCCAAGCCCATTTTGAAGGACTGGAATGAAAGGGATTATCACGAGCAAGCTCAAATCCTGCACAAGCGACAGTGGTATCAAAACCTGCCCATGTATCGAGTCGATTTCACCTCTATCGATCAGCACCCGCGAAATTACAACACTGCTTGAGATAGCGCAAATCGAACCGAAGAGCAGACCGGAGGCAGGATTTGAAGCCAGCCCGAAATAATCAGCCAGAATCCAGCTGACTATTATCGTCAAAAGCATCTGGCAAAGCCCGGCTGTGATCAAACGTCGGGCCGACGAAAATACCTGCTTGAGCGAAAGGTCGACGCCAAGCGCGAATAGCAGCATAGCCACGCCGAATTCAGCAAGAACATTGATCTGCTCAGGCTGATTGATCAAACCCAATGCATGAGGACCGACCGCCATGCCGGCAAGCATGTAACCGGCAATCACCGGTTGCTTGAACCTGATGCAAAGATGACCGGACAGCAAAGAAACAGCCCAGATCACCGCCACATCGGCAATCAGCGCAAACTCTTTCATGATTTGCTCCTTAAAATAATTGGCGCAGCAAAACTTTCCGCAGAAAAGCTGAGCTTTGCGGCGCAGAGTAAAATGCCGAAAAACGGCTTCAAATCAGGAGTGCACGATACAGAATGAAAAGTTTTACTGAAGCCTGAATCAATTCCTCGGCTTCAATACTCTTTTTATAAAGGACCGAATGGCGTGAGTCTCGCCTGCTCCCCAGGGGCTGAGTGCTTAGAAAGCCTCCCGCACAGGGTGTTTTCCGTTGAGAGCCTGCACATGATTGACAAGCAGGCTCCGGCGCAGAAATCAGATACGCCATTAATTGTCTATTTTTATAAGAAAGCGAAGGCGCTTTATCGCTGTCATAAGCCTGAGCCAGATCAGCTCCGTATGTCGGCGTCAGAATCGCCGCCAGAAAAATTGCCAGCAACTTCAAAAGCAATCTGCTCATGACGCTCAGACCTCCTGCTTCCATTCTACACGACCGGAAACGAGTAAATTCGAGCTTCGCCGGATCCGAACTAGGAAATCAGATCTTTTGTGTGCAAATACCAGTCACTGCAAAATGTTTCATCGGGATCATAAGCTTGCTTAAGCTCCATAAACTCAGGCAGCTCCGGGTAGGCAGTCAGAATCTGCTCTCTTGATGCGAAACGATGATATGTCAAATAATAAGAACCGCCAAAGGCAAGAGCCAGATCTATCAAAGCACAAAAAGCTTTCGCGGCTGCAGCTACTCCGTGAGGACTGTGTTCCACATGCAGATTCATAACGATGCAAGCCCAGGGCTTCTTCGCCCATGGCAAAAATGTTTCTTTGTCCTCTTCAATCAGGCGAACAGTTCCGTAAATCAAATCTGCACGATGCTCTTTCAAAAGCAGGGCAGCCTTGGCCAGAAAAGATCCCAAAAGATCACGGGGCACATAAAGCTCGCTTATCATTTCGCTGCCGGGGCAGCGCTCCGGCATGCGCCTGTCCAGATCCTTGTGGTAAGAATCAAAATAAGTTGCCAGCTGAAAAGTATCCGATAGATAAAGCTGGCCGGCAGTCGACAAGTAATGGTCAGCATATTTCTTGAAGGCCAGAGACTTGTCGGTGTGAGCTAGATAAAGCAACTCGGTCCATTCACGATCCTCCAAGAGCCGCTTATTGACGGGAATACTTTCCGCCTCGACTTGCACCGGCGTATAAGTACTGAGAATTCCGCATCTTAAAAAATCTGCCGACTTTGAATCAATAGAAAACTGAAAGTCTCCATACTCAGCCCCGTTTTTGGAAGATTCTTCCAGAAGCGCGACAGCCTGAAGGCTGTCTGCCAGGCGGACATCGCGTCTGAGAACTTTTCGAGGAGCCAAGCGCAAAGATGCGGAGCTGATTACGCCAAACAAACCATAGCCGCCGATTGCCAGCTCAAAGAGCTCAGAATTCTCTTCCCTGCTGCATTTTAGCAGTTCGCCATCATGCCTTAGAATCGTAAAATTCTCGACGCTGGAAACAAAAGGCGCCAGCTTCAAACCACGACCATGAACGTTTGCAGATAAAGAGCCTCCGATGCTGAGCTTATTGCAACCAGTTTGTTTTTGAATAATGGACCAGGGGCGAGGATTCATTGACTGTAGCGATTGCAAATAGTCAATCAACTCAGTCCATTCCATGCCGGCTTCTACTTCGATGAGTCCATGTTCTTCGTCAAAATTCAGGACTCGATTCATGCTTTGCATATCGAGTAAAACGCCGTTTTTGCAAAACTGTTGCCCGCCCATAGCATGGCGTCCACCGGCAATTGCCACCGATTCCTTATTTTGGCGGGCTCTTTTTATCTCAGCCTGCAACTGCAAAAGATTTTTCGCTTCTATCCTTCTCTTAAGCGCAGTCGGATTAAGGGACGAGTGCCTGTCATTGACCAGCTCAGCTTGCTTATCGGCGGAACAGCAGTCTTTATTTAATACATACTTGAGCATGAAGAAATTCCTTTCTATTTGTGGACAGCTTCAGTTTTTCTCGGATTCTTTCTGCACTAACAGCACGATGATGGTAGTTGCCCAATAAAAGCAGAAAAGAGGCGAGCACCAGATGAAATGCAATCGGAATGGATGAGCCAAACCAGCGCAGTTCCGGATGCAAGGTCATCTGAATCAAGTAACGCAAAATCATTGAGGCTGCATAAACAGTAGCGAAGCGACTGAGGTTTTTTGCAAATGCAGCATTGGCTCTGGAAAAAAAACCGCCAAGTCCGGCAAAATCAATACAGATTTTTCCAAACAGCAGAATAATCGCGAACTGACAGATAAGCAAAGGACCATAAGGAATCAGCCCCGAGTACCATTCATGCATGGGCGGTAAAAACGAAGGTTTGAATAAGAACACCAGGAGCTGCCCGACTACACGCAAAGAGAAAAGGAAGAGCAAGGCGCTAAGCGCGAAAAAATAAGGACGACGTCTAACATTTAATTCCTGCATAATCCGGTCCTGCTCCAACTAGCTTGCATGTTTGCTATTCTCGAGGATCCTTTCAATAAGAACTTATTGCTCAGGACAGTTTTCTAAGTGTTGGATGAGAAGCGAGCCCGCATTAAGCTGCCGTCTGGAAGTCGGCGGTCTCAAGGGGAACGGGGCAATTGCAAAGCGGGGGTTTGCTGCTCTTTAATTATGGTAGATTGTTGCAGTGGCAGCGTTTATGGGGATGCTCGGGTTTTCTGCTGCGGTCATCCCCTTCGGCTATGCAATCGGCTTTAA
>JAIEPM010000265.1 GCA_019748395.1 Candidatus Obscuribacterales bacterium
GTTAACGTTTGCGGTGGTGGTATCGTCGGTCAGGTTGGTGCTATTCGTCACGGCATTTCGCGTGCTCTGGCTGAAGCAGCTCCGCAAAATCGCCCCTTGCTCCGCACCATCAACTTGCTTACACGCGACCCGCGCGTCAAAGAGCGTAAAAAATATGGTCGCAAGCGTGCTCGTAAGCGTTTCCAGTTCTCGAAGCGCTAATTCAAACGGCTTTTATGTCTTATCGGTTCGTCCTTACGGGCGGACCGATTTTTTTGCTGCACTGCAATTTGAGCGCCTTTGATGAGCTTTTTTCGCTCAGCTCAGCTGTGAATAATTCAAATGGAATGGATTATTAGGACCTTGGTCGTGGAACGATACACAGGATGGGCTCTCAGGCGATCGAGGTCTTTATGAATTCGAAAACTCTACATAGCTTAGTGCTGGCAGCCGGTCTTCTTTTGCCGCTAAGCGGCTATTCCTCAGTTATGGCTGCCGGAGGCAAGGAAGCTGCCAAAAAGCCATTGAGCCCTCTTCTCAAGGAAGCAAATGGTTTATCAGTCCGTAAGCGTTATACCGAGGCAGTCGAAAAATATAAGAAAGCCTGCCAGCAGGAGCCAAACAACCCGGAAGCTTATCATTTTTATGGACGAACTTTAGCTCAGATGGGGCTGGAAACCGAGGCTGTCGCTGAATATCAGAAAGCCCTGCGCCTTAAACCGAAGGATGCTGAGCTTTATAACGACATTGGTTGCGCGCTTTTCGTAAATGAGGATATTCGGGAAGGGGCTCGTTATTTGAAGCGGGCGACCGAGCTTAACGACAAAATGATCGCTGCTTATAACAATCTGGGCGCTTGTTTACAGAAACTTGGGGATTACAAAGCCGCCCATGATGCTTTCTTGAAATCATTAAAGCTGCAGCCCACTAATCCTGTAATTCAAAAGCGCTTTCAAACGGTTAAAGCTAAGCTTGCCGAAACTAAGCATTTCGATTTTGGAGCTCCGATAAGCCCAGATATCGCCCCGAATGCCGGAGCTTCCGAGAATATCAGTACGGGCGCTCCGGCCAAGGGAGCTGCTCCGAATTCTGCGACTCCTGAAACTCCTGCTGCCGCCGCAGGCAGCAGTCAGGACTCTGCGGCTTCGACGGCGGGTGGTCCGCCAGGTACAGCTCCCAGGGCTAGTGGACCCAAGAATCCGGTCTCCGCTAAAACAACAAGCAGTGCTAAATCCACGCCAAAGCCGGTTTCGAAAACGGCTAGTACTGGATCCAAGCCCGCTGCCGCAAGCAGCCCGGCTTCCAGCCCCCCTGTTTCCGGGTCGGCTGTACCGATTTCCGGAGCTAAAACAGGCGGCTTTGTGCCTGAGGGTGTCAGCACGACTTTAGATGATGCAAATACGGCTAGTCAAGCAGCCGGTGGCTCTGCCGCAGCTAGTCCCGATCCGGCAACAAGTACTGATACCAGTGGTAGTGGCGCTGTCGCTCCGGCTGCTTCAGCTCCGGAACAAGCTCCTGTGAATCCGCCGCCCTCGACTGCCGCCCCGGACTCAGCTGCACCCTGCACGCCACAAGTCGCACCAGCGCCGGCCTCGCCGCCTGCAACGGTTCCGGATAGTTCCAGTTCCGAAAAAGACAAGTCGACAACAAGCCCTGGCAATTAGCATCACCGCCTTAGCTTTTCAGTGAGCTTAAATACCGAAAGGATAAGCATGACTCTTAACCTCTATCTTTTGCGGCACGGCGAAACCGAGTTCAGCCAGAGCGGAGGATTTTGCGGCTTTACCGATGCTGCGCTGACTGCCGAAGGTAAATTGATGGCAAGTCAATTCGCCGACGCCTACAGTCACTTGCACTGGCAGGATATTTATTGCAGTCCTCTTCAAAGAACCGTCGATACGGCGACTCCAATTGCGGCAAGAGCTGCAATTGAAATCAAAAAGCGTGAGGGATTGAAAGAGATCAACTATGGAAAATGGGAAGGTCTGACTCATGATTTTGTGAAAGCCGAATATGCAGAAGACTATAACAAGTGGCTTGCAGAGCCCGCCTGGAATTCTCCCAGCGGCGGCGAAACGGCTTTTCAGATCGCTGAGAGAGCCCTCAATGTAGTCAGCGAAATTCGCTCTAAATTTATTGAGGGAAATGTTTTGCTGGTTTCGCACAAGGCTACGATCCGTATTATTTTATGCAGCCTTCTTGGAATAGATCTCGGCCGTTATCGCGAGCGGCTCAATGCACTCACCGGATCTTGCAGTCTTGTTAAAATTGGGGCTCACGGTCCATTGCTGGAATTATTGAATGATCGCTCTCATTTAAGTGCCGACTTAAGAAGTCGACCGGGAACATAGCATGTGCTTTACTATTGACTGGTAATCAGTTCTGAGGAACCGTCGTGACCACTGATGACGAAGACGACAACGATAAAGAAGAATCTCAGTCCGATGATGACGAGCAATCATCCGAGCCCGAGGGTCCTTTGACACTTGGCGAAGAGCTGGAGATCGAGGATCTTTCTCGCTGCATTTATTTCAAGGACAGTAAAATTTTTGCGGCTGCCGGTCCGGGTTTGCCGCTTTTGCAAGTTAATACCGACGGCACGTTCGTTTCGCTTGATCCGGATTTACCTTACAGAGATTCTATAGATGTAGAAGTTGTTGTAAGTCAGGATAAATACGGACGATTATTGAATGAACTGGGCGAAGTGCGCAAAGTTGTCGGGATGACATATAACGGCAAACAGCTCTATTTCGTTGCAGAACGGCATCCCGATAACGAGCAGCACTTAGCTGCCTGGTTCGACGATGAATGGAAGCCTCACTATCTTTATCTGGGTGATACTTTACTCAGCGCGCCAATGCTGGTAAATAGATTGCGCAATCATATGCTGAGCGGCGAACTTTCAGAACTGCAGACAGGCAGCGATCAAACAATCCGCTCAGACTGAGAGTAAATCATGAATCGCTTTTTGTTGGCATTTTCAATTTCGGCTCTATTCTGAAGGAACTGATGGCATGGAATCAAATCATATTCCGATGGATGTTCTTCTTTCCCTCTTGCTTGTGGCTTCTGCTACAGCAGTTGCTGTGAAGTGGATAAGAATGCCTTATGCCGTGGCTCTTGTTATAGCTGGGCTTTTGATCGGACTTTCCAAAGTTATGACGCCTGTTGTGATGACTCCGGAATTGGTTTTGATGATTTTTCTTCCGGCACTTCTTTTTGAAGCTTCGTGGAACTTAGATCTAAAGGCTCTGCGCCGAGACTGGTTGTCAATTACTGTGCTGGCCACAATCGGGGTGGTCGTTTGTATGTTCGGTGTAGCCTCGATTCTGCATTTCGCCGGAGGTATGAAAGTTAGTACAGCGCTGCTTTTTGGGGC
>JAIEPM010000262.1 GCA_019748395.1 Candidatus Obscuribacterales bacterium
GCCGGACGCTGGCATCGAAACCTGCGCTATGCCGAACGAATGACTGGGCTTAAGTTTCAGACACCACGCCCTGCGCTTATTCAATTCTCCTGCTATGCTGATGGCAGTATCCGAAATGTGGTGTTAAGACAGAGTTCTGGTGTTCCGGCTTATGACAGACTGCAAATAGCAGCACTGATGCAAACAGCCCCGCTGGCGCCCTTCCCACAGGGAACAGTCAAGCGCAGCATCACCCTCTTGCAAGGATGGGAATCACATTTCAAGCGACCTGGAGAAGAAGACTTCCAAGCAGGAAACTTCGCTGACAGATATCCCAAGGAGAAAGTAAGTCGATGGGTAAAGCAGCAATAAAAGGCTCGTTTCTTGGAAAGAGCATTTTCATTGCCCTGTCATTATCACTGTCAATCTGTTTTGCGTTACCATCACTTGCTGATAATGCTCTAACTCTGGAAAAACTGGAAAAGTGGTTATTTTTCGCGACCTTCCCAGGCGAAAGCGATGAAGATCGCATAAAAAGACTGGAAGAAAGAACCTTCGGCGAAAAAGCCGAGGGTCCGTTGGATGCACGTCTTTCAAAACTCGACGAAATTTTGACCGAGCGTCAAAAGGAAAAGGAAGCCGACGACAAGTCCACGGGCAGCGGAAAATCTCAAGACAGCACCCAAAACAACCCCGAACGCAATTTCGGCAGCTCCAGCAATGATGCAAGCATTTCCAGCCCGGACAACAACAACAACAACTCCGCTTCAAATAGCTCGCCTCCCGGGAGCGCGGGCGTCCCGCCCGCTTCTAAAAGCAAAAGCTCAAAGCAAGCCAACTCCAGCCCAAAATCCAACGCGAAAAAGATCCCTCAAAACAGCAATCAATCTCCCCTAACCCCATCAAGCGCAAGCTTCCCAGCCCCAGGTTCTAACTACGGCTCATCTCCCGCGTCAGGTCCTCCCGCTGCCCCTCAATCAGCAACTCGCCCCGGACAGACCCCGCTTGACTCCGCCCGAGAGCGCGAGCGCATAGCCGTGCAAGCCGCACGCGAACAAGAAATGCATGATCTTTTGCAGGAAGGTGCAAGGTTATGGCGTAACAAACAAAGGCAAGAAGCAGTCGAACAATTCCAGCAGGTACTGAGACTTGACCCGCAAAACCCGGACGCACATTTCAGCATCGGTGTTTACGAAGAAGCCAGAGGCAGGCTAAAGGAAGCCAAAGCTCACTACCAAACAGCCTTGCAAACAAGCCCCGACAATCGAGATTATCAGGAAGCGGTTGCGGCAATCAGCAAACGAATGGCATCGGATCCTAATCGCGTCCTTAACGACAAAGCAACGGATGCTTTTAAACGTGGAGAGTATATTTCAGCCATCAACTATTTCAAGGAGCTCGATGAAAAAACACCGAAGCAAGCTTCGGTTAAATACAGCCTCGGCACCACTTACTTGATGATGAAAGACTATTTCAATGCTATTGAATACTTCAAACTTGCTCATCAGCTCGAACCAAACAACGATAAATACACAAAGTCATTCAACGATCTCTCTGCTGAAATGAGTAAGCACGCCCAGGCGCAATCCCAAATTGAAGGGCAGTATCAAGGATCTCCCGGTCAAGCACAGGGCGGCACAAATTTGCAGGCGGCTCCAGGCATGAAGCCACCAGGGGCGGTGAATAGCGCGTTTGTCCCGATGCAAAACACGCCTCAACAAATGTATCCGCAACAACAACAGGGCTATCCGCAACAAATGCCGCAGTCCTTTCCAAATCAAATGCCCATGCAACCGCAACGATTTCCGAATCAAATGCCCATGCAGCAAGCAGGATATCCTTCTTATCCAAATCAGCAAGCTCAGTATCCAGGGAACTTTGCAGCGCAACAAAATCCTTATGGAGCTCCGCAAAACCCATACATGAATCAGAATCAGGGCACTTATATTCCGCCGGACCCGGCGGCCTTCAGCCGCCCGCAAGTACAGCAAAGCATGCAACAAACTCCGGCAATGCAAGCGCCACCGCCCCAATTTCCGGCTCAAATGCAAACACAGTACCAGGCTCCCCCGGTTCAGCAGCGACTGCCGCAGAATTTTGCCCCTGCGCAAAATTCACAGTTCGGCAACGCTCCCCAAAATCAATTTGCAGGCCAGCCCCAGGCACAGGAATATACACCACCGCCGCAGTCTGCACCTTCCGGTGCTTTTGACCCAAGACTGGCACAGCAATTAAACAATCCTGGAAGCGGCGGCAAAGTAGATCCGATGAGTAATTACGGATTGAGCGGACGCAGCAGCGAAGAAGGAGTTTTACTAACCGGCGTACGCGGCGGCAGTCGTGCTTCCAAAGCCGGATTGAAGAAAGGCGACATAATAAGAACAGTCGATGGCAATGAAGTAATGCAGCCTGCGCAGCTCAATCAGGTTTTATCACAATACGATGGAGGGCAAACACTGCCCTTGCTGATTTTCCGCGAAGGCAACATAACACCGATTCAGTTTTAATTTCCCGAAATCCGGTTATTCCATTCGGCTTGCTATAGCTAGCAAAATAAAAACGCAGCACTTAAGAAAGGATTTTCAATATTGATGGCCAGAAAAAATTGAGCACAGAGCAGCTAGACGCGAAATTGGCGGCAAGCAAGAAACGACTAATACTAAAACAAGGATACAAAGACGAACTATGGTCTCATCCAGACAAAGCTAATATGGAAGCATTGAACAAGCTCTGCCGTAAGTACAAGATAAAGCTATATGATGAGGCTCGGAACATTGACCAGCAATTTTAATTTCAAGGTCTCGCCCAGGTCCGGTGGAGAAACTATGATTTCGAAAGGTCGTCCAGCTACAAAAGTGCTTTTCGCGCTATTTCTGATTTCAGTCTTGTCATCGTTGCTTGTTTGCACCCAGGCTGCAGGGGCAAAGGAAAAATCGAAAGCAGCCGTCTCCAACAAGAAAAACGCCATGAAAACCAAAACAAAGATTGATGAAAAGAAGGCGCTTTCCTTAGTTGAAGCCCGTCCGGAAGTAAAGAAATGGCGGCAAGAAGTTGCAAAAGCCTGCGCAAAACGAGGAGCCACAGCTCAAGTCGAAATAGACAGAGAAGAGGGTTCCGAATACGTCGTGCATGTTTTTGAAATAGTTCCTGATGACAAGGAAAGCAGCCACACTGCCACACTAAACTGGTATTACGTCGACAAGAACAGCGGAAAGATTCGCACGGAATTCTGAGCAAAGAAAACAAAAACACCACCCGAACTGAATCGCGGTGGTGTTTAAGCTATTGCTTGGCTGCCTCTTGCAGGAGGCTCAATATTTCTCTACGCTTCAGCCAATCCGTCACGTAAAGCGGGCTCTGCTGCTGATGTGTCCGGAATGCGCATCCCTGCCGTTT
>JAIEPM010000588.1 GCA_019748395.1 Candidatus Obscuribacterales bacterium
CATTGTTGATACTTGCAAAGCTAATGTAGAGAAACTGCTTCAGTCAAAACGCCCTCAGCTCGAGGCTCTGGCTACGGCCCTTGTTGAAAAGGAAACTCTATACTTTCGCGATGTTGTGGCGATTCTGGAACCATCGAGAACCGATTCAGACATCGAAAGAGAGTTGCAAGAGCTATCCGAACGCAAGCTTGTCGGTCAAACTCCGCAACTAAGCTTGCAAGGATTCCTCGGTATGGGTGGCCCGGCGAACAACCGTGAAGGCTTCAAAGCCGTTCAAAACCCGTCCGAAGAAGAAGACTGAGTATCCTCTAAGGGACCGGTCTCCAGTGCTTGATATTCTGACTGCCGTCTTCTAGTGAGGTCGGCAGTCGGTGTTTTCAAGCAAGTTTCTAAAAATCATTCCTTTTGCGTTAGTTCTGGCCGGGCAAGCGGCATTGCCTGCCTTTTCGCTTGATAAGCCCGTGGTCGTCATCCATGGCGGCGCCGGGGTTGAAACCGGCATGAGCAAGAGCGAGCAAGATAAGTATCATGCCGGGCTTTCGGAAGCTTTGCTGGCTGCCTATGCGCTCTGGAAAAAGGGAGCTGCTGCGGTTGATGTGGTTGAAGCTGCAGTTGTAAAAATGGAAGACAATCCACTCTTTAACGCCGGTAAGGGTGCTGTATTCACAAGAGCCGGTAAGAACGAGCTTGATGCGGCGATTATGGACGGCAAAACAAGAGAAGCCGGTTCTGTTGCAGGAGTAACTGTTGTAAAAAATCCGATTCGCGAAGCTATTGCTGTGATGCGTCACTCGAAACACGTGATGCTGACAGGCGAAGGCGCTAATGAATTTGCCAGAGAACAGAAGCTGGAAATTGTCGATCCCAGATATTTCTGGACTCAGCATCAATGGGATGCTTTACAGCAAAAACTGAAAGCTGAAAAAAAATCGCTCTTTCCAGCCGGAGTTGCCCACAAATACGGCACTGTCGGCGCCGTGGTCCTCGACCAGCAGGGCAATCTGGCTGCCGGGACTTCGACGGGCGGCTTAACAGGTAAGCGCTGGGGGCGTGTCGGTGATTCTCCCGTAATCGGCGCCGGTACATTTGCGGACAATCAAAGTTGTGCGGTTTCCTGCACCGGGGAAGGTGAGTGGTTTATCCGTTTCAATGTCGCAAGCGATCTGGCCAGCCGTGTCAAATACGCTCATCAACCTTTAAGCAAGGCTGCCGATGCGATTATTCACGGGGTGCTCAGTCCGGAGCATGGCGAGGGCGGCTTGATTGCCCTGGATAAGAAAGGTAATTTTGCAATGCCTTTCAATTCGCCCGGCATGTTCCGGGGTTATATCGGCGCCGACGGTAAGCCTCACACCTTCGTTTACTGAAGCTTTGAAGGAATTTGATTTTGATAGAACTCAGAGAATATCCTGAAAACGCCATTTTAGAAGCAGTTGTCGACGGTTATGTCAGTGCAGAGGAGTATCACGAAGTCGCTGAAAAAACGCTAGCGTTTATCGAAAAGCACGGACGTATTCGTGTTATGAAAGAGATTCACAGCTTCAGCGGCATGGATTTTTCCGCATTCAAAGACAAGCTTGTGGCCGCATTGCTCAAGCATTTGAATGATGTGATTGCTGTTGCTGTAGTGACAGATGAGAAGTGGATTCAGGATCTGAGCAACTTGCTCAAATCGTTTTACCCATACAAGATGCGTTGCTTTAAGCTGACTGAAATCGAGGAGGCCCGAGTCTGGCTGAAAGAGCAGCAGCTCAGGGATTGAAAGCAATCAAGAAAGTCGAGAGAAAATTGAATCCGACGTGAGTGATGATTGTTGTTGTTGTATTTGTATATCGGCGAATTATGCCCATGATTGCCGACCAGCCGAATACCTGCATGATAAGCAGCGGCGCGTGTGCAAATTGACCGTGCAGGGCACCGTGCATGAAGGCTGCAGGCAGGATGCCGAAAACAGGCTGTAGAGCGCCTCTGATCAAAGTTTCTTCTCCCAGCCCGGCGCAGAGTCCTGTCGCCGATGCTACAAGAAACGCCGGACCGGGCTGAGCGCCGGCTGTAAATGTGCCTTCGTTGTAGTGAGAGAGCTTATCGGCATAGCCGAGACCTTGCTGTGAATGTGTGTAAGTAGACCAGAGATAGTCGTAGAAAAAGGTGATGAAAATCCCGGCTATGCCGATGAGAATATGCTTGAAGCTTGGCTTGACCAGCCCGAGTCGGCGCATGGTTTCCATCGGGCTTCGTGTGAGGAAAATGCCGCAGCCGCAGAATGCCAGCATGATCAATCCCAGAAAGTTATATGAGAAAAGCTGATCCATCGTTACCGGCAGTGGAATCATTATGGACGGCATCTGGAAACCGGTTTGCATTTCCATATGAGTCAAAAGGAAAAGCATCGTTGTTAGGTAGATCCAGAGCCCGTTCATATGCGGAATGGACTCCGGAACAAAAATTCTTTCCACAAAAAATGCTTGAAGTATCGATACTTTTTGCGGGCCAGTTGGTGTTTCTTGATTAGGCGCAGATCTGCTTGCTTCTGTTTGGGTCGAGCTGCTTGCCTCGGCTGTCCGGCTTGATGAAATTTGAGCGGATTCGCTGTTTTCTGAATTTGCCTGCAAAGAATCCGGAGCAGCTTCTGAAGATAGACCGGTTTCCGCTTCTGCTCTATCCTCTGCTTGTTCTACTTCTTCAGAATCTTTTTTTTCTGTTGCTGAAGAGTTCAAAGTGTTTGCTTTTGCAGCCATGGCCTCGCTGCCGACTGCAAGCGGGGCTGCAGGGTTCAATTGCAATTTCCCGAAGGCTGCCAGAAAAACCCTTCCGGCAACTATTTGATTGATGAATGTGAAAAGGATCGAAAAGAGCTTTCGCCCGGGTTTGAAGAGGAGTAGACCACTGGCCGCTGTGCAGCCGACCAGGATGGCATGACTCCATGGTTCTTCCTGGCTGCCGACCGCGATGTTCAGAAATTCTCCAAAAAGGAAAAGACCGTAAGTGACGCGCAAGACCCATTCCAGCCAGAGCTGCGAGCGTGCCCCGTGAGCGATAAGTCCCATGATGCAGCAGCCGATTATTACAATATGGTCCTCAGACACTTAAAGTCCTCTTCTGATCGATGCTTCCGAAAAAATTTAACCTGCCCCAGATAAGTTTAATCTCATTCCTTCATGCTATTATAATTGTCAAGAATAAGCTGGGTACATAGTATTTATCATAGAAGTTTAGCTGAAGCTAAGCCAATCAAACAGATAGAAGTCACGAAGAATGGAGGTCTTAAAATTATGCGTCTGAAAAGCATGCTGAGTGTAGCAGTCGTTGCAGCAGCCTTTGGGGTCACGGTTACAGCCGCTCTCGCCCAACCGCTCATGCTTGGACCGACCAGCGCTCCCATG
>JAIEPM010000661.1 GCA_019748395.1 Candidatus Obscuribacterales bacterium
GGAGCCGCCTTGCTTTTTGGAGCAATGATTTCTGCAACAGATCCGATTTCGGTAATTGCCTTGTTTCGAAAACTCGGCGTGGACAGAAGATTAACAATGCTCCTTGAAGGCGAAAGTCTTTTCAACGACGGCACCTCGGTAGTTCTATTCAAATTGGTCCTGGCTCTGGTTGTTTCAAACTCTGCTTTTTCTCTGCCGACGGGCATCTTGCAATTTGTTTTTGTTTGCGCAGGAGGCTGCATTTTAGGTGGGCTGGTAGGGCTGGCGGCTTCTTACATAACTCGATTTTTCGATGACCACCTGCCCGAAATTATGCTGACCACAATTGCAGCTTACGGCTCATTCATGCTCGGCGAAGCCTTGCATGTGAGCCCTGTACTTGCTGTTGTCAGCGCCGGAATCGTCATTGGTAATTTCGGCAGCCGCAGCAGCATGTCTGCAACAACAAGACTGGCTGTCAATTCTTTTTGGGAATATGCGGCCTTTGTTGTTAACTCATTTGTGTTTCTTTTAATCGGCATCCAGATAAATCTGGTGACTTTAGAAAAATACAGCGCTTTGATAGTGGTCGGCGTAGCCGCTACGGTTTTTGCACGCGCCGTCGTGATTTACGGACTTTGCCCAATGCTGGGTTCTAAGCGAATTCCGATACCTTCGGAGTGGATGCATCTGCTGTTTTGGGGCGGCTTGCGCGGCGCCCTGTGTATGGCGATGGCCTTGAGTTTGCCGCTGGACTATGCCATGCGCGAGCCAATCATCGTCATGTCATTTGGAGTCGTACTTTTCACTTTGCTGATCCCGGGCTTGAGCATGGATCCACTTTGCCGATTCTTGAAAATGGTGGAGATAGACCCGCGACTCAATCACTATGCGAAATTGCGCAGCCAGCTATTGATGGAAAACGAGTCGCTTTCGGAACTGCTGCGTTTGCGAATAGAAGGAAGAATTTCGACAGAGAACTTGAATGCGCTTGAGTCGGAAATTACAAAGAAAATTGAAAGCCTACAAAAACAAATAGACGATCTTCATTTAGCAGACAAATCACTGGAAGAACTGCAAATGAGAGAAGCTCGACTGCGTCTTCTGGAAACCAAGAAAGACACTCTTTTGAACATGAATAAAATGGGTCAGCTCGACGACAAAAGCTTTGAGACACTTAGACTTGAAATAGATGAAAACATCGACAAATTATTGAGCCCTCTGGCTGAAGAAAACGAAAAACTGGAATTTGAAGATGAAAAAACAGAGGAAAGCGTGGCCAATGAGAGCAAGAATCTATCTATAAATGAGAATCAAAAGCTTTCTCAGGCCGAGTGAGCTCTCGCAATCGCGGACAGAAAAGAACAGCAGGAATTGCCAGAAAACTGAAAAGAAGAAAAATCCCCGCAGCTTGCAAATGGGAAAGACTGGGAGCAAAAAAAGACTCTCCGGAAAGTGCTTGTAGAGTCAAAAGCCCGATCGCAAAAGCATAATTGCAGGCAAAGAAGCAAAGCAACCTTAGTTTTCTGTCTTCTTCAATAAACAAGAATGATTTTTCTAAAGCGTAAGCTGCCAGTGGAATAATTTGCAGAGCATGTATGCCGAAGAAATGCGCAGTTCTCAGCTCACCGTGACCGATTGCTTGCGCAAGCGTCAGCTTTGATGAGGAACTGAGATATGCCGGCCATCCGTGAAAGATAGCTGCAGGCATCAGCATCATAAGACCGGGAATTAATCCCAAAAGAGCCAGTGCCGTCCCCCAGCAAAATCCATAGAGCCGCAGCGGCGTGATGCCCGGCTTGCGCAAAAGCAAAAACAAGAATATCGGAAGCGCCATAGAAACAGGGATGATCGCAGTTCGAGCCAGAAGCAGCAGACTCTTTTCAGAGGCTTGGATCTGAAGCGGCGAGCCGAAATGGGCAACAAGCAGAGCTCCGTAAATGCTGGACAATTCCAGAACAGCACCGATCAGTACAGAGAGCGAAGTAACTTTCAAAAGCGGCTTCAAAGAATCTAAATTCGCAGCTATTTGTAAAAGCGAGAATGAATAGAGCATGAAAGAAAGACTGAATTTCAGACTTTTCTGCCAGAGCTCTATTTGCATGTCACCTGCACAAAGAGCCCAGCCGATCCCACAAAGACTCAAGCCGAAAGATACCAAGCTGATTAAAAACAATGCAGCAATAGGGCGATTAATAGACCAGGCCAAACTCAGAACCTTTTGCAGAGAATTAAACAGGAAGCGAATCATCAGCCGACAGCCCTCGCTATGTGAATAATGGCAATGCAGCAGCCCAGACCTTCATGGTCTGCCTCATTAACTCGAAATCGCAGCTCTAATTAAAAGACGGAATTTCTTAGAACTTAGTTCAAAGAAATTCCGTAGTCAAAGATTAAAATGCAAAAGCAGCTTCAAAAGGTTTCCACAATGAACTTGCGAAAACCACAGAGTTTACCTTCCTTATCCCAGTTTGCTTGGTATCGGCAATAAGATCTGAAACTCTGCCCATCGGCGCGGCGCTGCCAGGCAAAGCAAGCATATTTACCGAGAGCTTCTGCTGTCTGAAACTCATAAATCAGATTGCCCTGCATCAAGTCAGTGGTGCGGTAAAGGCTGGCTATATGCTTGCCCAGAATTTCATCTGCCTCATATCCGTATAATTCCTCAGCCCTGCTGCTCCATTCACTAATGAAGCCGCATCTATCTGTTTCAAAAACAGCTTCCTCACGGCAAAACGGTCGAAGCTGCGCCGGAAAAGCCGGGTTTGGCTCCGAGCGAGTAAAACGAAGCGGGCGGGAATTTGCAAGAGCTTCAAATTTAGGCATTTGGTTTGAATTGTGTAATTTAGGGCTCATTGGGCTTTACCTGTCTTGTATGGACAAGCTTAGTCTGCCTGCCTGAAGAATATGTGAGGAATGTCGGTAAACTTGAACACAGACCTCTAAAAGTTTAAACTGCCATGATTAGCGCAAGGAGAAGCAAGATGAAATGGGCATCTGCTTTAGCTCAGCACTCGGACCTTGAAAAGGCGTTCAGCGCGGCAGCCGAGCAAATCAAGGCAGAACTGGGAAGCAAGTCGCCGGACCTGCTGCTTTGCTTTGTTTCGCCCGGTTTTGCTTCTAAATATAATGAGATTCCGGAGCTTGCAGTCAAAAATCTGAATCCCGGCTCTTTTGCCGGCTGTTCAGCCGGCGGCATAATAGGCGGAGGGCTCGAGCTTGAAAAGGAATCGGCCATTGCTCTTTCAGCAGCAACTTTGCCCGATGTTAAAGTAAACAAGTTTCACATAGAAGACAAGGATTTGCCGGACTTGGACGCAGCCCCTGACAAATGGGAAGAAGCTGTCAGCGTGAAAAGTTCTGAAGAGCCGCAATTCGTCTTATTGCCAGATCCGTTTTCCTTTTGTATCGACATTCTGGCG
>JAIEPM010000209.1 GCA_019748395.1 Candidatus Obscuribacterales bacterium
CCGGCAGTTTGTAGTTGCCTTCTTTCAGTCTCAGATGCATTCCTGATTTAGGTCCGTAGATGCCTGGAACCCGAAGCACAACTGCGCCATGTTCGCGCCAGATGCTCTCGGCTTGCAAGCGTGGACGTAAGCGTTCTTCGCTCGAGTCGGGACTTATGCTGTCATCGATTTTGCCGCTTTTGGCTCCGTAAACTCCGGTGCTGGAGATATAGATGATGGATCTGGCTGCTGCACAGGCTGGGGCCAGTATGGCATCCGTCGACCCATCCGGCGGAAAGGAAACAAGGATATCCGAGCCGCTTGCCAGAGATTCGATAATTTCTGCAGATGGCAATGGCATGATCAGCGGTTCGATTTTCATCTCGGCAAACTCAAATATTCTGCGCGGATCGCGCGTGCTTGCGATGATCCTTTTGCTTCCTGCATATTCCGAAATGATTGCTTTGCCTAATTGCCCCGTGCCTAGAAGCAAAAGCTGCCCTGATTTGCTCATTTTGTTTGCCTGAATTTGTCTGCACAATTCTTCCCTTCAACTATTATACTTTGTGCTACGACAGCAAATGGTGCAGATGAAGTTCAGCCTCAAAAGAAAAGATATTGCCGCGGACTCTCTTGAAATAGAGCGCTCTGCTTTGAGCGGTTTTGTCCAGGTCAAAATCGACGGACGTCCACTTGCTCGGCTGAAAGAAAAAAATGGACCCTTTGAAGTGGAAATGAAAGACAGGAGCAAGCGGAAACTCTTTGTCCGTTCTCGCTGGTTAGACCCCGTGCCTGCTGTATTTCTTGGAGATGAGGAGCTTTTGCTTGCAGAGAAACTTCGTTTTATCGACTATCTTTTCGGTTGTTTTCCGGTTTTGATGTTCCTGCCTTATGGACCTCTGCCTACTGTTATCGCGTTTATTCTCCTCTTGCTTAATTTCAGGATTTTGCGTACGAAAACGCAAGCCACGCTAAAGTGGGCTGCCATTTATGCTCTGGACATTTCGTTGTTCTGGCTGCTTCTGGCTCTTGTGAAATTTGTCGGCTCGGCTCATTAGGCGTTGCTTTTCACCGTTAGAAATATCTCAAAGAAACGAGCAGCAAATTCAATTTGCTGCTCGTTCTCGTTTCTAATACTTTTGTTTCTTATTGGAATTTCAAAAGTTGCACATCGAAAACCAATGTGGCATTGGCCGGAATGTCCGGCGGAAAACCTCGCTGACCATAAGCAAGATTGCCTGGTATTACGAGTCTGCGTTTGCCGCCGACGCGCATACTGGCTACTCCTTCATCCCAGCCCTTAATTACCATTCCCTGTCCTAAAACAAAATCGAATGGTTGACCGCGATCTACCGAACTGTCGAATTTTTGCTTATTTAGAAGCCAGCCTGTGTAGTGAACGGTAACCGAAGAGCCGGGGGGCGGGCAGGGACCCTTTCCCATCTCAATATCGTAGTACTGTAATCCGGATGCTGTCTTGACTACTTTTGGATTATTTTGCAGTGGATTATTGCCGTTCCACTGAGAATAAGCCGCACCGGTGGAGATACAAAGTCCGATGAGCGTCGCCACAGGAACAATTGTACGCAAGAATGAATTTTGCATAGACTTGGACTCACCTTGGTTAACTCAAGAATTATAGAACTTCGGGCGGAATTTTGCCCTGCCTTGTCGAGAGCGACTTAGACGGCGTGACCGTGTATCCTTTTAAGCAGCGGAGGATTTGAAATGATTCGTCTCTTAGTCGTTGACGATCACCCACCATCTAGAGAAAAGGCGATTGCAGATTTGTCTGCAGGTGACCTCATCGAAATTATTGCTGAAGCGGAAACTTCAGATGAGGCATACAAGCAGGCCAAAACCCTTCTTCCTGATGTTGTTTTACTAGATTTGCATCTGCCCGGTCTGATGACTACACCGGATTTGTTGAAGAAACTGGTGGGTCTCAAAAATGTGAGGGTCGTTATTTTTGCCAGCCAGAGCAAGGCTTCGGAAGTTCAAGACTTTCTGGATATGGGTGCTGCCGCTTATGTTTTGAAGGATGACCCGCCTGCTCTTTTGCGCATGTCCATTCTCATGGTTTATAGAGGGTCTCAGGGCATTGTTTCGCCTTCTTTACCGCCGAATCTATTGAGGCTCAGTTCGCAAGAAAGGAATATCTTGCGAGAAATAGGTCGGCGAGGCGGCATTCCGAAAGCCGCTGAGCGAATGGGACTGACTGAATATGACCTTGACCAGATCCTTTATCACATTGCTGCAAAGCTTGAAATAGAGTCCAACGAGAAGCTTGCTAAGTGGGCAAAGAAACACGGGTTTTGATTAAGCGAGGCTTATAAATTAAGCTCCTTGTCAACTATTAAGACTTTGTCATCCCTTGAAATTCAAGGCTGGCTTAAGACCTGCAATCGCCTTGCTGAGCTTGGTTTTTGTTTAGCTAAGCGGGCGCTTAGCAAGGGTATAATCAGTGTCTTGTCAAGAAAGAATATCCTTTTCCGGCACGGTGATCTGGATGATTTTGGACGGAATCAAAAAGCTATTTAAATCAGGACCGCTCCCCTGGGCAGTTCTTGTTTTTTTTGGCTTCAATATTTTGTTCTTTGCCTGGAATCCGTTCGGCAAGGTAGATCCCGACGCCCTGCCTGTCGCTCGAAATTGGGTCTGGTGGGCAACACATGAGTTTGTTGACGCAAATAAGCCTCCAAGTCTTGTGGTTCTGGGATCATCTGTTGTTATGCATCCGCTCTGGCATCATGAGGCTGATTACAGGCAGCAAACCGTTGATCTGGTGGCGGACCACCGAAGTCACTATCTTGAGCATGTGATTAGCGAGAATGCTCCACTCAGGAATATAGAGTGCTTCAACTTTGGCTTGCCTGGCAGCATGGCGTCCGACGATTATATGGTTGTGCGTGCGCTCTTCAACGGTAAAAAGAAACCCGCCGTAGTGGTACTGGGCATCTGTCCTCGCGACATGATTGATAATCGTTTCAACTGTGCCGGTTCTTCCAAGCACTTTCAGTATTTGTCGCGCTTCACTGATGCTCGCGGCTTGCTGGATCTTTCGATGCCGCAATGGTGGCAGCGCATAGGCTATCTGATCACCGAATCTGTTTACTTTTCGAGCAAAGCTCAAGCCGCTCAGGTTTGCAGCGCTGAGTTCTTGAAGTCCGTTATGCAGCCGTTTACGTCGAAACTACCTGCCAGTCCGCTTGATCGCAAGTCTGAAGAAGACAAACGTTTTGCCATGTTTCAAGATCTCGTTGAAAAAGGATTCTGGATCGCAAAGCCGAATGCACCATTTATGTTTATGGCCGATACAGCCGACTTGAAAAAGCGATTTAAAACTCCGAACAACCCCTTATTCGAGAATCAAAAAAAATGGCTCGATATGTGTCTGCAAGCATGCCGAGAACGAGATATTCG
>JAIEPM010000532.1 GCA_019748395.1 Candidatus Obscuribacterales bacterium
CGTCCTGTGAGGGCAAGACTGCCACAAGTGCACGCTCTGCCAGAGCACCGTGACCGATTTCACGACGACCCGGGCCGCGGTTCGGTTTGACTTCACCGACTGAATAGCCGGGGAAGTTGTAATGGTGCATGTATTTGCGTTCTTTTTGCGGATCGACCGAATCCAGCTTTTGCGCGTCGCCGCCTGTGCCCAGGGTTGCGACTGAAAGAACCTGAGTGGTGCCGCGGGTGAAGAGCCCGCTGCCGTGGGTTCTTGCCAGCACGCCTACTTCGACTGTGATTGGGCGAATTTCGTCGCAGCGACGGCCGTCGGCGCGGCGCCCGGTTTCGAGGACCTGAGCGCGCATCAATTCGGCTTCGTATTCTTCCATGTAAGCTGCAATCGGCAACTTGGCTTCCAGTCTGAGCGGATGGTCTTCCGGCAATTCGGCAATTGCTTCGACTACGAGCGCTTTGGCTTCATCAAGCAAAGCGGCTCTGACATGCTTGCAGGTGACGCCGTCCATGGAAGCTTTCAGCTTTTCGGTGCATTTTTCGCGAATAATGCGATCAAGCTCTTCTTTTTTAGGAGGAGCTTCAAAGGGCTGTTTTTCAATGCCGAGCGCCTGGCAGAACTGTTTCTGTGAATCACACTGGCGTTTGATTATGTTATGAGCATAGTCAATAGCGGCAAGCATGTCACGTTCGGTGACAATCTGAGCGCCTGCTTCCACCATCATGATTGAGTTTTCGGTCCCGGCAACCACCAGGTCCAGATCCGAAACTGCCATTTGTTCATAAGTCGGATTGGCAATGAACTGTCCTTCCACGCGACCGACCCGAACTGCTCCGACCGGACCGGCAAAAGGCAATCCACTTAGTTCTATGGCTACGGATGCTCCGAGCATTGCCAGGGTATCTGGAGGATTCTCCTGGTCCGAGCTCATGCATGTGGCCACAACCATAACGTCATTGCGATAGTTGTAGTTGAAAAGAGGGCGCATCGGTCTGTCGATAAGACGGCTTACCAGAATCGCTTTATCCGGCATCTTGCCTTCGCGTCTGGTGAAACTGCCCGGCACCCGGCCGACTGCGTACAATTTTTCTTCGAAGTCGACCATTAAAGGAAAGTAGTCGATTCCTTCTCGGGGTTGCTTGCCTGCAGTGCAGGTTACGAGTAGTTGGGTGTCTCCGCAGCGAACTTCAACAGCACCGTTTGCCTGTTTGGCCATCCTGCCGGTTGTAAAGGAGACGGTTTTGCCATCAATATCTACTGAAAATGAACGAGTACGTTCTTGCATCTCTACTGACATCTTTCACCTTGTTTCGGAAAATCTTGTACTTGCTAAAAAACAGACAGCACAAAGCGGTCTGCAAATGACTGGGGTATGAGAACTTGGGTAATTTGAGACTTGTCCCAAAAAGCAAAGCAGGCGGGGCAAATGCCCGCCTGCAAGTTCTTAGCGTCTCAATCCCAGTTTGTCGATTAGTGTGCGATAGCGATTGTGATCTTCGCGGCTGAGATACTGGAGCAATCTGCGTCTTTTTCCTACCATCATCAGTAGTCCGCGTCTGGAGTGGAAATCTTTCTTGTGTGTGCGGAGGTGCTCAGTAAGTTGATTGATTCGTTCAGTCAAAATTGCCACTTGCACTTCCGGTGAACCGGTGTCTTTGGCGTGCGTTTTGTGGGTTTCGACGAGTTGTTGCTTCTTTTGTGCTTCTAGTGACATTCCTGTAGTTCCACTTAATATCTTGTTTTACTCTTAGGCAGTGGTTAATAATATCACGGGTATGCCAGAGCTTGCCTTATTCGGCTATGCTTTGCGGATTGTCATGTAACATAAAAGTGCACTCAGAATTCGATGGCAAGACTGTTTAAAACTCGAGAACTGCTCAGCCGCTTTCCCTGGCTGGACACGCTCAGGATGAACTTCCTGGAGATTGTATGCAGCGATGGAACGACTTTTTTCGGCAACAGTTATCGAATTACGAAATTCTTCTCACCCGGGGCTCTTGAGCTTCTTAAGGAAGGCCCGGAACGTAAACCTTTGATCTGGTCCTTTTATCATGGACGCATGGTTGGAGCTCTTGGTTTGCATCCGCGCGGGCGTTTGACCATCTTGATGAGCCCGAGCCGGGACGGCGAAATGATTGCCCGGGCCGGTACTCGCCTTGGCTACTCGATTGCCAGAGGATCATCCAAGCAGGGCGCAGTGCGCGGTGGGCTCGAACTGATGGATGCTGTAAAAGAGGGGCAGGATCTGGTTTTCATGGTGGACGGTCCCCGTGGTCCACGCTTTGAAGTGAAGCCCGGCATTATTCGAATGGCTGAAATGACTCAGGTGCCGATTCTGCCTTTCGTCTGCTCGGCTCGCAGCACCTGGTGGATGCCGTCCTGGGACAAATTCATGGCGCCCTGGTGGTCGACTCCGATTGTTTACATCTTTGGTGAACCTTTGCAAGTGCCGAAAGGTGCTTCTGAGGAATTGCAGGAAGAATTGCGAATTGAACTTCAAAATCGCATGGAGCATATTCGAGCGGCTGCTGATGATTTCTGGAAATTTTCTCTATAGCGTTGAAAAAATAATGGAACTTGTTCTCAACAAGACGGGTCTTTCTTTTTGAGATTGAAATGCAAAAGTCTCTGTCTTGAAACAAAAAAGGATGCCATCATTTCTGGTGGCATCCTTCTTTATCGAACGACGGTCAATGGCTAAGGCTTTTGCAGCTCGGGCTTCCATTCATCAAGAATGGCGCCTTCGATTGGGCATACTGACAAGCAGGCGCCACAGTCGATGCATGTTGCATCATCGATGTAGGTGTACTTGGTGCCCTTTACATTGGATTTTCCTTCTGCCCAATGGATACATTCCACCGGACATACGGGAATACAATCTGCGATGCCTTCGCAAACATCAGCAACGATCGTGTAGGCCATTTACGTCTCCTTTTTTTCTCGTTTGGTAACGATGTACAGGCTATCTACCACTTAATCACGAGCGATTCACGCGGTCGAGTCATAACCTCTAATTCTTAACACATTTCGCTTCGATCATTACGGATTTTCGGATGTCAGTGATCATCTGAGATAATCCTTTTTATCGTCGGTAAAAACAGACTTGTAATGAGCAAGTGGGAGGGCATAAGCATGAGCGATGTCAAGGCAAGGGTGACAACATCCCAGGGCCAGACAATTGGTTATTTCGTAAATCCTGAGGTGAAAAACCTTTGTGAAAAAGACTACGAAATTTCCGGCGTGCTTGTCGACGAAACGGGACGCCCTTATGAAAAAGTTGAATTCAATCCGGAAGTTCTGGCTTACATTATCGACGTTTCAGCAGTTCCCGGCTTAGCATTCAAAACTCTTGAAAAAGCTTATGTGCAAAGAGGCCGGCAGCCGGTGCGCATGACTGCTGTAGGTCCTCT
>JAIEPM010000260.1 GCA_019748395.1 Candidatus Obscuribacterales bacterium
CTTCCTATGTAAAATCCTGCTGGGACTTTTCCATCTTCCTCTGCTTCGATGATTACCTCATGAAAAGCCCTTGAAATTGCGGTTTCAGACCGGTAATGCTTCTTGAGATTCTCGTAGTCTTTTTGCAGCTTGAATGCAGCTTTTGGATCGTTTTCGAGAAGCTCTTTTATTTTTTCAAGGATTATAGGGTCTATTACATGCATCCAGATTTCCTCCGCTATGATTTTCATTTTGTCGTCTCCTTAAATTGGCGGAAAATCAGGTGCTCCGGACCCGATGGGGCGGAGTCCGGAACAATTCCATCATATAGAATCTGACTGCAGAATATCTTCAGTATCGAAACTTATTGCCATAGGTAAAGAAAGCCGTGATCAATTCGAGAAATCGCTTTGCGAATCTCCCGAGAGTCTCGTTAGGAACTCTCTTACTTCCTTGATCTGCTTGTAGTTTCCCAGTTCAGAAAGCAGCTTGCTATATTCTTGCCTTTGCAGCGGTTTAAACGGCTTGGGCAACTGATCCAGCAAGGATAATCGTTCTTTGCAATACGCAATTCGAGTGCGCGCTTCCGGTGTTAACTTTCTTCGAGCCGGGTCCTTGCCGTGATAGCAGGGACCGCATTTGACACCCCTGCGCCAACTCCACCACATGGCTTCATGAGCTTTTATAGACACCTTGCAGATTTTGCACACAGCCGGCCATTTGGCAATAAGTTGCGTCCATAAAGTGGAGTAATACATGATTTTGACTCCTCTGAAATAGTGTCTGGAAGTCTTCAAAGTCTGAATGAATTTGCTGAAAGTCTTTTGAAACGGCGTCACTTTGTCGGCAGGGAAAGTAGTCGTCGGCTTAGTCAAGTCTGGATGCTTTATTGCAAACTAAGTGCTTTCCCTTGATAGGCTGTACAATAGCGATTGGGTCAGTGTTGTAGAAGAACATTAGGATGAGAGAATTGAGACTTCCCGTCGGTTTTGCTGTCTCTTTATTGCTGTTATTGATGACAGCTTCAGGCTCAGCCCTGGCGCAAAGACGTTTTGAGTACAATGGCAAGGGGACCATCGAGGCTTACAACAAAGCCACTCTTTACTTCAATAAGGGCACTCAGTTGTCAGAAACCGGCAATCACTTAGGGGCGGTTGTGCAATTCCGCAAAGCCGTTTCGGTTTGGCCCTACGATGCCGATGCCTATTACGGTTTAGGCAATGCCCTGGCAAAAATGGGTGAAAGAGATGAAGCTGAGAAAGCTTACTACAAGGCGGTGAAGCTGGACCCCAAGGCGTCTAGTGGCTGGTCTGCTCTCGGCGAAATGTACGAGAAGGAGGGGGATCTTGCTTCAACCGAGAAATGCTACCGCAAGTCCGTAGAGATTTCCCCTGAAGAGTGGGTCTCCAACCGCGACCTTGCTTCTGTTTTATTAGAACGTGGTAAATATAGCGAAGCCCGAACTCTGATTGAGAAGGCAAAAAAACTGCCCGGTGCTGATGCAGCGCTGATAGATCGTATTTTAGAGCAGTGCAATCGAGAAAAACCCGCTAAAAAGAAAAAGTAGCTAAATGACCTCTTCGTTCGTAGAAATTGCCATAATTCTGCTTTTACTTGTTGTAAACGGCATTCTTGCCATGTCGGAGCTTGCAATTGTGTCGGCCCGGAAAGAGCGTTTGCATCAGAGAGCCGAGGATGGTGACGATGGGGCAAGAGTGGCTTTAGCAATTGCAAAAGACCCCGCGGACTTTTTAGCTACCGTGCAAATCGGCATTACACTGGTTGGTATCATTGCTGGTGCATATGGTGGTGCCACTATTGCCGATCACCTGTCTGACCGACTTGTGCAGATCGAATTATTGGCTCCCTACGCCGATGCAATTTCCATGACACTTGTGGTGGCAACAATTACTTACCTCTCTTTGATAGTCGGTGAGCTTTTGCCAAAGCGATTGGCTTTGCATTCTCCAGAGAAAGTCGCGTCAATAATGGCAAGACCGATGATGTTTTTTTCCAAAATTGCTAAGCCGGGAGCCTATTTGCTGAGCGGTTCCTGCGATCTGATTTTAAAATTGCTTCGGCTTGAGAAATCTACCGAGCCGTCTATCTCAGAATCTGAAATCCACATTCTTGTAGAACAGGCTGCTCAAGAAGGTGTTGTCGAGCGTTCGGAGCAGGAAATGGTGGCAAGCGTTTTTCGGCTTGGCGAGCTGAAAGTGGAAGCTCTGATGACTCCCAGAACCGATATCGTATGGATTGATATAACGGAGCCTCTGGAGCTCATAATCAAAACTGTTCAAGAGAGCACTCATGCCTGGCTGCCGGTGGCAGAAGGCAGTCTCGATAAGGTCGTCGGCATTGCCGAGTCACGAGCAATAATAAGCAAACGTCTGGATGAAACGGTTTTCGAGCTTGAAGCTTTGATCGAACAGCCACTGTACGTGCCGGAGTCTACTACTGGTTTGCAATTGCTTCAGTCTTTTCTTGAGAAGCGCCGTCACCTGGCGCTGGTTATTGATGAATATGGCGGTCTTCAGGGTCTGGTAACAAGACATGATCTTTTCCAGTCGATTGTCGGCGATCTATCCTTATATGATGAATCGCCTCGCTGGCAAATCTTGCCCCGGGAGGATGGTTCTTCGTGGCTATGCGATGGGCAGGTGCCTGTGGATGAATTTCAGGAGTTCTTTTCGCTGAAGGAACTGGCTGAGGATGAGTCTGATGCCGATTTTCAAACGCTGGCTGGTTTTGTTCTCTATCACCTGAAGCACTTGCCGATGGAGGGAGAGCATTTCATCTGGCAGGGGTTGCGTTTTGAAGTTGTGGATATGGACCGAAATCGTATCGACAAAGTTATGGTTTCAAAAATTGCCGAAGAAGCGCAAGCAGCCGGCTGAGATTTTGCTTTTGAACATTGCTGCTTGATTTGTAACAAAATTCAAGTTTATTGTTAGTCTGTAAACATTCACGAGTTGCCGATCTACGCCCTCTTGGCATCTATGAGAATCTGCTAAGGGTTCATTCTCGGCAACTGCGCTTATACTGATTTCGGGGTTGTATTGATTGAGTAACTAATTCACTTTGGAGCACCACTGTGCCTGTATTTGCATTGGATACTACATCACCTCCGAGCGCTGAAGACTCTTTATCTGCGCGAAATGCCTTTGTAAATGAATACCTGGCCTTTCAGCCTACCGTACAAACATCCTGTCCGGATAACGCTGAATTGAAGGATATGCCTTCAAAATCAGTTGAAGGTAGAGAGAACGAAGACGTTCCGGATAAAGCCAAGCGGACTCAAGGTACCAAGCCTGTGGACCCTCCGAAAAAGCCCTGCGCTGATTTCAAGTTTGATGGACAGCTGTTTTTGATCGGCGGAAGTGCAAACAGTACTTTTGTGGACCTGGTGAATAAGCGTCCTGATGAGCCCAAGAGTGTTGTTGTTACACTTGCCTC
>JAIEPM010000065.1 GCA_019748395.1 Candidatus Obscuribacterales bacterium
GCGTGCTTGGCGGCGATTATGATACTTTTCTGGCTGAGAATGGTCCTGAAGGCTTGAAAATACTCGAGCAAGAGACAGTAAGCCTGATTATCACCGACCAGCGCATGCCCGGCATGACCGGCGTGCAGGTTTTGCAAGAATCTCTGAAAATTCAGCCTGATGCCGTTCGCATCCTGCTTACAGGTTACACAGACATTCAAGCTCTTATTGATGCCATTAATTCCGGACAGATCTATAAATATGTTCAGAAGCCCTGGGATGCTGAAGACCTGAAGCTGACCGTCAAAAGAGCCCTGGAAAGTCTTGAACTCAAGCAAAGCAACGACCGTCTTGTTCTTGAACTGCGTGCTGCTTTAAGCCAACTTGAAAATATTTCGCTCGGTACAATTTTTGCGCTTGCCAATGCGCTCGATGCAAAATGCGATTACACATCCGGGCATAGCTTACGGGTAAGTCGCTATGCCGTCAGCATCGGGCTCAAGCTCGGGCTTGCTGCCGATGAGTTGAAAGATCTCGAACTTGCCGGAATTTTGCATGATATTGGAAAAATTGGGGTTCCTGAATCTATATTATGGAAGCCCGGTCGTCTGGATGCAGAAGAACAGAAGTTGATGGCGATTCATCCAGAGAAAAGTGCTCAAATGCTTGAGGAAATCGAGCAGTTTGAACGGGTCAGACTCTGGGTGCGGCATCATCACGAGCACCTTGACGGCAGTGGTTATCCGGATAAACTTGCCGGCAACGACATTCCGCTGGGTGCCAGGGTTGTTCTCGTGGCTGATGCTTATGACGCGATGACCAGCGATCGTCCATATCGGCAATCTATAGGTTATGAACGAGCAGGGCAGGAACTGCGTAAATATTCAGGCAAACAATTTGATCCTGAAATGGTGGATGCGCTGCTTTCGGTTGTCGGTGAAAATGGCGAATATATCAGTTCCTGTGGAATTCCAGAGAGCTTTCTTGGACTGAAACTCGGTTCAATTGATCCAAAACAGTCTGGTAAACAATATCTAGCGGAATCTGCACGCAGGGCTCAGACTCAAGAGAATTAGCATAAGTCCCTCCTTCCGGAGTCTCTCTTAGAGCTACCGCTCTGTCGCTTTCCAGTAATAATTTTTTCGGATCGGTTGGACCGAATATTGCGACTATGCGTTTTTGCAGTGCTGCGGCAATGTGCATGGGAGCTGAGTCTACACAAACAACAAGATCAGAGACTTGCATTAAAGCTACAAGATCTTGGATTGACGAAGTTTTTCCGTAAGCATTGATGAAATGCCCTTGATGCTTGCCAGGCTCTGCTTCCAGTTTTTCAACAATTGATTTTATGCAATCGTCATCGTCCGGTCCGCCGCAAAGCAGCACTTCCAGATCCATAGCTAAAAGTCTTTTGAGCAGTTCAGCCCAGTTATTGTTGGACCAGGTTTTGTAAATGCCCTTTTGTAGAGCCAGTTTACTGCTGCCTGGATGAATCAAAACCAGCCTGCGTTCTTTAGCCTGGACCTTCTTTCTTTCTTGATCCAGAAATCGGCACATCGAATCAAGTGCTTTTTGGTCAAGGTCTATTTGCGGTGAAGAAGGGCTTAAATCAATACCCAGGCCGCGCACCAGGTCATGATACATATAGGCTGCATACTGTTCTTTATTCAGCTTGACCGCTTTGCTCAGCAGAAAATGCGACATGGCGCCGGAGTCATATCCAACTCGTGTTTTTATGCCGCTCAAGAAGAGCAAAGCCGAAACCTTGGAAGATGAGCCTGATGAAAGGACTGCGTCGTATTTACCCTGGCGCAAAAGCTGAATCAGCTCTATATAATCGGCAGGCAATAAAGGTTGTTTCTTTATGTCGAAGCAAATTATTTTGTCGATTGTTTTGCTGAGTTGAGCAATCGCTTTTGAGCGTGGTTCTACCAGCAGTGTAATTTCCCAATCAGGATGTGCCTGCCGAACACTTTTCAAGGTAGGCAAAAAAAGAACTTCGTCACCCAGCCCGCCGAAATTGATTGCAAGTAGTCTCATGGACGCATCCTTAGGTTTTGAATCTGGCAAGCTTAAGAGCTTCGCTTATAATATGCCAGTCGCAAATGAGATGAAATATTGAAATCTCAAATCAACTGGCTCTTAATGTTTCTTGCTTGCGCTCTTCTCGGCGCAGGTCTGGGCTACATTATTACACTTGTTTACCGTCCGCAGTTGCTGCCGCCGTCCCTGCGTCTGGGCGGGCTGAGTCGCCCCTGCACGGTGCTCCTCCTTGGGGTTGACGTTGTATACGCCGGGGACCGAAGACATATAAAAGCCGATCATACGTCTTTTCAGGGACGTTCGGACACGATTATGCTCAGTCGCTTCGACCCTGTGAAAAACAGCTTTACAGTTCTATCTATACCGCGTGATACCAGCTGCGATATTCCCGGGCATGGGCGCCAGAAAATTAATGGTGCAAATGCAATCGGCGGCGAGCAGCTCGCCATTGACTCAGTGGCTGCACTTACCGGCATCAAAGCCGATCACTATGTGCTGCTCAATGTGCATGGTCTGGTGGAACTGGTCGACGCGCTCGGCGGTGTGACTGTAAATATTCCCAAGCGTATGCGCTATCGGGACCGTTCAGCCAAACTCAACATCAATCTCGATGCCGGTCCATATACATTGAACGGAACTGAAGCCATGGGTTTTGTGCGCTTCCGGCATGATGCGCTCGGTGATATCGGGCGAGTTCAACGGCAGGAGTTGTTTATTCAAGCTGTGCTGGATAAAGCTCTCAGTCCGACGTCCTGGGCTAAGGTTCCGGAGCTGCTTACGATAGCGCAGAAGCATGTCAAAACAGATCTGGATCTTACTCAGATCATGAAGATCCTGACTTTTGTTCGCGGTGTTCCCAAGACGCAGCAGCATATGGTGATGTTGCCCGGTAATTTTTCAGGCAGCGGCGACTGGGCTGTAGATCAAGACGAGCTGAATAAAGTTGTGGCCGGAATGCTCGGTCAGATTGTTCCTGCAGGCTCCAGGACCGAACTGCGTTTGACGGTTGAGAACGCCAGTTCAAGTCCGGGCATGGCACGTAAAGTCGCCAACTACCTCTCCCGGCTCGGTTATCCGATTATGGCTACAAACGGGAAGTCCGAAATTTTCAATAGTCCTCAAGTGGTATCAAAAATAGTGGCAGAGCGAGGAAACCCTCAGGAAGCGGCTCTGCTTAAGACCGATTTGCAAAACAAGGGTGAAATTATCAATGCTTCGATTGGTGATATTCAAAGTGCCCTGACTCTTGTGGTCGGCGATGACTTGATACCATTAATGGAATCTGATTCTGAAGCGGAGCCGAAGCGTCACAACCGACGCTGAGAATTGTCGCGAAAAGGATGCCAAGAAAGCTTGTGTAACCGAATTTAACGGACATTGGCAGCAATTCTGTAGTAATTATTACGATTCGATGGCAAAATGAGCCGTTGGCT
>JAIEPM010000224.1 GCA_019748395.1 Candidatus Obscuribacterales bacterium
ATTTCCGGTCTGCTGCCTGCAAATGTTCTGGCGTCATCAAATTTGAGCAGGCGCGTCAGTATTTGCCAGGCTTTCATATTCCTGTTCTGAGGTACGATCCAGCTTATTTGCTCCATTGATAAGCCTGCTTTATTCAAAGTTTCTCTGATCAGTCGATTACAGTAAACAAAATATGTGCCTGCCGCTTCTTCATCGCCGGCTTGAGCCAGTCCGCCATTGGTAATTGCATGCCAGGCTCGGATTTTATATTGGGCCGGATTGCGGCTGACGATTGCTGCGGCCGCGCCGTCTGAAATCAGATTGTAAGCCTGTTCATATATCGCACCCTGCGGAAAACGATCGGCGGTCAGGCAAAGAATGGAATCTATATATGGATCATCTGCAAGCAAAAGCTTCCCTAAATTCAGCGCTGCCAAAAGCCCTGTGCAGGCTTGCTGGCTTATGCCCATTACGAAAGCTTTTTCCATGCCGAACTCGGACTGAAGATGGCTGCCGGGAAAATCCATAAGATGCTTAACATCTCGGCTGCTGTGAAAAAGCTCCGTATCGCCCATGTTTGCGTTTTGAGGCAGGCAGGTAGAATAAACAATCGCGCCGATTTTTGAAAGATCGCAATTGAGTTTTTGCACACATAGTTTTGCCAGATCGTATGAGCTTTGAGTCTCACCAGCGATGCAATGTCTGTTGAATCCCGCTTCTCTCAGCGCCTGCACCGATGAGAGAAGCCTTCCGGCTCGATTCGACTCTTCAAGACTGAAGCTGCGCTCGCCCAGGCTGAATGATATTTCTCCTAAAAAGGCGTCCATGGTTATCCTGCCTTGCCGAGGAATTTTGGAAGAAAACGTCCGGTGCGGTCCATATAGCGCTGGTATTCCTGTCCGAAGTCGGACTGGCAAAGCCGCTTCTCTTCTCTAGCTGCTGTCAGGTTTAAAGCAATAAGCCCGTAAATTAGGCAGGCAATCGTCAGCAACTGCGGAGCATACAAAAATGCCGAGCTGAAAGCAATCAGGAAAGACGCGTAAAACGGATGGCGAATCCACTTATAAGCGCCGTAAGTGACGATACTTTGTGGTGCATCGTTGTTTTGATGCCATAAAGCAATTGGTATTTTATGCGTGCCGAGAGTATATGAAATCAAAGCTATGGAAGCCGACGAAAGGAAAATCGGCAATGTATCCGAAAAGCTTCCCCATGGAGTCGCATCACCGGTCAGGCGAGGCAAAAGCCCCTGGTAGGAAGCAATTAAGGAGAGTGGACAGATGCCGAAAGGCGTGGATGTCGCAAGCCATTTCCAGTTCAAGCCGCCGTCTTTTTTGAAAAACAGAACCGGCAAAAGCGCGATATAAATGAAATTCAAGCAGATTAAGATGAGGACGCCTCTGTCCATGATTATCCCTGCGCTTTCAGCCATTCAAGAACTGCAGGGCGTTTTACTTTTCGAGTTACGGTTTTAGGCAACTCATCCATACTGATGAATATTTTGCTTGGTCGCTTGTAGCTGGCCAGGTGCTCTGCCAGTTCATCCAGCTCCTTCTTAATGGCTTGCAAGATTGCTTGTTTGTCGTCTTTGAATTCGTGCAAAAGCGCATCAGACGGCACTGCTACTGCGCAAACTTCTTCGCTGCCTTCTTTAAAGCCGTCGCTTGATTTTTTGCCGAGCACGCAAAGCTCTTTAACCGTGCTCGCATTAGCCAGAGCTGCTTCCACTTCTTCCGGGAAGATCTTTTTGCCGCCGCCGAGGACAATCATGTTTTTGATACGCCCGGTAATATAAAGAAAGCCGTCCTGATCAAGGTGACCGATGTCACCGGTGTGCAGCCAACCCTCGCTGTCGATGGTTTCTTTAGTCAGGTCTTCGCGTTTGTGATAGCCCTTCATCACATGAGGTCCGCGAGTCAAGATTTCGCCCTCGCTATCAGTCTCTGTTTTCTTGTCGATTTTAACTTCGACTCCCGGAAGTGCCTGCCCGACACTTCCCAGTTTGCTGGCGCGCAAACTGTTTCCTGCAATCACAGGGCTCGTTTCCGTAAGCCCGTAGCCTTCCAGCATGGGAAGCCCCAGAGAGAGGAAAAACTGTCCGACTTCTTTTTCAAGCGGCGCACCACCGCTGATGAACACTCGCAAACAGCCGCCTAGCTCTTGCAGCACCGGTGCAAAAATTTGGCGACGAGTTTCCATGGGAAGCTGCTCCGCTTTTGCCAAACCGTCTCTGAACTGCTTGAGCGCTTCCTCACCTTTGCGCTTAACTTCTCTTTCGATGCCGCTGCGCAGTGACTTGTAAAAAAGAGGAACTGCAATCATGCCGGTGATTTTTTCTTCCTTCATGGTCCTGATAATTTCTTGCGGGAAGAGCGAATGACAGAAACAAACAGTGCCGCCCAGGTTGAGAATACCGAGAAATCCGCCTGTTAATTCAAGCAAATGGTTAAGGGGAAGAATCGAGAGAAAGCGGTCGTTTTCGCTCAAATCAACGATGTCCTGAAAACTGCTGATTTGAAAAATCAAATTGCCGAAGCTTGTCATCACGCCCTTGGGGCTGCCGGTTGTGCCTGAGGTGTAAACGAAGACTGCGACTTCATCGAGTTGACGCTCTACACCTTGATGTATTTCTTTGGGTTCGAGTTGATCAATAGACTTAATTTCTTGATTGCCTTTGCCGTCCTCAAGCAGGTAAACGTGCTTGATTGAAGGGACTTTGGCCTGAACTTTCAATGCCAGCTCCAGATGTTTGCTGTCGGCAAAAAGAACAATCGGAACGCAGTCTGAAAGAATGCTTGAAAGCTCTGTTTCTGTAAGCTTTATGTCAAGGGGGACTACGGTAGCACCGGCGCGAATCGCAGCAAAAAAGGCGATTGCCCATTCCGGTCTTGATTCACAAAGGATTGCTGCTCTTTGCTGAGGCTGAAAGCCGCTTTCAAGTAGATAGGAGCTCAGCTTCTGGGCTCTTTTTGAGAGTTCTTTATAGCTCAGGCTGCGAACGCTTGTTCCTTCTTTCATTCTGAAAGCTTCCCGCTCGCCGAATTTTTCAACTCTTGCCTGGAGGAGCGCCAGAACCCCTTGCTGAGATTCGTTTTTGTTCCGGCTCGTTGAGCAATTCATCCGTACTTCCTCCACTACTTGAGAACGCGTAGTCATAATGTTCTACCTTTTGAAAATAATACCCTTTTCGGAGGCTTGAGAGAAACCGCTCTAAGTCCTCTTTATCTGTCTGAGTTGAGCTTGAAATCGACACTTGGGTGCTGAGATTCGGGAGCCTTGACACCGGGGGCGGTGTCATAATTGAGCTTTCGCAGATTTGAGACAGCCGTCCTTGAACATTCCAATGCTAACTCAATTCAAGAGTCTTGCTCCTGCTCGGCAACAGTTCTCTAACTGTCAGCCTCTAAGTTTTGACCTGTCAGATTAAATGGCGGTTTTTCTGACAAAAAAGGGGCAAGCGGGCCGCACCGTGGCGGCCCGCTTGCA
>JAIEPM010000450.1 GCA_019748395.1 Candidatus Obscuribacterales bacterium
ATTGGCGCAATCTAGAAGTCGCCCGGGTGTGGCGACGATCACGTCGGCCCCGCGATGCAGAGCCTGTACTTGCGGTCTGTAACCTGTGCCGCCGAAAATTGCTACGGCTCTAAGTCCCGAGCCCTTGCTGAAGCGATCAAACTCGAGTTTGACCTGCAATGCTAATTCTCTGGTCGGTACGATAACCAGCGCTCTTGTTTTTGCTCTTGAATTTTTGTCGCCCGAGCTTCGCAAAATATCGATTATTGGCAAAACGTAAGCCGCTGTTTTTCCTGAGCCGGTCTGCGCGGAAGCAATCAGGTCTTTTCGCTGAGCGACTATGCCTATTGTTTTAGCTTGAATCTCCGTCGGTTCAACGAAACCAACTTCTTCAAGTGAAGTTAACGCTTGCTTGGAGAGACCAAGCTGTTCAAATGAAATCAAAATAATACCTTCTCTTTGGTGGCGGTCCTTAACGGGCGCTCAGCTTGCGTTTCAGCGCAATGGCGGGCCGACTCCACCTGCAAAGGAGTATGGCATATATTGGCAACTTTGTATCGCTTTTGCTAACCAAGTAGAAGCTTTCCCTGTGACATGCCTTTACAAGTTTTTTGAAGAGCCGCCGCGTTTTTTGATGCTTTCCGGCTTGCTTGGGCATGAGCAGGCGCTTTCCGTTCTCTCTGGGGATTCTTAGTCGGGGCTCATTTTTCTTTCTTGTGCTCTTTAAGAGTCAAGAGATAACTGCAAATGGCGTTTATCTCTTCGGCGGATAAGTCCGGGTTTGGCATCATATTCGGGTCACCCTGGTAGGCCTCCGGATGTTTTTTCACATGCTCTTCCGGGTTTTTCAATTGCTCTTTGATGAATTTTGCATCGCGCCTGCTGCCGATTCCGTCCAGCGGCACTCCGTCTTCGGGACCTTTGCCGTTAAGTCTATGACAGGCTGCACATTGATAGGCAAGATATAGTGAACTGCCACGCTTCACCAGCTTAGCGTCAGGCTTGCTTTTCGCTTTGGTCCGAACTTGAAGATTTTTGCTGCCGGTCTTTTCGCATTTGCCTTCTTTGGCATCACTGGTGGTGATGATTGCCAGAAGAGCAAATAGTGAAAGAAAGGCAATTGCAGATTTTTGCAAAAATGGCATTGAACCTCCACGCTTCTTTGATTAGAAGACCATCTTCCAGATTCGGGCTAGTATTTCGTTGAACGGATAAATTGTTAAAAGCAACGGAGAAAATGGAAGCAGCGAGGCAACAACGTATGCCATTACTGTGGATTTGCTGATGATTACACCACTCATGGACTGAACAATCTCATAGCTGTTTCCCAGGTCTGCCAGTGATTGAATGTCCCCGCTGCCAAGCAACTCTTCGTCGGCCTTGCGTTTGCCCAAGATCCACTTGTCGTGAAACTCTTTTGTGTAGCGATCTGCAAGCTCCGTATATTGAAGCAAGCCTCTTCTTTTGCCGTCCACCAGTTTTGGCGAGAAGGCAAGGCAGGGTGTTAAAAAGACAATCAGTCCAATCATAACTATGGCTAGAATTACGTATTGGAATGATTCCAGGCTCGCGCCATTGAATACTATTTCCTCTCCCAGATAGCTTGCAACTACAGTGGCAAATCCAAAATAGATAATTGCAAATCTCGATTGTCCGACCGAGATAAATCCAAGTCCGCCCATTCTGTCCGGATGAGTCGGCATTACGCGAAGATCAAGTTTTGAGATTCTATAGAGAAGTCTGCACCAGATCGCATATTTCCAAAGCCATCTAAACCAGAGCAGTACGATTAACGGTTTTGCTACAAATAAGTACCAGAGAAACGCTAATGCGGCCTTTTCTCCACCTGCAGTATTTACCGTGTGCCAGGTGCTGATCTTGGAAGAAAGCATCATGTCGCCGAAATGTGGACGAATGAATGCCAGCAAGACAAGGACGAGTTCTACAGGCACTGAATCTCTACTTTTCAGAGCTGCTTTTACATATTCGTTGAACTTTTCCAGATCCGTCGTTTCAATCAATCCGCGGCAGTGTGCTATGACCTGCGCCAGCCAGGGTTCGATCAAATATTCTGCAACTATCAAGAGGGGCAGGGCAAAAAGAAAACGGCACCACTCGGCGAAATCATATAAAAACGGGACTTTTAAAGACGAGTTTGCAAAGCTGCCTTCTGCGATAGTGAGCAATGCAAGAGGAATCCAGCTTATCGCGATGCTGAGTAGAATTCTCAAGCGGATTCCGGTCAGGCCTGGTTTTGCGATTCCGGCCTTGACCATCAGGGTGTAAAGAGGTCCGCCGCTCAAAAGCGCCAATGGTAATTCTTCCGACCGCGACTCTTCAGGACTCTCCGCCCCTGTCATTTGAAATCCTCCCTAGCTCTGGAAATTCAATTCTATCCGCCTTAAAAGGCGAATGCTAATCTTTTGGCTAAAACCTTGATTTGTTCCATGCTGGAACTCTTGGTTACTTTAGGCATCATTCGCAGGGAGGATGTAGAATAAGCCTGTTTTTCAGGTTTTCGACAATCGTGCTTTTTCCAGCTTCTCGATTTTTTCTTTCTTTGACTCTTTCTGTTCTGAGCTTGTCTTTGTTTCTTCAACCGCTGCTAGCGCTTGAGGAAGTGCCGAAGATAATGAGCAACGCTGAGCAGATTGCGGCCGTTGAGAAAGTGACAAATGAGATAGTGCGAGATGAAATTCGCTTAGTGCGTTTCTCGACTCAGTTTTATGCAGCCTGGTTGAAGCCGGAAAGATTTAAGTCATGGCGCTTATTTGCTTACAAGATGGCCGGCTCCGGTTTGACCAACGCTGGCATGATTGCGATTGCAGGCTCGCGTTTTCAATACAGAAGCAATCCCAGTGAGGCCCCTCGCAAGTATCTGAAATCCGGTCATATCATCAATCTGACTGCGGCGTCTATCCTGCTTGCCGGAACCTTGACCGAGCTTTTCTTGGATCGTCTCAGTGAAAGGAGTCTTTCCCGGCAACACCTGGATCCTGCTTCTGCCGTGAAGGAGTTTTTGACTGTCCGTAACAAATTGGATGCTTTGATCGGCAGCAGAAAAGATATTTTGAAAAACTGTTCCGAATTGACTCTGCGGCAAAGAGAGATTCTTGAAGCTGATGGACAGGTGCTTCAGGATATAAGAGATCTTGCTTGCGCTGAATTTCACCATGCCTATTGCGACATTGCCAGGCTGCGCGGAACCCGTGATATTGCAAATGCTACAACTCTTTTCAGTGCGGGCACGGCAGGCTATGGGGGGTCCTTAAATTCGCTGCTTTCAGTGGCAAACAAGCTCCCCCGTCAAACAGGGGTGGCCGGCATCGGCTTTATGACATCCGGTGCAAGTGTCGCGGTTTCGCCGCTTATCATCAACTGGGGCAGCCATTTTGCAGGTAAGCGAGCTGCCGCCAAAATTGAAGAGGCCGGAATTCTGGAGCAAGATGCTGATAAAGATTACTTTATAGTAACAAAAAAGATTGAATATA
>JAIEPM010000030.1 GCA_019748395.1 Candidatus Obscuribacterales bacterium
TACGGACGGCGCGCTGCAATTTATCGGCGAAGACCAGATTGACCATACTCCCAAAGACGAAAAGATTCGATTATATATAGGCGATGCTTTCGATCTGGTCGGTGAGCACAAGCAAATGACGCAAAGGCAGATTTCAAGCCGAGTTCAGCGAGCAAGCTACGAAATAAGTTTGCGTAATCACAAGAAGGACGACGTAACAATAACCTGTGTAGAGCATGCAAGTGGTGACTGGACGATTCTCAATTCCAGCCAGAGCTATACGAAAAAAGACTCCGGCAGCTTCGAGTTCAACGTGAAAGTGCCTGCCAACAGCGAAGCGAAAGTAACTTACGAAATAGAGACGCGCTGGTAATGAATAGACAAATCAGTCGCTTAATCGCTCCCGAAATGCTTGTCGAAATCGAGGCAGAAGCTATTGTTTCGACTAAGGAGACTGATTTCTAAATCTTGTATACTAATGCCGCTGCCTGCGGGGGCGAATCTGGAAACTCTGTTGATTTGACTTTTGGAGATTAGATATGAAACGCTCTCTTTTAATGATAAGCCTGAGTTTTTCCTTGCTGGCTTCAGCTTCTTTGCTGTCGGCTAATGCCGCAGAAACAAGCACATCTGAATCTCAGGGTGTCAGCATCACCATATACAACCAGAATTTCGGGTTGATACGCGACATTCGCAACATCAAAATGCAAGAAGGGATAAATCAAGTCCGCTTCGAGGATGTGGCAGGACGAATCGACCCTACTTCCGTAAGTTTTCAGTCGCTGACCGCACCAAATGCGGTTGTTGTTCGAGAGCAAAACTATCAATATGATTTGATGGATCAAAATACAATTTTGTCCAAGTCCATCGGCAAGCAACTTAAGTTTCGTCAGTATTTGAACAGCGGAAATGTCGCCGAAATCTCAGGCACATTGCTGAATGCGCCTCAATCTATGGTTTACGACGGTTCTGGCGGCTCATCTACTCACTATAGCGGCATAGTTTTGAAAACCGCTGATGGAGTGCTTCTCAATCCGTCTGGTCAAGTCGAAATTGCCGAGTTGCCTCCGGGTTTGGTCCCTAAACCATCCTTGCTCTGGAAACTGGAGTCAAGCAAAGCCGGAGATCATAAAACCGAAATCGCTTATCAAACAAGCGGTATCAACTGGAAATGCGACTATGTTGCACTTGTTGGAAAGGATGATGATATTGCCGACTTGACGAGTTGGGTCACTATAGATAACAAGTCCGGCGGAACTTATAAAAACGCGGCATTGAAACTACTGGCGGGAGATGTACACAAAGTTCAACCCCAGCGCTATGGGATGGCCGGGGGAGTTATGGCTATGAAAGCCTCCAGGGAAGCCGAACCACAGTTTAAAGAGCAGTCATTTGCCGAGTACCATCTTTATACTTTACAGGGCAAAACGGACGTGAAGGATAACGAGACCAAGCAAATGAGTCTCTTTAATGCTTCGGCAATTCCAATCAAAAAGCTCTTTATCTATGAACCTGAGAAGGGCGGATACTACTATCCGGGCTCCAATTCAGGCAGCAAGAAAGTTGAAGTAAAATTTGAACTTGCCAACACTGAGAAGAATCATCTGGGGATTCCAATGCCCAAAGGCAAAGTTAGAGTCTACAAGAAAGATCAAGATGATGCATTGCAGTTCATTGGAGAGGATGAAATCGATCATACGCCGCGTGACGAGAAAGTCAGGCTATATATCGGCGATGCCTTCGATCTGGTCGGCGAACGCAAACAAACAAACTATACAAGGGTAAGCGACCGGGTTTCGCGCTATAGCTATGAAATCAGTCTGAGAAATCATAAGAGCACAGAAGTTACAATCACTGCCGTCGAACACAGCTACGGCGACTGGACTATTCTCAACTCCAGCAGCACTTGTAACAAGAAGGACTCTCACACCTTTGAGTTTCCGGTGAAAGTTCCTGCAAACGGCGAAGTAAAAATCAGTTACGAGATAGAGATCAAGTAGCTCGGATTCATCCTAATCTACGTCCATGAAGCGCCCGTGCGAGTAAACTCTGTGTTTGCTGCCTTTTTTCGGTGCTTCGGTGGCTGCTTTAGAAGTTTCGGAATTCTTTCCCTTGCTTGAATTATCTTCTTTAGAGCTGTTTGCCGCAGGTGCTGGTTCTTGCGGGCGAGGATTTATCATAAATAAGACCAATGCAAAAACGATTATGAATAGGCCTCCGCCGATCGCCAAGATTTTGTTCAGCCGCTTTCTGCGTCCTACCGGACAATCACGGGTCAGAAACTTTCCATCACTTCGCTTGAATAATTTAGGCTTTTCGATTCCTTCCATTTTGAAAATCAGTTCTTCGGCCTGGGGTAATTCCATGCCGCTGAAATCGTAATAGCGCAGCTTGCATTTTTCGCAGAAGCCGACTCGGTCTTTTTTGTTTGTTTTGGCTGAGCAGACCGTGGCTGTCTCAAACTTTTCTATTGGAACAAATGGTTTGGCCGGCGACGTATCCGGATTAGACATCATTTCGGCGACTTCCACTTCTTTTCTGGAGACCGTCTGAATAACAACTTCGGTAACTGCTTCATAGTCGATTTTTGTTTTAGCTACGCCGGATTGTTCGCTTTTCTCCACCTTTTCTCTCAGATGTGGGGGCAGATTCGGTTCATTGCGACCGGGAAATGGTGATGGAGGCGGCGGCGGAGCATCTTTCTGCTTGCTTTCTTCGGCAGGCTCTTCTGACATGTTTAGTGCTCCTTGCTGCTCTCAGCTCTTTTATGCCCAGAGTATTTTTGATTTTCACCGGCTTGAGTTTCAAGCTGAACTAGCTGCTCTTTAGTGTTTTCATCTCGGACTTGATTCTCTGCAGATCCTCTTTCAATTCCCTCATAGATTGATAGCGTTTCTCTGGGTCCTTCTGCAGCGCTTTGCGAATCAGCGGCTCGCAAGAGCTAGGATATTGCAGGTCTGGTCTTAATTCGGCAAGAGCGAGAGGCTCTTCCGTCAAATGTTTCATGATCATATCCATGCTGCTGTCTGCAAAGTGCGGTGGGCAACCTGTAAACATCTCATAAATGATGCAACCTACTGTGTATATATCAGAACGTTCATCCATAGCTAATGCTCTTGCTTGTTCCGGACTCATATACATGGGGCTACCGATTATCTGTCCGTCTCTCGTTAACTCCGGTGAGTCTATGTTTCGTTGATCACTCCATTTGGCCAGACCGAAATCGACTATTTTTACCAGCGGAGCTCTGTCCTCATAGTGTTTTAGCAATATATTGGCGGGCTTCAGATCTCGATGTAAAATTCCGGCGGTATGAGCATGAGCCATGCCGCTGCAAATTTGAATTCCTACGTCCAGAGCAAAATCAAGCGGAAATGCTCCTTCTTTCTTTACCAGTTCATAAAGGCTCCAGCCGACTATGTATTCCATTACCATAAATGCTTGAGCATTTTCGGTGATACCAAAATCGAAAATGCCGATAATATTTTCGTGATCAAGGCGGCTTA
>JAIEPM010000183.1 GCA_019748395.1 Candidatus Obscuribacterales bacterium
CCGATCTGCTGATAACTTCGACTCTTTCAGCAGCGGCACTGTTTTCTTCAAGATCTGCAGCGAGATTGTCGCAGGTTGCATGGATAACTGCTATTGGTGTTTTCAATTCATGCCCGGCGTCGGACATGAAGCGCTTCAATAAGTCGAATGATTCTTCAACCGGCTTAATAGCTCGGCTGGCGAAGATGTAACCAGCTCCTGCCAGTGCGATTAGAAGTATAGGCGTTGTAGCTGCGATTGCTTCCAGATATTCCGTCACCGCATTCTCGCGGGCGCTGGTGTTGAGCTGAATCTGAATGTAGCCCATGGTTTTTCCGCCGCGGCTTATCTCTTTACTGTAGCTGCGTAAATGAGTTTTGCCGTAATCTTGTTCGGTGCCGCTCGGCAAAAGTATGTCTGAACCAACTCCCTTTTGAATCAATAATTGCTGTTTGCCGTCAAAAATTGCGACGGTCGGCATCACAACATTGTCGCGGAGGCTCAATTGTTTCGGCGAGTTTGAGAGGTGCGGCAGTTCATCCTCGCCGATCACCACTGCCCGTGATACCAGTGCCCAGATTTCGCGCAATTCCTCATCGAGCGATTGCGTGAGACCGGTTCTGAAAAAAACTGCCGAAGTTAGCGAAAGGACGATGTAAACAAGGAGCGAAAGGAGCAAAAATTTGCCCGTAAGGTTGAGTCGAAGCCCCTGAAACATCAACTATCCTCTAATCTGTAGCCCAGTCCATGCACGGTGGTGATGATCGATGGCTCTCCTGAGCTGTCCAGTTTCTTCCTGAGAGCTTTGATATAAGTTCGAATCGAATCCGGTGAAATTGCCGTGTCTGATTCCCAGACCCGGTCCAGCAAGGCATCGGCACTGAATACTGTATTGCGGTTTCTGAGCAGGAATTCAAGAAGTGCGAATTCCTTAGGTTCAAGTTTCACATCATGTGAACCTTTGGTCACTCGGCGCGCGCCAGGGTCAAGACATATATCATGCAGGGTGAGAACGTTGGCAGCCTGGGCTCCGGAGGCTCGCCTGATCAACGCTCGCACGCGGGCTGATAATTCTTTGAGGTGGAAGGGCTTGCAAAGATAATCGTCGGCTCCTGCATCTAGACCCTGCTCTTTGTCGTCCACGGTGCTTCTTGCCGTGAGCATCAGAACCGGCGATTTGCCGCCTCCGGCTCTATATTTCTTGCATATCTCCAGGCCGCTCATGCCCGGTAATTGCCAGTCTAATATGAGCAGGTCGTATTTTGAAACACGTAACTGATGGTAGGCCATTTCGCCGTTGTCCAAGGTTTCGACAAGATGGTGGTCTCTGACGAGCCAATCTTTAATTTGCTTGGAAAGATCCAATTCGTCTTCTACTAGAAGTATTTTGCTCATATATTCGGTCGGTCTTAGGTGGTGCTGGAAATATTTCTTCCCTATTCTACATAAAAATGGAGCCCTCGTGTTCCTTCAAAAATAAGTCTGCCAAACCGATCGGAAGCAAGTACAATAATTCTCCGATTGGTGCGCTCGTTTTTCTGCGTATTCATTTGCAGGCAAAATGGACCGATCTGCTAGCTGAAATGCGTGCTTCTTGCCGTTGGCAAAGCGCAGAAGCAGCCGGATGGAGACTCGATAAGCTTGAAACCCAGCAAGAAAAAAAGAATTCCACCAGGGCAACGATTGCTGCGTTACCTGGCGTTGGCGCTATGTTTTGTATGTTCTATGTCTATATACATTCCTGCGGGCAATATTGAAGCCGGTGCCAACAAAGTTGTTCAGGCACCACCGCTGGCGGCACCTTTCGATATGAAGGAAGCCTTGTCGGCTCTTGAGCTCAGAATGAAGCTCGTTTCCGATCAGCCGCGATTGAAAATGGGCGCCTTTGCCATTGAGCCCGAAACTGGTCGATATGTCAGTGTTAACGGCAATGATTCTTTTGCCGCTGCCTCGATGATCAAAGTCCCGGTGCTTGTTGAATTGCTGGCAGCAATGGATCGTGGCGAAGTCGACATCGATGAAAAACTTGAGCTCCGCAAGGATTTAATCGGAGGCGGTTCGGGATTTTTGCAATGGCGTCCTGTGGGCAGCAAAGTTACGCTTAAAGAAGCCATGGAAACTATGATTGTTTTTTCCGATAATACGGCCACTAATTTGATAGTTGACCGGCTTGGCGGCAAAGACATTTGCAATCGCGACTTCGCATTCTGGGGCTTGAATCACACTTACATTTGCAACTGGTTGCCGGACCTTGAAGGTACAAATCAAACCAGCCCATATGATCTTGTGCAATTGCTGGCTCGTGTGGACAAAGGCGAGCTGCTTTCTTCAGAAAGCAGGCAGCGCATGTTGGCGATCATGGAAAAAACCAGAATAAAAACTCTATTGCCGCAGGGGCTGGCGCCCGGCTCCAAAATTTCCCATAAAACAGGAGATATCGGGTCGCTTGTGGGTGATTGCGGAATTATCACCAGTCCGGATGGACGCCGCTACATCGCTTGTGTTCAGGTGGCCAGACCGCATAATGACCGCCGTGCAAATGAGCTTATCAGGCAGATTTCCAAGCTCGTTTATTCAGGCATCGTTTCCAATTCCGAAAATATGATTTCGCAAACACGTAAGCGTTTCAATTGAGACTGCTGTTGCTTTGATTGAGCTCAGTAAGAGCTCATCGGCTCCAGTCTCAAGAAGCGGTATAGATGATCGGGGTTGCCGCCGCACTGAATAAGTGTTGTGCGGTCCGGGCGCTTGTGTACGATTTGTTCTTTCAATTGCCTGATTGAAGTCTGACCGGCCATATAAGCTGCAATTACCGAGAAAGCGACTCCGTGGCCGAAGTCTTTTGTAATCAATTCCGAGACGTCTATAAATCGAGATTTTGGACCAAATTCACGGTCCAAAAGCGGGTTATTTGCCAGCCAGGCTTTAACTTCCGGCGGCTCAGTGAAATCATTGCCTGCAAGCAAGTCGCTGGTGTCCGTGGTTAACTGCGCCAGATAGGCACTGGTGAAGACCTGGGTGCGTGCTCTTGTAAATTTAGGCGGATCAATTGGTCTGCCCAGACGTGGCTGCTCATGCAAAAGATGCGAGAGGATAAGCGCCTTGTCGCGGTCTGAAACAAAGATATAAACTCTGTTTCTTACTGAATCTTCAAGCAGTTTCTTCTTTTGCTCGGCAGTAAAAAAATCGACATCGCCGGAGCAAAGAAAGAGATTTTCGAAAATCGGTTTTTCAAGTGCTGCCGGAAAGCGGCTGAGATACCAGACTACAAGTCTTACGCCCATACTGTGTGCGACTATTTCGATTTGAGAATTCGGGTTTTTCTCTTTGAGAATGCGATCCATGATTGTATCGAAGGCCGGCGCGCTCCACTCGAGATTGGCTTCGTCGGTACCATATTCGGTGCGGCCTCCGACTGAGGGCCAGCTGAATAATATCGGCAGAAGTTTTTTCTGAGGATTATTGCTGCTGCCCTCGTTTTGCGTGTAGTCATCGAAAAGCATGGTCGCGTCTTCGGCGGCTTCTTCAAAGGGTTT
>JAIEPM010000484.1 GCA_019748395.1 Candidatus Obscuribacterales bacterium
GTAAACACAGATTCTGAGCCAACTGACAGGGCATTTCAATTTACTTTGGTATCACTTCCGTGAATAAAGCGGGTTCGGGCGACATACTAAAAAGGGTAGTATGATGGGCGAAAAGCAATAATTGCTTGAAAACATAGGGTTTATGTTTCAAACAACTATTGCTTCGACGCTAGGGTCGGACGTGGAGGATTGGCTCTTCAGCATGTCTGGGCTTGTTCTCCCAGGATGCGGTCGAGCTCCTTGACCATGTCGCCTTTGTCGATGCTTTCGTGGCAGCCGATCTCGCCGATCGAACTGGTGCCGACTGTGTGCATCAGGGGCTTGACGAAGGGAAGCACGTCCCAGCCCATTTGCCCGCAGATGTACAGGAAGCCGTCGACGAAAGCGAGTGCGTAGTGGCTGAGTTGCACGACTTCTTCGCTGAAGTCGGGACGGATGCCGGTGAGCGTCGAGTTGTTAACCGATTTGACCCCGATGAACCACGAGCCTTCGAGACCGCGGTCGCGAAGAGCTTGCAGGGTGTCACCGCCGATTTGAGCGTCTTCCAGAATCAAAACCTTTCCCATGACAATTCTCCTTTCCGTTGGTGCTCCTCGACCTGAAGAACAGGCAAGAACTGGGTTCAAAATGTGAAGTGGGCGCTGGGTTGAACTGTAGAAACCGTGTTAGAGGGAGTTGGGGCGAAATAGAACCTGAGAATAGTGCCTGACATCTCTTCTCCCAAGACTTTTTTTTCAGGGGGCTTCTTGCCGTAAATGCTTAGTTGGCTTGATAGATGGGCATCTTTTCCGGTGCCGGGCCGGGCAAAATTCTGCGGTTTTCCCGCATACTGACATGCTCCGGGGTAATGGCGCGGCTAGCGCAGCTGCTAGCCTCCAGGACCGGGAGCCTGGAAGGCGGCTCAGCGCCTTGATTTGTGGAGCTTTATTGCCTCAGCCCCTGCGCAGAGCCGCTTCTAGCCTGGCTGATGCTACAATTCACTCGTCAGGGAAGCTGGAAGGTCTTATGAAAAAGAAACCGCCGCCGGGCGCTACATTGATTGCTCGCTTGAAAGAAAAACGTCTTCAAAGAGAGCAGAGTGGAGAACAAGAAGAGCAGCAAGGTCCGGTTCTTGATGTTGAAGCTCAGGAACTTGAGGCCAGTGAGTCCAATTCTGATTCTGTGCTTGAGCCTGCAGCCAGTGAAAGTGTCGAAATTGCTCTGCGAGAAAGCCCGGCAGCCGCCGCTGATCTTTTTCAGAGCCGCATTTCCATAGACGATTTGCGCCCGAGTACAGATGATTATGATGCCTTGACTGATGAAATTCGCCTGGCTGGTCGTTTTGCCGCAATAGGTCTGGTGGCTCAAGGCTTGCGCCTGGCGCGCATACAGCATGCTGAAATTCATAAGAATCACTACACAAGCTTTGAAGATTATTGCCGTGCTGAGCACCAAATGAGCGCAGCTTATGCATACCGATTGATCCGGATGGCCAGCCTTGCCGAGAAGTTTGCTGAAAGACCGAAAGCGATTGAAGGCGACAGCCGAGATCCAATTGAAGTCATGCTCAATTTAGGTCACAGGCATCTTATGGCGCTTCTGCCGCTCAAAGAAGAAAAAGTCGAAGAGCTTCTTGTTCTAGGTGTGCCATTGAGCGAGGGCGAGTCGGAGCGTGTTCCTCTGGATAAAGCCACTGAAAAACAGATCAAACAGGCGCTCAAAAAAGAGGATGCTGGTCCTGTCAGCGTGCCGTCCATGGCGAAACGTGCCGAAAAAATGCTTGGCAAAGAGTTGCCCAAACTTGTTTCGATGCTGGAAGAATGTGCCGATTGGTTGGACACTAGCCCGCCCGAGATGGAAATGGCTAAAATGGAAAGAGCTGCTGAACTGAAAGAACTCGCTGAAAAATTCAAGCGTGCAAGCGATAAAATCTTCGAGACCCTCAGCAGCGATAACTGAGTTGCTCCTTGTGGGGCTTTAAGCCATGCGCGAACACCAAATTGTAATTACTTTAAAGCCTGAGCAATTTTTGCAGGTTCAAAAACTGGCACGCAATGCCGGTGCTAAGTCGATGGGTTTGTTCGTGCGGCAACAATTACTGGCTGCTCTGGGCATTGAAGGTAAAATCGCACCTGAGCCCGAGGCGGATATAGAGCCGGTCTTAGGCGAATTGAAACGTTTGCATCTTGAGCTGAAGGAATTTGTCGCTGAAACACTTTCTGCTTATTCAGTCGAATTCAGCTTGAATGCTCCAACTGATGCGTACCCGGTAGAAACTTCCGAGGGATTGCCTTTTAGCGCCGAAAGTCCTCATGTGGATCAGGTCCTGCCTGTACAAGAGGCTGCCGCTCAGGAGTCCTCAGCTCCAGCTCCGCCGCCGCCGTTTGTGAGTGATGAACTTGAAACTACTGCCGAAAAAACTTTTGCAATTTCTCCCAGGCTGGGACCTGCTCAAGATGAGAAGCCTTTCAAGTCTTCAGCTACTTTCAATATAGATAGTTCAACAAGCCTTCGTCGCGATCCTCTTCATGATTTGCTTGATGAGGAAACAATCAGTGCTGCAAAAAAGGAATTGAGCGATAGCTTAGTGGATGATGACGATGCTTACGATGTTCCATTTTCGATTCTGGCCAGGCGTCAGCAGCTGGCGGCACAGTTGCGCGCGGTCGATGAAAGCAATCTCGAAAAGGATTCAAATTCCACTTTTATTCCGGCTGCCGAAAAACCGACCGGCGCAAATGCTGCTGACAAGCTCGATAAGACGGGCTTAAGCGAAGATCGAAAGAAAGAAGAAGTGAGTAGTCAAGGGTCGGGCGAAATGCCGAAAACGCAGACTGCGCAAAATTCAACAGGAATGTTTGCTGGCCAGATCCCCCTTGAAAACCTCGATGAAGACAGCCCGTTCAGTGGTGGTCCTCCCCCCAAAAAGCGTCAATAATGAGATCCGTTGAATTGAATCTTGTTCCGGCCTGCCTTAACATCGATGATGTCAATCAAGTTTTACTGAGACGGGCAGCGCAAGCGGATCGCGGGGCAAGCCTGTGGCGGTGCATCTTTGATTGCGCATTTATGGCGAATGGTTCGGCGTAGGTCTGACAAAGATTCTATTAAAAGGCGGGGAACAGGAAAATGGGCAGCAATAACGAGATTCAAAATACCGGCGACGGTGGCATGCGGGAGACTGGCGAGAATCAAGCCAATGCCTTCAGAGATGAATTGCAAGGTCGAGAAAATTCCGCTAACAACTATGATTCGGCAAAATCAGCTTGTCAGAATCAGTGCGGCGAAATGTCCTCATGGATGAGCATGAAGACAGATCCGGAAGGCTTCAAAGCCAAGACTGAGAACATAATTGCTCAGGGACCGGAAGCCATCAAAGAAAACATTATTCGTAATGATTCGGCTGCAAATTCCGTCAAGAATTTGATCAGTGGCATCGAAAATAAGATTGCGGCAGTGCTCAAAGCTCAGGCAACTCAGGAGGCTCTTGAAAGAGCCAACCGTATGGCTTAAGCAAACGGGCTAGGGCAAATCAGAC
>JAIEPM010000361.1 GCA_019748395.1 Candidatus Obscuribacterales bacterium
CGGTCCAGGCGATGTCTGGTATTTTCCTCGCGGTCATGGTCATTCGATACAGGGAATCGGAGATGAAGAGTGTCATTTCATCCTCGTTTTCGACAATGGCTATTTCTCGGAATTCGCTACTTTCAGTTTAAGTGATTGGATTGCACAAACACCAAAAGAAGTGCTCGCCAAAGAATTCGGTATGCCGGTTTCTGCATTTGACAAGTTTCCCAAAAGCGAAGTCTACATAGCTCAGGGACCTGTTCCCAAAGCTCTGCCGGCTTATCCTGAACCGGCTAGTATGAACCCACCGCCGCTCACGCACAGGTTTCGGCTTGGAGCAAAAATTCCAGAGCAAGTAGCCGGCGGCACTTTCAACCTTGTTTCGCAAAAAGAATTTCCGATTTCCAGCACCATGTCCGGTGCGATTTTGAAGCTCAAGCCTTTTGCAATTCGAGAAATGCACTGGCATCCAAATGCAGATGAGTGGCAATACTATCTAAAAGGTCACGCTCGCATGACTGTCTTTGGCTCTGAAGGACGCAAAATCACCCGTGATTTTGAAGCAGGCGACGTCGGTTACGTGCCCATGGGTTATGGTCATTACATCGAATCAGTCGGCAACGAAGAATGTGAGATGCTTGCTGTTTTCAATTCCGGCAATTACGAAGAAATATCCCTATCTCAGTGGCTTGCTAGCAATCCTGCTTATTTGCTTCAAAACAACCTGGGTGTGCCTGCTGAGATAATCAAAGGACTGCGCAAGAAGCAAGAGCTCTTCAGCGACCCGTCGGAATCGGCAAAACCGGCAGAATCGGCAAAATAGAAAACGAAATGAGAAACTTTCAATCTCATTGCTAAAGCAGGCTGCAGGAGCAATTTGCAAGAAGCTGCGGAGCACGGGCTTTAACGCTTTGTTACTTAGAGTGAGCCCGCCCTTGACGGCAGGATACGGACATTGGGACAATGCCCAGTGCTTCTGTGAAGAAGCGACCGTAGACAGTCTGGTGAAGAACTCCGGTTCTCTGAAAGGTTCTCGAACCGCCAGCTAGAGGTCACAAACGACAACTAAAAGTTGAAGGAGACTAGTCTCCTGTTTTGTGTGCCCTGCGGATAGTTCATCCCAGGGATTTTGCTTTTTTGAAGCTCCTCTAAAAGTCACGGCATTTTGCAACCCAACCTCTGAAAAGAGAGAGGCATTAATGGCTACCAAAACAAAAAAACAAGAACTTGTGGCGGAGCTTGAGGCGCTTTTTAATCAGAGCAGCGTCGCAATCGTGGCAGATCTCAGCGGATTCTCCGTTGAAGAAATCACCAAGTTTCGTCGCAGGCTCGATAAAGATGCAGCTAAATGCAAAATTGCCAAGAATACCCTCATCAACATTGCTAGCTCCAAGGGCAGTTTCGCACCGCTCGGTGAAATAGCAAAAGGACCTTCGGCTCTGATTCTCGGAACTGAAGATCCTGCCAGCCCGGCTAAAACCACTCTTGCTTTCTTCAAAGAAGTCAAAAAGGGTGAAGTCAAAGGCGGCGTGCTTGAAGGGAAACTACTGACACCCAATCAAGTCAAAGCTGTAGCAGAACTGCCAAGCCGGGAAGTACTCCTGGGCGGCATCGCAGGCGGCTTGAATTCCGGTGCTCAGGGCATTGCAGGCATCCTCAACAACATCATCAGCGACATTGCTGTTCTTATCGAAAAAGTTGCCGAAAAGAACAACAGCGCTGCATAAGTACTGCCAGTAAAAAACCGAACAAATTGAACTCAAAAGGAGATTTCAAAAATGGCTACTAAACTTTCTGTCGAAGATTTGCTCGAGCAAATCGGCAGCCTCACACTCATCGAAGCTGCAGAACTGAAAAAACTCATGGAAGACAAATTCGGCGTTACCGCTGCTGCTCCGATGGCCATGGCTGTTATGCCTGGTGCTGCTCCGGCTGCTGCAGCTGAAGAAAAGACCGAATTCGACGTTATCCTGACTTCAGTCGGCGACAAGAAGATCGAAGTTCTGAAAGTTGTGCGCGAAGTTACAGGTCTCGGCTTGAAAGAAGCAAAAGACCTCGTAGATTCAGCTCCGAAGCCTTTGAAAGAAAAGGTCAAAAAGGAAGATGCCGAAGCTATGAAAGCCAAGCTCGAAGCTACAGGCGCCAAGATCGAAATCAAGTAAGACTAGATCTGAAGATTCAAAAGAGAGGACTCGCATTAGCGAGTCCTCTGCTTTTTGTCTGTCGGCGTTCTGCTTCAGCCCATTTTCCCGGAGTTAAACACAGGCGTCCGGAGGCGCAATTGTCTGAGAGCTGCATCCTGATGGCGACTGTCGTTCATCATGGCAAGCAGCCGCTGTCCTTCCTGTCTTGTGGCAGCTTCAGTGCTATTGAGCATTTGCAAGAGAACGAGTCCGGCATTTCGATTGCCGATGTTTCTTGTATCACTCAGAAGTGAACTTATTCGAGAGGCAGCGCTTTGACTCTGAGGATTATTTGCAATGCCGATCATTTGAGCAAGATCTTGGCTGGACAATCCCAGCTGCAGCAAAGCCTGCGCTCCTTCACGACTATTTTCATCAGCAAGTCGGCCGGCAAGCTCAAGACCTCGCTGACGCTCTGTGGCGTTGCGGGAGCTGAGCATCGAAAGCAACTGAGATCCCATAGATGAACTATCATCGTCACTCAACAATTCTTGCACCATCCGAGCAGCATCGGCAGTTTGAGGATTCGCTCTCAAGTCGAGAAATGCCTGCACTTGCGCAGGACCACTTCGAGCTAAAGTTTGCACAAGAGGACGCTGTGCCGGATCGTTGAGCATATTCAGCAGAGCTTGCCCGCTAGCTCTGCTATCCGGATTGCTCATCATCAAGGCAATGTTTCGAGCAGTGAAAGCATCGCTGTTCATTAGAATCTGTCGTGCATCCCGTCGACTCGCCGGATCATTTAGCATGTTCAGTATTTCAGGAGCTGTTGAATTGCGCCCCAAACCAAACTCAAGAGCAGTCAGTCCGGCTTGCCTTATTTGCGGATCGGAGGACGAAAGCATACTCTGAATCTCAGCATAAGCTCCACTCAGGGAGGGGGTTCTGGACAAATTTCCAAGATTATTAAGTTGATCAACAGTTGCGATTCGACTCAGCAGCTGTCTTGCACCGGTTCTGCTCTCAGCAGCATTGAGCATGCTGATGAACTGCTGTCTTGTTTCATTGTTTGCGCTCAACAAATTACGAAGACCGGTCATCTGAGCTGATTCGTTGCTCCTGAGCATACTGAGCATCGTTTCGGCGGCGCGAGCCTGCGCGGGGTTACGCATAACAGAAAGCAATACATCTCGTTCAGCAGCAGCTAACTGAGTCATCATTAAGCGGGCAACCGGTCTTTCCTCAGCATTATTCAACATGCGCATCAGCTGCTGTGCACCTTCAGGAGAGGCTGAATTTAAAGAAGCCAGCAATTGACGAACAGCCTGCTGTGAATCTTCGCCTCCTTGCAGCATGGAAATAAGCTCGCCGACAGCAGCCTGTCGCTGCGGATCATTCATCATTTGCAAGACTTG
>JAIEPM010000343.1 GCA_019748395.1 Candidatus Obscuribacterales bacterium
CGTCAATATCTCAAGAATTACATCACTTACAATTTCTATGCAATGCAGAGTGATGCGACAAATAAATATTTAAAAGGAAGGACTTTGAACTTTTCAGTTCGAATCTTAGTTGTTGTAGTGCTTCTCGTCGGCAATGAAACCAACAAGAGCGCCGACTCCGGCTCCAACTACCAGACCCCACCAGAATCCGACTTCACCGCCGAAATAGGGGGCAACCGAGACCGGTAACGGCCACACCTTGATGACTTCACACTGGGCAGCGACAACAACAGCTCCCAGACCACCCATTAGCAACATGCCAATCATGGGAAGGCTCATTCCTTCAGGGTTTGACTCTTTCTTAGCCATTTAGACGCCTCTTGCGCAAGATAAATCGAAGCAAAGTATAGCAGGAGCAAAGACTTCGACAGCCCGGCTTTAACAGATCGTTATCGACAAAGTTTCTGAAAATTCTTAGGGATGTATAAGCAAAGCCAGACCGGCAATAGTCTTGGCATCGCGAATTTTGCCGCTTTGCACCCAGGACCAGGCTTCCTCGAGGTCAACAATCAAAACTTCGGTTTCTTCGTCCTCGTCAAGATTCTTGCCCCTGAACTCAAGCAGACTGGCATGATAAAAGGAAAGCAGTTCAGTGCAAAAACCCGGTGCCGAGTACATATGACTTAAGTCGCGCCAGTTTTTAGCCAGATAGCCCGTTTCTTCAGTCAGCTCACGCTGAGCGGCAGCAAGGCGGTCTTCACCGAGTTCGACCCGCCCGGCCGGGAGCTCTAGAAGCTCTTCATCTATAGGATAACGATACTGATTGATAAGAAGAACCTGACCGGGAGCCGGTTGACAAGCAATAACAACTCCGCCGTTGTGCTCCACAACCTCACGGCTTATAGGCTCGCCGCCCGGCCGCTTTAAAGAATCCTTGCGGACCTTGAATATGACGCCTTCATAAATTTGATCAGTACCGATAAGATCTTGACGTGTATAAAGAGCCAATTTTGCCTCCAGCCGGCAGCCACGGCGTGCCAATGAATATGCTGCTGCTTAAATTCTAATCGCATGAACTACCAAGAAGCAATCGAATACGTTGAAAGCCTTGCACCAACACAAATCAAACCTGGGCTGGAACGCTTTTCGCTCTTCATGAGCGAAAACGGCAATCCGCAAAACAACTGCCCTTCCCTGCATATTGCAGGCACTAACGGCAAAGGTTCGGTGACTTGCATGCTTGCTCAGACCTTAGTGGAAGCAGGCATCAAAACAGGCAGATACACAGGACCGCACTTACTCAAATTCAATGAACGTTTCGAAGTCGATGCCAAAGCTATAAGTGATATGCAACTAGCGGCGGTGCTCACTAAACTCAGATCACTTTCAGAAGCCTTTGCAGCAAAGCACCCGGAACACGGCAAGCTCAGCTGGTTTGAATTACTAACAGCCACAGCCTTTTTTCACTTTGCAGAGAATCAAGCTCAAGCATCCGTAGTCGAAGTCGGGCTAGGCGGTCGCTGGGACGCCAGCAATGTTCTCAAAGCCCCTGTTGTAAGCGCCATAGTCAGCATCGGGCTGGATCACATGCATATTCTTGGTGAAACCGAGTCTTTAATAGCCGCAGAAAAAGCCGGAATAATTAAAGAGGGAGTGCCGCTGATTACAGCCTGCAAAGCCGAAGCGCTCGCTAGTATTTTGCAAACCGCAAGGCAAAAGCAGGCGCCCGTAATCTGCCTTGGAGAAAAAGAGAACTTTTATGCGGCCGGTGTTTCAAAGGCAGAGAAAGAAATGCTTCAGGCTCTGAAGCTGCGACTCGAGCAAATTGATATCGAAAGCTGCCTGAAAAAGCAACTAGGCTACCAGAGGCAAAACGCCTTGCTTTCAGCAGCAATACTGGCAATCTGGGAGATAAGAACAAAGAAATCTTGCCTTTCAAAATTCAGCTCCGCACTTGAAAATTTTTTCTGGCCTGGCCGCCTGCAATTTATTGAAAGCAAAAATCTATTGCTTGACGGCGCTCACAACGAATCTGGAGCAAAAGCTCTGAAAGAAAGTATTGATGAATTATTTCCAAAGAAAGAACGCTCATTCATAATCGGTTTTTATCAGACCAAACAAGCAGAGCAGATCCTTAAAACGCTTCTAAAGCCTGGAGATAGAGTTTTTGCCTCGGAGTCTCAAGGACGGCGAGCGGTGCTGCCGTCCGCAGAAATTGTCAGGATGGCTGAAGCTCTGGGAGCAGAGGCAAAGTCATACAAAAGCTTCGCGGAAGCCTTTGCTGAAGCCGAAAGGCTGGATCCTGCCCGTCTAAAAATTGCCACAGGCTCTTTTGCGGTACTGGCGGCCGCCTACGATTACATGGGGTTCAAAACTGTGGAAGAATCGAGGTCCGGCGTAATACAATGCTCAACTCCAGAGATATTTAGGCGAGGCTAAAGTCATGGTCGTTACGAGAGAATTGTCTTTCAATTTAGGTGGAAGCGTTAGCAGTATGGGCTTGCCTGTTCAGGGCAGCTCAATCCGCTTATACGATTACTGGCGCAAAAGCGGTTCTCTGGTCAAGCATTTCCTCTGCGAGCAAACAACCAGCAACAAAGGCACTTTCAGTTTCGATGTCAGAAAGGGCATTTATTGCATCGAGCTGATTCCCGGCGAACACACTCGTTTTGCCAGGCAATCTATAGAAGCTATCAAAGTCACCAGCAATACAAATTTCGACCTGATTTTGAAAGCCGGCGTTATTCTTTCAGGCACAGTCCGCGATGCTCAAGGACGCACCATCAGCGATGCCGAACTTCTGGTTTTCGGGATAGAACCGCATGTAATTCGCGTTGCCCAAAAACTGGATGAAAACGGCAATTTCAGCTTGAGCTTGCCGCAAGGGAAATATTATCTAGCCCTTCGATACAGCGAAGCAACAGTCAAAGTTAAAGGCAAAAAAGGAAACACGCCCTTCCTTTGCCCTTTCTTTCAAGTTCTGGAACTCAAAAAGGATACGAAGCACGACATTAGCTTGCCGACTTTAATAAGTTTCAAGGGTAAAGTCAGCAATGCGGAAGGTCACCCGGTTTCGGGAGCTAAAGCTATCGTCAGAGGCATGGACAAACTGGACAATGTTTTTGCCAAAGAAATTTCAATGTCGGTAACTGCAACGACTCAGAAAGACGGCAGCTTTGAATGCCTTGTCCAGAAAGGCACTTACAACATCCGCCTGCTTCCGGCCGAGGACTCGCATCTTGCCGAGAAAACAATCACTTCCATTTTCGTAGACAGCGATCGCAAACGCAACTACTCGCTGGAGGCAGGCTACAGCCTCTCCGGGCGAGTGCTTTACAAAGGCAATCCGGTTCCGAATGCGACGGTCAATTTAGTCGGTGTCAATCTCGATTCGGTTGCGCTCAGCAACGAAGAAGGCGAGTATCATTTTTCCTGGCCCGGCGGCAGCTACGATGTGATCACAGCCGCCCAGCCCGACTCACTGGGCACTGTTTCGCCGATGGAACTGGCCCCGAGCAAATCGGCGCTGATTCTTGATCACGATACGGTTCATGATATAGAA
>JAIEPM010000008.1 GCA_019748395.1 Candidatus Obscuribacterales bacterium
TTGATTGCCGACCTGAAGCTCTCCGTTCTGGCGCAAATGGCAATCGACTTCATCGAAGAGATGGATGCCGAGTCGCCCTTTGCCGGATTCCTCAGTCACTGGCCTATCACTAACTCCTGAGAAAAGGACAAACCATGTTTTCACGTTCCGAACAAGCGCCGCTCCCTCATAACTTCAAAGCGCGTGCCAGCTTCCTGCCGAAGCGCGAGCCGAAGAAGCCGCGCGTGATTCTCTCGCGCCGGTCTTTCGCGCTGATCACGCTCTATGTCGAGATCGCCCAGCAAGAGGTGGGCTGGCTCGGCACGGTGCGCCGCCTTCCAAGCGGCGACTTCTTCATCGAGAACTGCTTCCTCTTCAAGCAGGAAGTTCACGAAACCGAAACCGAGATCAGCAACGAAGGGCTCTCGGAGCTCTCCATGGAACTTCTGAACGGCGACACCAGCGGTCCGGAAGAAGAGTGGGATGTAAACAAGCTGCGCTTCTGGGGGCACTCTCACGTGCGCATGGGCACGAATCCCTCGCCCACCGATGATCGCAGCATGCTGAATGACTACGGCAGCAGTCGTTCTGCCAACACCGGGCAGCAGCGTTTCTGCTTCGAGGAAAGCGGCTATCCCTGGGTGATTCGAGGCATCTTCAACAAGCACGGTCAGGCCAACTTCGACATCTTCATGTATGAGGAAGGGCTGAAATTCGAAGATGTGGAATGGACCGTCGAAGATCCTGATTCCGAGCAAGCGGCGCGCCACAAGGCGGAAGACGAGCAGAAGCGCAAGGCTTACACCGATGACTTCCTGGCGCGTGCCCGTCGTCGCAAAGAAGAAGAGGAGGCTGCTGCCCGTCTGAAGCAAACGCCGACCATCGAAATCAACGGTGAGCCGATCGCTGCCGACGGCAGCGTGCTCGTGAAGATTGACAAGCAGCCGGATGAGAAGCCTCTTCCAGAAAAGAAGCTGACGGAGCCGACGCCGGCCCCTGTGGCTGCTTCGCTGAATGAGAGCCGGAAAAGTGATGATCCGGAGTGGTACAAGACCGACAACGGCTTCCTGAGCGGCTTGCGGCAGCTCTTCAGTTCGGCGCGCGCTCTCAAGTATCGACCGGATATCACTCCGGAACTGCGAGCCGCCGTCAACGAAGAGTTCAAGAAGAAAGTGCGCAGTGTCAGCCGAAGCTTTGGCTTCTGGGGCAGCGGCAGCCAGAGCAACAGTGGTGGATACGGCAGCCGCAGCGGCAGCTTCGGCGCGGACGAGCCCCGCGATACCGCCCCCTACACGGCTTTCTCGCAAGTGGAACGCGAACTCGTCATCGATGGTGAAGCCAGTGGTCCCGGTACGACAGGCGACTTCGGACCGAGCCGGCCCGTGCAAGTGACGAAGCCGTACAGCCCATCGACGAGCAACTGCCCGCCCACGGCGGGCTTCACTCCCCGGCCCGGCTGTAACTGCGCCAAATGCATCGAAGCCAGGCGGACTCAGCGTGCCGGGTCTGTGCCGGTAGCGCCACTCTGGGCTTCGCCCAAGCCCAGGCTTGAAGAAGAGGCAAGCGGTCCGGGTTTCTTCGGGTTGCTGAAAGCTTTCTTCCTCGGTACGCCGGACGAGCAGAACAGCAACAAAGGTTCCTCCGACCGGCGCTAAAGCCGGTTTTCTTTCACTCAATCCTCTTTCTGAAAAGGAAACTAGTTCATGATTGACACAACCCGTCACATCTCGATCATCGATCCGGATGCCTTCGGCAACCGCCGCATCGATGTGATTGGTGCCGGTGCCACCGGTTCCAAGGTGGTTCTCAGCCTTGCGAAGCTGGGACTTCAGAAAATCCGGGTCTTCGACTTCGATGAAGTGGCGCGCCACAACATCGGCAATCAGGCTTTCGGCAACGACGACATCGGCAAGAAGAAGGTGGATGCGCTCAGCGAGCTGGTCTATCGTCAGACCGGACTCAAGCTCGATGCGCGCTGCGAGAAAGTGGACGGCTCGCAGGAGCTCGGCCCGATCGTTTTCTTGCTCACAGACACCATGGCTTCGCGCAAGGAAATCTGGGAGCGTGCCCTGCGCTTCAAGTCGCGCGTCAAGCTCATGATCGAAACTCGGCTCGGCGCCGACTCGATGTACATTTACACGATCAATCCCTGCTCGTTGCCGGAAGTGAACGGCTGGGAGTCGACGCTCTGCGACGACGCCAAAGTCGAACGCTCGGCTTGCGGCAAGGTTTCGCTCGGTCCCAGCGCCGGTATCCTGGCGGAGAAGGCGGTCTGGCAATTGATCCGCTGGTTCGCCATCGAGAACGGGCAGGAAGATCTGCTCGATCACGAAATCATGGAATGCTTCCGTCCGCCCGCGATTTACACGCGTCGCTTCGAAGACTGATAGCTAGCTTTTCCTAGCGACTCAAGTTCTTCCATTTTCTCAAGCTTGTTTTCCCAAACTATGCGGTGAGGCGTTTGTATACGCCTTAAAGCCGAATATGTCTCGGCTGAATTTACCGCTGTTCAGACACCTCCGCTGCAAAAGCGGAATCACTCGAAAGGTACCATTCACCATGTCCACCAACAGCAACGAAACCCTTCCGGAAGTCTTCGCGGTCAAGGTCGGCAAGCAGCCCGGCATCGTCACCCTCAAGAAGGTGCCGAACGGCTCGACGGCGCTCGATGTCCTGCGTGTCGCCGAACTCGACCCCACCGACCACGAAGTGCGGATCAACGGCGTGCCGGCCAACCTCAACCAGCTGGTGAAGCCGAACGACGCGGTGCTGCTCTTCAAGCCACTGGCCGGCAACTAAGCTGAGCGGCAGTCTATTCCTTGCTTGCGTGCGCAGTCGAGCGGCTCTGTTGTAACCGCTCCTGCCCTACATCTTCAAGTGGAACTCTAACGGAGATCTAAACATGACTACCCTTCTCTCTCTCTTCCTGCTCGGGCCCCTGCTCGGTTTGGTCAGTGTCGCCGTGCTCAGCTGCGTGCCGCGCTACAAGTGGCAGCAGCAGCGCTTCGTGTCCTGGTCCTGCGTGGCCGGCACGGTCCTGGCTCAGTTCGTTCTGAGTAGCCTGCTCGGCACGGCGGCGCTCCTGACGGCGGTGCCGGTGGTCCTTGCCTACGCGGCTTACGTCGCTTCCAAGAACGACCCCAGCTTCGAACGCGGCTTCGGCAAGGCGCGCAGTCGCGGGTTCGCGGCAGCCAAAGTTCTGCTCTTCGGCGCGCCTAAGGCTGACGAGCCTGCCGATGACGAAGCGCAGTTCAACGCTGCCGACTTCGTGAAGCCGCAAAGCCAGACCGCCGCTCCCAAGCCGGAAGCCCCGGCCGGCGGCAAGGCGTGGTGGCAGAAGAATGATGCGGAACCGCAGCCGGTGATCTGCCCGATGCCGGTGAAGCCGTTGACCGAACAGCAGCTTCTCGAAGCGCTCTTGCAGGAGGTCGGACGTCTGCAAAGCTGGGCTGCCCGTCCGGAAGCAGAGCGCATCGCTGTCGCCGAGCTTACGAGCCAGGCGCGCGACACGGAAACCGCCCTCAACGATGCCGTCAAGCAACTGCAGAACGGCACGGTGAACT